>JACQCD010000120.1 GCA_016201825.1 Nitrospirota bacterium | reverse complement strand
TTCGACATTGGCGGATACGATCGACGCCGAGGTCTTCGATGCGGCGCCCGAATTGAACGTCGTGGCCAACTACGCGGTCGGCTACAACAACATCGATCTCGTTGCGGCCCGTGAACGCGGGATCGTCGTGACCAATACGCCCGGTGTGTTGACCGACGCCACCGCGGATCTCACCTGGGCGCTGATCCTCGGCGCGTGTCGCCGGCTGGGGGAAGGCGACCGGCTGATGCGCGAAGGACGCTGGACGGGCTGGGCGCCGACTCAATTGCTGGGGGCTGACGTGGCGGGCGCTACGCTCGGCATCGTGGGGCTGGGGCGAATCGGCCGAGCCGTGGCTCGTCGAGCGGCGGGCTTCGGGATGGGCGTGCTCTATACGGCCAGGCACGTGGCGCCCGAGGCGGATCCCGCGTGGCGCATGGTCCCCCTCGCCGCCTTGCTCGCGGAGTCCGACATCGTGTCGCTCCACGTCCCGTTGACGGCCGAGACGCGACACCTCATCGGGGCGCGCGAACTCTCCTCGATGAAACCGACCGCGTACCTCATCAACACGGCGCGCGGCCCCGTGGTCGATGAGGCCGCGCTTGCCGCGGCGCTCCACGCGCGCACCATCGCGGGCGCGGGGCTGGATGTGTACGAGCAGGAACCAACCCTCCACCCGGCCCTCTTGGCGTGCGAGAACGCCCTTCTCCTTCCTCACCTCGGATCGGCCACGACGGCGACCCGAGAGCGAATGGGGCGGATCGCGGCGGACAACCTCCTCGCCGTGCTGGAAGGCCGCACCCCGCCCAACCTGGTCATAGGTTAACGCAGAACACAGAGCGCCACAAAAAGAGGGGGCGCGGCCGCGCCCCCTCTTGGGATACACGATGGTCCGATGATCGGACCGTGGGGACAACCTATCCCCTCAGCGTTTGGAGTTTCTTCAGACGGTCCGGGTAGCGGAGCTTTTTGAGCGCCTGGACTTCGATCTGACGGACGCGCTCGCGCGTGATGCCCATGATCGAGCCGATTTCTTCCAACGTCGATTCCTTGGCGCCGCCCAGCCCAAACCGCATCTTGATCACCGTCGCCTCCTTCGGCGTCAACGTGTCCAGAATATCAGCCAGGCGCTGCGAAATCTCGGTGGTGAGCAGCCGATCGTACGGCGACGGCGACACCTCGTCGCGAATCAAATCTTGCAGTTGAAGCTCTTCCCCGCCCACCGGGTCCTGGAGACCCAGCGGTTCCTGCACCACGCGAAGGATCTCATCGACCTTCTTGGCCGGGATCCCGGTCCGCTTCGCGATTTCCTTCGACGTCGGAGCCCGTGAAAGCTCTTGCTTGAGGGCCTGCAACGCGGTCAAGATTTTATGAAACGCCTCGGTGAGATGCACCGGAATCCGAATCGTTCGCGACTGATCGGCCAGGGCGCGGGTGATGCCTTGTCTGATCCACCAGGTGGCGTACGTGCTGAACTTAAACCCCTTCCGATAGTCAAAGCGCGTGATCGCCCGCATGAGCCCCATGTTGCCTTCCTGAATCAAATCCAGGAGCGCCAGGCCCCGGCCCATGTAGCGCTTGGCAATGCTGATCACCAGCTTGAGGTTGGCCTCGACGAGCTCCTTGGTCGCTTGGGTGATAATCGCCTCGCCCCTCACGAGCTGCTCATTCCATCGCAGAATGGTTTTGCTTTCGATACCCGCCGACCGGCACCGCCGCTCCCACCGCTCGCGCAAACCGGCGTCTCTGGCGTCCTTGACGGCCAGGATCCCGGCCAGCGTCCTGATCAAAGCCACCAACGGTTTTTGAATGGACGGCACCGCAGCGGAGAGCGACTCGCCGACCCTCTTCAAGCGCGCCCCGTCCTCCTGGGTGAAAAACCTCTGAAGATGCTCAATCGCCTCGCGGTCTTTGGGTCGGATCTCTCCAATGATCTCCGCGAGGAGTTGGAGCCCCCGCTCAAGTCGTTGAAACGTCAGGGTCTCGGCTTCTTTAGTCAGCAGCTCCTTCTTCCCCATCGTGCGAAAATACACCCAGATGAGGTCTTCGGTGGTTTCCTTGTCGGCGGCTTCGGCCTCTTTTTCTTCGGGCTCAACATCCGCCGGAACCGAAGGCTCCACTGCGACTCGAACACGATCCCGCGAGAACTCTTCTAAGTCGAGTTCTTCTTTGTCTTCTTTGTCGGCTGGCGCGGATTCCAATTCCGCCCCAACATCCTTTGTGGTCTGCACCAACATCATTCTCTCCCTTTCGCCTACACGCCGCGCCGCGACTCGGCGCGCAAGAAGCCATCCCGGTCAGGCAAGGACCTTCCTCGTCCCTTCTGTGCCCGGTTCCAGAGCCAGTAACGCATGCAACCGCTCGCTGACGGGGTCGGGAAGCTGGGTATGGTTGAGCGTGGTTTCGGGGGAGTCGGCCTCGCCCTTGATGATTTTCCCTGGAATTCCAACGACCGTTGAATGAGGGGGCACCGGTCGCAGCACGACCGAGTTTGCGCCGATTTTGACGTGATCGCCGATCGTGATCGGCCCCAACACCTTCGCCCCAGCCCCCACCACGACGTGGTTACCCAACGTCGGGTGGCGTTTGCCGCGTTCCTTGCCCGTCCCGCCGAGGGTCACGCCCTGGAACACGATCACGCTCTCCCCGATCTCGGTGGTCTCGCCGATGACCACCCCCATCCCGTGATCGATAAAAAATCCTGGACCGATACGGGCCCCAGGATGGATCTCCACCCCCGTCAACAGGCGCCCAAGCTGAGACAACAAACGGGGAACGAGCGGAATCCCCAGTCGCCACAGCGGGTGGGAGACACGGTGCAGCAGTACGGCGTGGAACCCGGAATAGGTCAGCACGACTTCGATCAGGCCGGTGGCGGCGGGATCGCGCTCAAAAACCGCCGCCAGATCGCGTTTCACCACGCTCCACATCACGGTGCGTCCGCGCATTCCAGGAGGCACACCGCCTGGGCAGCGATGCCCTCGCCCCGCCCCAGACTGCCCAGACGCTCGTGCGTCGTCGCCTTGACGCTGACCGCCGATTCCGAGACGCGGAGCGCCTTGCCGATGGTCGTTCGCATCCCTGGCACGAACGGCGCCAGCATCGGGGCTTCGGCGATCACAACGGCATCCACGTTGCCCACCCGGTAGCCCTGCCCGCCGACGAGGTCCGCCACGGCTTCCAGGAGCCGGACGCTGGAGACGTTCCGATAGCGGGGATCGCTATTGGGAAAGTACCGCCCCAGATCGCCCAACGCGGCCGCCCCAAGGATGGCGTCCGCGATCGCGTGGAGCAGCACATCGGCGTCCGAATGACCGTCGAGCCCCCGATCGAACGGGATCGCGACGCCCCCGATCACCAGGGGCCGTCCGGCGACGAGGGGGTGGACGTCATACCCGACGCCGATCCGCATCGTCATGAGCCGGTCCCTGACCGAATACGGCCCGCCAGCCGAGCGGCGGCCAGATCCTCGGCGAATTCAAGGTCCTCCGCCGTCGTGATCTTGATATTCGCGGGATGACCGTCGACCAAGGTGACCGGATGCCCCAAACGCTCGACCAGGCTCGCGTCATCGGTTCCCGTAAACCCATCGGCGGCGGCCTGTTCGAACGCCTGAACGAGTAAGGAGCGGTGAAACGCCTGGGGTGTCTGCGCCGCCCACACGCCGTCACGTTCCATGGTCAGGGCACCGGCGCTCGCGGACGAACGACGCTTGAGCGTATCTACCACCGGAATTGCCGCGATGGCGGCACCCGATGACGCGGCGTGTTCCAGTACACGCCGGATGAGGTCGGCGGTCACAAACGGGCGGGCCGCATCGTGGATGAGGACCAGCGAGACATCGGAAGCCACCGCGCGGAGGCCGCTGGCCACCGACTCCTGGCGCGACGCGCCACCGGGCACGATCCGCGTCACCTTGGACAGCCCGTACCGCTCGACGATCTCCTTGCGGCAGGCGTCCTCATTCCCAGGCGGTGTGATCAAGACGATCTCGTCGATCAGGGAAAAGGACTGAAACACGGCAAGGGTCTTGGCCAGCAGGGGCATGTCTCCCAGCGGGAGGAACTGCTTGGGCCGGAGGCTGCCCATCCTCGTCCCTCGCCCGGCTGCGGGGATCAGCGCGGTGGCGTTCAGTCGGAACGATTCATGCTTAGCCACGAACGCCGGCCGTCTCGCTCCGTTCGGACTCATCGCGCAAACGGGTGAAAATCATCCGGCCCGCGGTGGTTTGCAGCACACTGGTCACGACCACCTCGACGTTGCGACCGATGAATTTCTTCGCTTCATCGACGACGATCATCGTCCCGTCGTCGAGATACGCGACGCCTTGCCCCGCTTCCTTCCCTTCCCGCAGGACGAAGACGCGCATCGACTCGCCGGGCAAGACGACCGGCCGCAGCGCATTGGTCAACTCATTGATGTTGAGCACGCGCACGCCCTGCAACTCGGCCACTTTATTGAGGTTGAGGTCGTTGGTCACGATCTTGGCCCCCTGCTTCTTGGCCAGGGCGACCAACTTGGCGTCGACGTCTTTAATCTGGGGAAAATCCTCCTCCACGATGTTCACCGCGAGATCCGGCATGTTTTGAATCCGGTGCAAGATATCCAGCCCCCGGCGTCCCCGGGCACGCTTGAGCGAATCGGACGAATCGGCGATGTGTTGGAGCTCGTGCAGAATGAATTGCGGGATCACAAATACCCCGTCGAGAAAACCGGTTTCGCACAAATCCGCGATACGACCGTCGATGATGACGCTGGTGTCGAGGAGCTTCCGGCCCGACGCCAGGCCGCTCGCGACCGCAGCAGAGGCTGCGGTCTTCGGTGAAGATCTCGCAACGGTGTCGCCGGCCGTCGCGCCAAAACGCCACCCCAAGTATCCCAGCCCGACGAGGACCCCCAGGGCCCACACCAACGCGGCGGGCCCACCTACTCCCGCGGCGTCAACCGCCCAGATCGCGATCCCCGCCCCCCCCAGTCCCGCCGTAAAACCGAGGACGCCGCCCGCGACGCGCTGCCACGGCCACACGTCGGCCAGCAGATCCAGCGCAAGCGGCGCGAGAACCAAACCCGCGCCGATCAAGAGGCCGACCAACAGGCGCTCGGACTCGGCCACCTCGAGATGGAACGCCGAGAACACGCCCACCGACAGCGCCACCGCGAGCAGGACGAACCGCGCGCCCCACATGATGTACCGACTCCTTCCCCCTACGGCGTGAGGGTGATAAACAAGGTCTGTCCTTGACGATTGATCAACAGGAGAATCGATTCGTCCTTTCCGATCTCCCGAGCGATGCGATTGAACTCCTTTGTGTTCCGGACCGGCCGACGGTTGACCTCGAGGATCACATCACCCCGCTGCACGCCGGCATCCTCCGCAAGGCTCCCCGGGTCGATCCGGACCACCACCACGCCCTCCTCGTTCTCGGGCAGGCCAAAGCGCTGGGCGAACTCCGGACTCAGATCGTGCACACTGATCCCGGCAAGGGCGCCACCGGGGCCCTCTTCCGAGGGCCCGCCACCCTTCGTCAGCTCTTTCGGTTGTTCGCCGATCGTCACCTCGACCTGCTTTTCTTTTTTATCGCGAATCACCTTCAACTGCATTTTAGAGCCGATCTCCAAGCCGGCGACCACGTTGCGCAACTGCACGGCGTTTTCAACCGGTTTGCGATCGATTTCGATAATCACGTCGCCTCGCGCGATCCCCGCCTTCTCCGCCGGGCTTCCCTCCAAGATGTCGCTGACCAGCGCGCCCCGAGGCTCCTTCAATCCAAACTGTTTGGCTAATTCCGGGCTAACCTCCTGGATAGTGACCCCGAGCCAGCCGCGGACCACCTTGCCCTTGTTGATAAGACTGTCGATCACCGCCTTCGCCATCTTGCTGGGCACGGCGAAACCGATCCCCATATACCCCCCGCTCCTGGTGAAAATAGCGGTATTGATCCCGATCAGTTCCCCTTTGACGTTGACCAACGCCCCCCGGAATTACCGGGGTTGATCGCCGCGTCAGTCTGGATGAAATCCTCGTAATCGGCGATGCCGACGTTCGCCCGGCCCACCGCGCTGACGATGCCCATCGTCACGGTTTGATTCAGGCCAAACGGGTTCCCCACGGCCAAGACATACTCACCCACCTCCAACCGGGTCGAATCGCCCCAGGGAATCGTCGGCAGATCCGAGGCCGCCACTTTGATCACCGCCAGATCCGATTTGGGATCGGTACCGACCAGCGTGCCCTTAAACTCCCGCTTGTCGGAGAGCAGGACCTTGATTTCGTCGGCTTTCGCGACGACGTGGTTGTTCGTCACGATGTACCCCCCGTCGATGATGACGCCGGAGCCCAGGCTCTGTTCCTTCCGCTGCCGCGGCGCTTCAAACTGTCGATAGAATTCGTCACCAAAAAACCGTCGGAAGAAGGGGTCTTCGAAAAACGGATTCGTCTGCGCCCCGCCGCCGTCGTCCCCCTTGACCATGCGCGTCGTCGAGATGTTGACCACCGCCGGCGTGGCCGCCTTGGACACCGCCACGAAGTTCGGGGCGGCGCCCAACATCGGCGCACGTTCGACGGGTTTCACGTCGTTTTGAGCCCGACTGAACGGCAGCCATCCGAGATCCGAGGCCAGCGTAAAACCCAGCACCATCCCGGCCCCGATCAGGATCAAGGCCAAAAATATCCCGCGAACGCCGTTCCGTGGCTTCCGATCGCCCATCAAGTGTCCCCTCGCAGAAAAGTGTGATCGACCGTCGGATTATACGATGGGGATTTTCGGATTGTAAAGCTGGCCACAGGATCAGGGCCGGCCACCGTCAAACACGCCACCAACACATCCCCTCCAACGCTTCTTCACATGGCTTGCCGAACTGACCGACGCTCGATACACTCTACGACAGTGACCACGGATCGCACCCTCCTGCTCCAGCAAATCTTCTCCACCGTTCGCACCGGCATTCTTGCGATCGATGCGAACCATGAGGTCCTCCTCGTCAACGACGCCGCACGCACGATCCTGGACCTCGGCGCGGCCCCCTGCGAAGGACAACCGCTGCGCAGCATGCTGGGCGAACATCCCCAGCTCGTCGCCTTTCTGTCCGACACCCTGTTGCTGCGGACCCCGTTGGACCGGACTGAAATTCAGATCACGGGGCACCGCCCGATGACGATCGGCATCACGACAACCCCGCTGTCTCGAACCAGCGAAGACCGGTCGGGAGTGGTCGCACTCATAAAAAACCTGACGCAAATCGAACAGATGGAAGAACAGGCCCAGCTCAAGGAACGGTTGGTCGCGCTGGGACAAATGGCCGCCGGGCTCGCGCATGAAATGCGGAATCCGCTCGCCAGCATTAAGATCATGGTGGGATTATTGAGAAAGACCTCCGCGCAGGATCCCGATCTGGAGCGAAAATTGTGTTCGATCTTAAGCGATGTCCAACGGCTGAACCAGAGCGTGACGGATTGTCTCGCCTTCGCTCGACCGATTCGATTCGAGCCGCGACACGTGCGGATCGAGGAGATCCTGGACAAGGTCTTGGGTCAGGTGGTCTCACTCGAACACACGTATCCGTTTCAAATCATCCGGCAATTCACACCCGATCCGCCGTTGACCTGGGTGGATCCCCAACAACTGGAGATCGTGTTCTTTAACATCATCAATAATGCGATTGATGCCGTACGCCAGTGCCATGGGACCATCGTCATCTCGACCGGCCTGGAGTCCGGCGTATCGAGTTCTGGCAAGGTCGTGGTCACCGTCAGCGACGACGGCGAGGGCATCCCCGCCGATCAGTTGCCGCGACTGTTCCTGCCGTTTTTTACCACCAAGGGCAAGGGATCGGGGCTCGGACTGGCCAATGCAAAAAAAATCATGGAGCATCTTCATGGGACCATCGAAGTGAAGAGTCAGATCGGCACAGGGACGACGTTTACGGTCCGGATCCCGCTGGCGGCCGCCGAGGCGGCGCCCGCTGCGTAACACCCGATGAAAAAGATTCTCGTCGTCGAAGACCACGACCCCCTCCGCCACGGCATCGTGGAAGCCTTTCAACGGTCGGGCCATCTTGTCGCCGAAGCAGGAGATGCCGAAACCGCCATCCGGCTCATTTCCGAAGAATACTTCGGGGTCGTGGTTACGGACATCTCCCTTCCCCGCCATAGCGGCATCGAGGTCCTCAAAGCCGCGAAGCAGACCAACCCGCTGACCACGGTCATCGTGATGACCGCCTACGGCACCGTGGAAAACGCGGTGGAAGCGATGCGCGTCGGCGCCGACGATTATCTCCAGAAGCCGTTTCCGATCGAAGAATTGGAACTGAAGGTCTCCAAGGCCCTTGAGCACCAGACCGCGCTCCAAACGATCGAGGACCTTCGACAAACCACCGGATGGCCCCACCAATTGCTGGGCCAAAGCCCCCAGCTTCGACACTTGTTGGGGGTGATTCAGAAAATCGGAAAGAGCCAGGCCACCATTCTCATCGAGGGTGAAACCGGCACGGGCAAGGAATTAGTCGCCAAGGCCATCCACGCCGCGAGCCCGCGGGCGGATCGCGCGCTGATCAAGGTCAATTGTGCCGCCCTGCCGGAGCCGCTTCTGGAAAGCGAGTTGTTCGGGCACGAAAAAGGAGCCTTCACCGGCGCAGATCGCCAGCGGATCGGGCGGTTCGAACTCGCGAACTCCGGAACACTCTTTCTCGATGAGATCGCCGAAATCAGCCTCGCCACACAGGCCAAATTGCTCCGGGCCATCCAAGAACGCGCGTTCGAACGTGTGGGCGGTGAAAAGACGATTACGATCGATGTCCGCATCATCGCCGCAACCAATAAGGACTTACAAACCGAGGTCAAAGCCCATCGCTTTCGGGACGATCTCTTTTACCGACTGAACGTCGTCACGGTGACGCTCCCCGCTCTGCGCGAGCGGAAGGAGGATATCCCACTGTTGGCCGAACACTTCGCGCAGTACTATGCCAAGGAACTTGGCAAACGGATTCAGCCGCTCGCCCCCTCGGTCCTGAATGCGTTACAGGATTATCCGTGGCCCGGCAACATTCGGGAATTGGAAAACACCATGGAGCGAGCGGTGCTGATGGCCGAAGGCGATACGATCAAAGCGAAAGACATCAGTTGCGCCGGCCCCGAACCAGCCCGGAGCGAAAACGACTTTACTCTTCCTCCCGGAGGGATGTCACTCGAGAACATCGAGAAGCAGGCCATCCTCGCCGCCCTCGATCGAACGGGATGGGTCCAAAAGGACGCGGCAACGTTGCTCGGAGTCAGCGCCCGCGTGCTCAACTATAAAATCAAGGGGCACCACATCACCCATCCCACCTGGCTCCGTCACAGACCTCCCCAAACCGCCGCCTGATTGCGCGCACGCGGGTCTCAACCCGCTCCCACCGGTCCGTGACAACGAAGCGGGTCTTCTCCTCGAAATCACTCACCACCCGTTCGTCTCGAAACAGACCGCCACACCTCGAATTCGGACAGAGGTCGTGGTTCTCACAACGAGAACACATCCGTAAGGGGATTACAGATTCTGTTTAGAATCCGGCACGTCCCGCCGAATTCCCAGCAGTTCTTCGTCATGTCCATCGACGAGTTCTCCGATAAAACCAGCCACTTACACCCAACTCCCCCCAAACACGCAATCGACCGGGGCTGGCTCGTAACTTGCTCTAAATCCGTGACGCGAATTCACACGGCAGTTGGACCGGACGCATGGACCACAACACAGACAGCCTGCACATCGGAAAGACCCCAGGAGAAACTATGATGATCGTGAGGATGGTTCGCTCGTGCCAACAAAAACTGGGACAGTGGCGGTTGGTAAAACCCAGATGTGATCCCGAAACTCGCGGTTTGACCCGTGGGTCACGAATGATGAGTGATGGGGGAAGAATGACCAGACAATCGTCGACCGGTCGCACGATTCACCCCTCCTTGATTTCATGCGTCGCGGCGATCGTCTTCGGGCTCAACGCCGTCTTTGGCACCGCGGCCTACGCCGCTGACGCCAATCTCGCCTGGGATGCGAACACGGAACCGGACATCGCGGGCTACAAGCTCCACTACGGGACCATCTCTGGCGCATACACGTCCGTCCTCGATGCCGGAAACGTGACCACACGCACGGTCACCGGCCTCGGGAACGGCACCTATTATTTCGCCCTCACGGCGTACGATACCTCCGGCAATGAGAGTCAACTCTCCAACGAAGTCAACAAGACCCTCAACAGCGTCGACACCACACCGCCCACTCTCTCGGGTATCACGGCCGGCAGCATCACGACCAGCGGCGCGACCATCACCTGGCAGACAAACGAACCCGCCACGACCCAGGTCGAATATGGGCCGACCAAGACCTATGGGACGATCACGTCGGAAAACACCACGCTCCTCGCCGCCCACAGCGAGACGCTGCCTGGACTTCTCGCGGGCACGGTCTATCATTATCGCGTCCACAGCACCGACAGCGCGGGAAATCCCGCAGTCTCGGGTGATAAGAGCTTTACGACAACTCAAGCGAATGGAACGACTTTGCCGGGACAAGTCATCGATTTCACCGCCGTGGCTCACGATGCAGAAATCAGCCTGACGTGGACGAATCCCAACGAGTCCTCGTTCGTGGGCGTTCGCGTGGTCTATCGAACCGATCGCGCTCCCAACGACGCGGCCGATGGGTCCGTGCTTGGGGATTTCACCGGCGCCACCAACGAAGCAATGAGCACGACGCACACCAGTCTGACAAACGGCGTGACGTACTACTACTCCGCCTTCTCGTATGATCTCGCCAAGAATTACCAGGCGGGGGCCGAAGCCTCGGCCACGCCGGCCGCTGATGTCGCCACCTCCAGTCCGATCACCAGCGGCGGGGGATGCGGCATGATTCGCCCTCAGGATAAGCACCCGCACGGCCCGGCGCAGGCAGCCGATCTGATCATTCTCTTTACTGTGGTCACACTAACGTACCTCCGCGGGAGAATACGAATGAGGAGAATAAAAATGTTTCGAATGGAAGGATTTGCGGCGTTCCTGTTCGTACTGGCAGCCGCTGGGTCCGCAGGTGCCGCCGACGAGATCCATTTCACGTACCTCTCTCAGACCGCCGTGACGTTCGATTGGCGGGGGTCGGAAGCCACGCTCGACTATGGGACAACCACCGCCTACGGCAGCACCGTGACGGCGGCGGCCCCAGCGATTATCCCACAGTCATCGGCGGGTCCGTGGCAGGAAGCCAAGATCACAGGGTTGACCGAAAACACCCTCTATCACTACCGGGTCGGGACGGGTCCCGATCACACCTTTAAGACGCCGCTTCCTCGGGGCAGCTCGAATTTTACGATCTACGCGCAGGGCGACATCGGCGACAGCACGTCCTACGCCAATATGCCGGTCATCCAGGCCATGATCGCGGCAGACATGCCCACCGCGTTTGTCATGGGAGTGGGAGACCTCACGTATGGCAACGCCCACGGCCAAGCCCACGTCGATTCGCACTTTAACGACGTCATGGTCTGGTCGCGGGACGTGGCTTATATGCCGTCATGGGGCAACCATGATTGGGACGCGAGCAGTTCATCGGCGGATGACCTGCGAAATTATAAAGGCCGCTTTGACCTGCCCAATCCTCAGACGTCACCTGGATTCCCGGCGATCAATTGTTGCGGAGAGGACTGGTATTGGTTTGACTACGGCAATGTCCGATTCATTGCCTTTCCTGAACCGGCGTCGGGAGCCCAGGCGGCCTGGAATACGGCGGCGAAGACACTGATGGATGCGGCTCAGGCGGATAGCCAGATCAATTGGATCGTGACGTTTGGGCACCGTCCCGCGTACTCCTCGGGGCACCATCCCGGTGAATCGGCGATCAAAGGGTATATCGACGCGTTGGGTGATAGCCATAGCAAATATATCCTGAACATCAATGGCCACAGCCACGACTATGAGAGGACCTACCCCCAGCACGGCGTGACGCACATCACGGCGGGGATCGGCGGGGCTGGCCTGGAGCAGGACGGCTCCTGCCTGTGGGCGGGCGGCTGCCCGGCCCCCTCGTACTCCGCATTCCGCGCGATGCACCAGGGGACGGTGAAGCTCCGATTCACCTCGACGGGCATCGAAGGCACGTTCACCTGTGGGCCAGCAGGCGCGGGCACCAACGACGTGACCTGCACGAAAGGAAGCGTCGTCGACCACTTCACCATCGGCACCGTTGGAGGATCCGATACCACGCCGCCGGCGGCGCCCAAAAACTTGAGGCTCCTGCCGTGACGAGATACACAGCTGGATCGCTCAAGCCTCTGGCGATTTTGGCCGGTCTGGTTGGCGTCGTGGCATGCGGCATCGCCTACGCGGCTACTGCGGCGTACCCGGGCTTCATGACCATGGTCACCGATCCCAGCCTGGTTTTCGCCATACCGCAGGCTCCGAAATCCGCCTACTTGGCGGCGGTCATTGATTCGACGTTTGGCACGAGGCTGACCCGCATCGCCGGCGACCCGGGGCAAACGTTTTCGACTCCTACTGGAAACGGGACCTGGGGCACCGATGCCCGTCACCATTACTCCAAGGATCAACCCTGGAGCTCGGATGGCAGTCTGATCGCGATTCAGAATACCGGGTCGCCGAGCCAACTCATCCTGGACGGCAATACCTACGCGGTCAAATATGGGAAGTGCAGCAATTACAGCCTGGGAGACGACCGATGGCACCCCAGCCTACTGCACCCCCACGAGCGAATCAATGCCAACGGGAGCGAGTTGATGTGGTTCGATGTGGTGAGCTGTACCAAGACGCGAACGTGGGCCTTGCCTTTCTCCGTCAGCTTCTTGGGGTCGGGGGAGGGGAATCCCTCGTTTGACGGCCGATTCGTCGCCCTGGCCGATGCCACGAGAGCATTCGTTGTGGACATGGATCCCCAATCGCCCTTCGCAGCTTATCCAAGTCAACGTATTGGTCCGGCTTACAATGTTTCAACGGGGTGCGGTTTAGCGGATTGTAGTATCGACTGGGTATCAATTTCTCCGTCGGGAAAATATTTGGTCGTCAATTACAACCCCGGAGCGCAGCCGCGGGTGTTTGACGTCAATCCCACAACGCTGGCGATAAGCCCGCGTGATGTTACGGCGAATCCGCCATCTTATTTCTGCGACGGCACCACAGTCGGGGGCTACATTTACAAGTTAGGCCACGCGGACATGACGATTGATCCGAGCGACGGTGAAGACGTCATTGTGGGCTCAGAGCACTGTAGTCAAACTGGTAAGACCATTACGTCCAATGGACGTTCGTTCGTGCCGGGGACCGTGATCAAGGTGCGGTTGAAAGACGGCTACGTCACGTCGCTCACGGACGACAAGATCAACAACATCGGCGAGCCTCAGGCCCACCACATCTCGACCCGCAATTATGATCGTCTCGGCTGGGCCTATGTGGGCTATTACTCCGGAAGCGGCGAGCGGTTTTCCGACGAGATCATCGCGGTCAAACTGGACGGCAGTAAAGCCGTCCAGCGGTTCACCCACCGGCATAGCGCGTTCAGCGGGTGCTACCGGTGCGAACCACACGCCGTTCCCTCTCGGGATGGGCGACGCGTCATCTGGACCAGCAACTGGGCCCAGGATTGCTCCACGTGCGGGACCACTTCGGTGGTCCAAGATTATGTGGTCGATGCGCGAGGAACGACCAACCCCGATGCTGTCCCACCCACCTCGCCTAAGAACCTCCACCTCGGCCCATGACGTGCTCAGGCGCTGGCATCACGGAACGATGTAAATCGCGATGTTGTCGGTCTGGAAGATTTCACCCGCAACGGCAGGCGCGTCGTCGATCACCTGGAAATCCAACGTCGTCCCCGCCACCGTGGTGACATAGTCGGCCGTCAGCAGTTGCCATGACGGCGAAAGCACCACGGTGTTGGAGTAGGTCGTCGTTCCCACCTTGGTGCCACCGCTGTATTCGCGGATTTTCAGCTTGGCCTGACCGGTGTTCGCCGCCGACCGGACCCACGCTGTGAAGCGGTAGTGTGTCCCGAGCGTACTCGTAGCAACCCAGTTGGGTTTGTCGTTGACGCCGAACGCGGCCGTCGTCGCCGGTCCCCGCATCTCTAACGCGTACGCCCCGTCAACCCCTCCCGCGACCCGTAGAATCGTGTCCCCGCCGTAGATATCCCAGCCGCTGGTATCGGTCTCAAACGAGGGATTGCCCACCAGGTTCGCACCGCTGACCGCCGTGAACGTCACTGACGCGGTCTGCGTCACCGTCACGCTGTCGGTGGCGTCCGTCGCCGTCAGCGTGCTCGTCCCCACCGTCGTGGACTTAACCGTCCCCGTCGTCTGCCCCAACGTGTTGGTCGGGCTCGCCGGCTGGGTGATCGTATCGGTCGCCCCGCGCGAGGACGCCACGGTCACCGTCTTGCCGCTCACCGGATTGTTGTTCGCATCCCGTAACGTGATGGTGATCGTCGACGCGGCCACCCCATCCGCCGCCACCGTCCCCGGGCTCGCCGCCACCGT
>JACQCD010000115.1 GCA_016201825.1 Nitrospirota bacterium | reverse complement strand
TCCATGAACGGCCGTCTGCGGCGTTGCCGCTGCGCTTCCGGTCCTCGCGTACGACCAGTACGCTCCGGTCCGGTTCTCCCGGCGCCTTGCATCCGACCATTCCTGAACGGTTTCCCGGTGGGGTGAGAGGCCAAGCTTGAAACAACATCAGGATAAACCTTCAATCGAGTTGTACGACACGACGCTGCGCGACGGGGCTCAGGCCGAAGACATCGCGTTTTCGGTCGAGGACAAGCTCCGCATCGTGCAGAAACTCGACGAGTTGGGCATCCCCTATATCGAGGGGGGATGGCCGGGGGCGAACCCCAAGGACGGCGAGTTCTTCCGGGAGGTCCGCAAGCTCACGCTCAAGCACGCCCAGATCGCGGCCTTTGGCGCGACCCGCAAGGCGAAGTACCGCGTCCGCGAGGACCCGTCGCTGCAGGCGCTGCTCGAGGCCCACACCCCGGTGATCACGATCTTCGGCAAGAGTTGGGATTTGCACGTGACCGCGGCGCTGGGAATTTCGCTGAAGAAGAACCTCGACTTGATCGGCGATTCGGTGGCGTACTTAAAATCCAAGCGCCGGATGGTGGTGTACGACGCCGAGCACTTCTTCGACGGCTACAAGGCCAACCCCGAGTATGCGCTCGACACCCTGGCTCGCGCCGAGGCGGCAGGGGCGGACCGGATCGCGCTGTGCGACACGAACGGCGGCGCGATGCCGTGGGAGATGCGCGAGATCATCGCCGCGGTCGCCGCCCGAGTCCACACGCCGCTCGGGATTCACGCTCACAACGACGGCGAGGTGGCGGTTGCGAATTCCCTGATCGCGGTGGAGCAGGGGATCGTGCAGGTTCAGGGAACGGTCAACGGATTCGGGGAGCGCTGTGGCAACGCGAACCTGTGTTCGTTGATTGCGAACCTCTGCCTCAAGCTTGGCCGCCCGGTCCTCACCGACGCCCAACTTCGTCATCTGACTGAAACAGCCCGCTTCGTGTCCGAGATCGCCAACCTGCCCGCCCACAAGCGCCAGCCGTACGTCGGCGAGAGTGCCTTCGCGCACAAGGGCGGCGTCCACGTGCATGCCGTCCGAAAAAAGGCCGAAACCTATGAGCATGTGTCGCCGGAGCTGGTCGGCAATCGTCGCCGGATCCTCGTCTCGGATGCCTCCGGCAAGGGCAACCTCCTCGAGAAAGCCGCTGAATACGGCATCGACCTCGACGTCTCGGATCCTCGGCTCCAAGGCATCCTGACGACGTTGAAGGAGCTCGAAGGGCAGGGCTATCAGTTCGAAGGGGCCGAGGGGTCCTTTGAACTCCTAATGCGCAAGGCGCTCGGCACTCACCGGCGGTTCTTCGATCTGATCGGTTTTCGCGTCATCGTGGAGAAGCGCCGGGAGGGTGAGGAGTCGCTGTGCGAGGCCACGATCATGGTGCGCGTGGGCCAGGAGATCGAGCATACCGCGTCGGTCGGCGCTGGCCCCGTCAACGCCCTCGACCACGCGCTCCGCAAAGCCCTCGAGGGGTTTTACCCGCAACTCAAGGATGTTCGCCTCTTGGATTACAAAGTCCGGGTCCTCGCGGCGCAGGAAGGCACCGCGTCTCGAGTGCGCGTGCTGATCGAGTCCGGGGATCACGACAGCAAATGGGGCACGGTGGGCGTGTCGACGAACATTATCGAAGCCAGTTGGCAAGCCCTCGTCGATAGCATCGAGTATCGATTGTCCCGACGGGGGATAACCCGGCGGTAACTTGAAACCACGGGCGGGACGTTCGTCGAGGTGACTCGGCGGCCTTCGGTTCATTAAGCGGTTGATTTTGCTTGACTTTGAGTCGGGATTCCGCTACGACTAGTACGGTAGCAGGGGAAACGGTCCTAAGTTGCGTGTCGCAAGCGAGGGACGGTGGGTGGAGTATGAGAAAGGCGGATATCGCCAACGAGGTGTATGAGAAGGTCGGTATTCCTAAAAAGGATGCTTCCGACATCTTGGAATTGATGCTGGATTCGATTAAAGCCGTCCTGCAGAAGGGCGAGACCGTCAAGATTGCCGGGTTTGGAAACTTCGTTGTGCGGCACAAGCGCGCGCGGAAGGGACGAAACCCTAAAACGGGCGAAGAAATCGGCATTACTCCGCGCAAGGTGGTCACGTTTCGCCCGAGTCAGGTCTTCAAGCGGTATGTGAATGACGCCCAACTCGAGGAGAAGCCGGCGGTGGCGGAGGAAACGGTCGAGGGTGTGGACGCTCCGTGAAGGCGCCGGCAGGGTCCCAGCACGGCGTCCCGGGTCCGGGGGCATTGATGGACGGAGGGAAACAATCCGCGGTCGGTGCGCCCGGCTCGCGCGACAAGCTGTTCTATAAAATCGGCGAGGTGAGCCGGATGACGGGGTTGGAGGCGTACGTCCTCCGGTATTGGGAGTCGGAGTTTCCCTTCCTGCATCCGCGGAAAAGCTCGGGCGGGCAACGGGTGTACACGAAGAAGGACGTCGATCTGGTTCTGGACATCAAGCGGATGCTCTACGAACAGGGATTCACCATCACGGGTGCGAAGAAGCAACTCCAAGGTCGTGCCCGGCTCCGCCGAGAACCACCCCCTCCGCAAACCATCGGGGCGATCAAAGGACAACTTCAATCCATCTTGGATGACCTCAAGGCGTTTGACCCCCTGCCCTCTGTTCGTGACGGTAACGCGGATAGCACGGGGGGGAGTCAGTAGGTTCACTCGGGGCGTAGCGCAGCCTGGTAGCGCACTCGCTTGGGGTGCGAGTGGTCGCTGGTTCAAATCCAGTCGCCCCGACTAACATCGCTTGCGTGGCGCAACGCAGGTGCGTTTCTCAGCGCCGAGGCTGCGAGATCAGTGGCCTCGGCGGTTGTCTTTGTGTGGACGGAGTGTGTCTCTGGGGCTGCAGTCCGCTACGCTCTGATTTCCTGTTCGCATGACCTCAAAACCAAAAATCCTGGTCTCCAATGACGATGGCGTGCACTCCGAGGGCCTCCGGTGCTTGGCCGAAGCGCTCCGGGCGGTGGGGGAGGTCACGATCGTCGCGCCCGACGGCGAACAGAACGCCGCGAGCCACGCGATCACGTTGCACAAACCGTTGCGGGTGACCCAGCTCGCCGACGGGATCTTCAGCGCCAGCGGCACGCCGACCGATTGCATCAACCTGGGCGTCATCACGATTCTCAAGGAGCGGCCCGCGCTGGTGGTGTCCGGCATCAACAAGGGCGAGAACTTGGCCGACGACGTGACCTATTCCGGAACGGTGTTGGCGGCCATGGAGGGAACGCTCCTGGGCATTCCGTCGATCGCCGTCTCGCAGGCGGGAGAGGGCGCGTTTCGGTTCGAGGCCGCCGCGCGGGTCGCGGCGCGGATCGCCGAGCTGGTCCTCGAACAGGGCCTGCCCCGCGACACGCTCCTCAACGTGAACGTGCCCGACCTGGATCCGTCGGAGATCCGCGGGGTGAAGATCACCCGGCTGGGGCGCCGGTCGTACGACGCCAACGACATCATCGAGAAGGTGGACCCGCGCGGGCGAAAGTATTATTGGATCGGCGGCAACCGGGCCTTCGGAGTTGAAAGCGAGGGAACTGATTTTGGCGCCGTCCAGGCGGGATACGTCTCGGTCAGCCCGGTGCACCTCGATCTCACGAATTACGCCGCCCTGGTCGCGCTCGCCGCGTGGGAAGCCCGCCTGTCCCCGCCGCGGGGGCGGTAAGGGGGCCGCGTGTTGGACCCCTCCAGGGTGATCGACGCGGCGACGACATCCCAAGCGGGCCGGCGACGGCACATGGTGGACGAACAGCTCGTCGCGCGGGGGATAGGCGACTCGCGCGTGCTGGCCGCGATGGCCGAGGTGCCGCGTCACCTGTTTGTGGAATCGGCACTCGCGGACCGGGCCTACGAGGATCGCGCCCTGCCGATCGGCGGGCAACAAACCATCTCGCAACCCTACATGGTGGCGCTCATGTCGCAGGCGCTGGAGCTGAACGGCTCCGAACGGGTGCTCGAGGTGGGGACCGGCTCGGGTTATCAGGCGGCGGTCCTGGCGAGGTTGGCCGCCCGGATTTTTACGATGGAGCGCGTGAAGCCATTGGCCGATCGAGCCCGGAACACGTTCGAGCGGCTCAAGGTCTACAACGTGGTGGTCCGACAGTTCGACGGAACGTTCGGCTGGCCGGAGGAGGCGCCGTTTGACGCGATCCTCGTCGCCGCGGGGGCGCCCGCCGTGCCGGAACCGCTGATCGGACAACTCAGAGAAGGCGGGCGGCTGATCGTTCCCGTCGGCGATCGAACCGGCCAGCGCCTCCAAAAAGTGGTCAAGCGGGGGGGGGCCGTGTGCGTCACCGAGCTCATGGAGTGCGCGTTCGTGCCGCTCATCGGAAGCCACGGGTGGCGCTCCGCGCGGGACAGCCCGTCGTCGCCCGCGGCGATCCGGGACCAAACGCCGTGACGCGCCGCCAGTTCCCCGACCTGTCCCTGAAGCTGTACAACACGATGACCGGGACTAAGGCGCCGTTTCGGCCGCGGACGCCCGGCCACGTCGGGATGTACGTCTGCGGCGTGACGGTCTACGACCTCTGCCACATCGGCCACGCCCGGAGCGCGATCGTGTTCGATGTGCTGCGTCGGTATCTGGAGGCGAAAGGCCTGGCCGTCATCTACGTCCGCAACTTCACCGATATCGACGACAAGATCATCGCGCGCGCCGCCCGGGACGGCATCGGCTGGCGCGACGTGGCCGAACGGTTCATCGTGGAATACCACCGGGATATGGACGCGCTCGGCGTCCTCCGGGCGACCGTCGAGCCCAAGGCCACCGATCACATCCCCGACATGCTCGCGTTGATCGCCGGCTTGGTCGAGAAGGGCATGGCCTATGCGGAGGGTGGCGACGTGTATTATCGCGTGGCCGGCTTCCCGCGGTACGGCCGGCTCTCCGGCCGGCGGCTCGACCAGCTCCAGGCCGGCGCCCGCGTTGAGGTGGATGAGAAAAAGCACGACCCGCTGGATTTCGCGCTGTGGAAAACGTCGAAGCCCGGCGAGCCGACGTGGGACAGCCTGTGGGGTCCCGGCCGCCCGGGCTGGCACATCGAGTGCTCCGCGATGGCCATGGCGCACCTGGGCCAGACGATCGACCTGCACGGGGGCGGGCAGGATCTCACGTTCCCCCATCACGAAAACGAGATCGCCCAATCGGAAGGCTACACGGGCATGGAGTTCTCCCGGTGCTGGATGCACAACGGCTTCGTCACGATCAACGAAGAGAAGATGTCCAAGTCGTTGGGGAACTTCTTCACGATTCGAGAGATTCTGGACAAGTCGCCCTGGGATCGGGTGGTGACCGCTGAAGCGCTGCGGTATTTCTTGCTCGGCACGCATTACCGGGGTCCGATCGATTTCTCGGACGAGGCGTTGCGGGGAGCCAAGGCGGCGCTGGATGGGTTTTATGATTTGCTCGGCCGACTGCGCGAGCCGGAAGGGAAGTCGGAGCACGGCGGTGGCAACGAGATCGCGCGCGCGGCGATCGAGGAGCTTGAGCGACAGTTTGCCGCCGCGATGGACGACGACCTCAACACCGCCCAGGCGCTCGGGGCGCTTCATCACGCCCGAGCAGAATTCAACCGTGCCCTTGGAAAAGTCGTCAGCACGGGCATGGCTCAACAGGCGGAGGCCGCGCTGACGCGCCACGGACAGATTCTCGGGTTGGAGTTCCACGCCACGCGACGGGGACAGATCCACGAGGCGGCCGCTCATCTTGGAGCGCGAACGACTCTTGAGGCGATCGGAACGGTCGTGGGCGGAACAATGTTGGACGGCGATGTCGCGCGGCTGGTCGAAGCCCGCAACGCGGCCCGCGCGCGCAAGGACTGGGCGGGGGCCGACGTGATCCGCAAACAACTCGCCGACGCGGGCGTCATTCTCGAAGATCGTCCCGACGGGACGACGCGGATCAAGCGATGAACGAATCCCGCGACGATTTGCTCTTCGGGGTCAATCCGGTGCTTGAAGCGCTCAAGGCGGGTCGCGCGTTTCGCCGCCTGCTGATCCAACGCGGACGCCGGGGCGGCGACATTGACGCGATCGTGGAGGCGGCCCATGCGCGGGGGATTCCGATCGTGCACGAGCCGCGCGAGGCCCTCGACCGGCTTGTTGGCACGCTCAAACACCAGGGCATTGTGGCCCAGACGGCGGGCGCCGCGTATCGGCCGTTCGAAGATCTCCTGACGGATGCGGCGCGGCAACCCGGCGGCCCATTCTTGGTTGTGCTGGACGGCGTGGAAGATCCGCGCAACCTGGGCGCGATTGCCCGAACCGCCGAGGCGGTCGGCGCTGGAGGCTTGATCGTCCCGGAGCGGCGCGCCGCCGGGATCACCGCCACGGCGATGAAGGCCTCGGCCGGCGCGCTGTCGTATCTGCCGGTCGCCCAAGTCGTCAATCTCGCGCGCGCGCTCAAAGCCCTCAAAGACGCGGGCTGCTGGCTCGTCGGCCTGGACGCCGAGTCCCCGACCCTCTACACCGAGGTCGATTACCGCGGACCGCTGGCCGTGATCCTCGGACACGAAGGCGAGGGGATTCGAAACCTCACGCTCAAAGCGTGCGACTTCCGCGTGCGCATCCCGATGCTCGGCCGCATCGACTCGCTCAACGTCTCGGTTGCCGCGGGCGTCGTCTTGTATGAAGCGCTGCGCCAGCGGCGCACGGCCTGAGTCACGGCCCGCCGAGACACCGCGTAAGCCGGTCGATTTCTTGACCCCGCACACCAAATAGGTCTAAGCTGGGCCGTACTGTTCTCTCGAAATCCGAGCGATGCCGGCCACTCATCACGCGATCAACCAATGCGTGCGGGGGGTTGGTGACGAGCTGGCGTGTAAGTCTGTCGGGTCTTTGCCGATTGAAGACGATCTGAGGGAAGGTGATGAGCCGCGCGCACATTGAAGTGCCGAAAGACCGGATCGCCGCGTTTTGCCAAAAACACCATATCCGCAAGCTGGCGCTCTTTGGCTCCGTGCTCCGCGAGGATTTCCAAGCCGGCAGCGACGTCGACGTGTTGGTGGAGTTCGAGCCTGGACACGTACCGGGACTGGCGTTCTTTGCCATGGAGACGGAACTATCCGATATGTTGGGCCGGAAGGTGGATTTGAACACCCCGCAGTTCCTGAGCCAATACTTTCGTGATCGAGTCTTGGCCGAGGCGGAGGTGCAGTATGTCGCGGCATGACGACCTCGTGCGTTTCCGCCACATACTGGATCATGCCCGGGAAGCCGCGGCGCTGGTGCGGAACAAGCGGCGCGACGACCTTGATTCCGACCGTGTGCTGAGCCTCGCGCTGGTCCGCCTTCTCGAAATTGTTGGGGAAGCGGCCAACCGCGTTTCAGAGGACGAACGCGCTCGCCATGCGGACATTGCATGGGCTCAGATTGTCAGCCTTAGAAACCGCCTCGTTCACGGCTATGACTCGGTGGATATGGACATTCTCTGGCGCATCCTCCATGACGACCTGCCCCTGCTTATTGCTCAGGTGGAAAAGCTCCTGCCTCGGGAGCCGGAGCGCTGAATGGCCTTTCCGAGTCAAGAAGGCAAGTCAGACCCCGTGTCCCTTCCCCTCTCCTCCAGACCACCCACCTGTCGGCGTCCATAGGGTCAATGAACGAAGCCGATACCTGTCGAAAATACGTCCTCCCCAAGCTCATTCAGGCTGGTTGGGACAACGAGCCGCATTCGTTCACCGAGCAGAAGACGTTTACGGATGGGCGGATCGTGCCGGCCGGGAGCAAGGTCAGTCGCCGCCCGCAGAAGCGGGCCGATTACCTCCTCCGATACACCCGCGATTTCATGATCGCGGTCGTCGAGGCGAAACCCACGTACAAATCGCCGGGCGACGGTCTCCAGCAAGCCAAGGACTACGCCGAAATTCTCGGCCTTCACTTCGCGTATTCGACGAACGGCGAGGGCATCATCGAATTCGATTACCTGACCGGTCAGGAATACCAGATCAACGGGTTCCCACGTCCCGACGAACTCTGGGCGCGTCTCCGGGCCACGCAGGGCCTGAGCGATGACGCATCCGCAAGCCGCTTACTCACGCCTTCGTACCACCTGAGCGGCAAGACGCTGCGTTACTACCAAGAGATCGCGATCAATCGCACGGTCCAGGCGATCCTTCAAGGTAAGCGGCGCATTCTCTTAACGATGGCCACGGGTACGGGCAAGACGCTCGTGGCGTTCCAGATTTGCTGGAAGCTCTGGAACGCTCGCTGGAACCGTACGGGTGAGTATCGGAAGCCGAAAATCCTCTACCTCGCCGATCGGAATATCTTGGTCGACGATCCGAAGGACAAGGATTTTCCTCCCTTCGGGGATGCGCGCTGGAAGATCGAGAACGGGGAGGTGAACAAGAGCCGGGAAATGTATTTCGCCATCTACCAGGCGATCGCGAGGGACGAACGACGCCCCGGTCTGTACCGCGAGTATGCGCCCGACTTTTTCGACCTCATTATCGTCGACGAATGCCACCGCGGCAGCGCCCGCGACGAAAGCAATTGGCGCGAGATCCTCGAATACTTCGAGCCGACGTACCAGCTCGGCATGACCGCCACGCCGCTGCGAGAGGACAACCGGGACACCTATCGGTATTTCGGCGATCCCCTCTATCAGTACAGCCTCCGGCAGGGCATCGACGACGGCTTCCTCGCGCCGTACCGGGTCCATCGGATCGTGACGACCTACGATGCCGCGGGTTGGCGACCGAGTAAAGACGATCTCGACCGGTACGGCCGTTCGATCCCCGATGGCGAGTATCAGACGAGAGATTTTGAGCGTATCGTCGCGCTGCGGGCCCGAACCGAGGCGATCGCCCGCCACCTGACCGAGTATTTGAAGAAAACCGATCGCTTCGCCAAGACGATCGTCTTCTGCGTCGATCAGGAACACGCTGATGAGATGCGGCGAGCGCTGAACAATCTCAATGCCGACCTCGTGCAGCAATACCCCGACTACGTGTGCCGAGTGACGGCCGAGGAGGGAGACGTCGGCCGAGGCCATCTCGGCCGATTCCAAGACGTGGAGACGGTCAGCCCGGTGATTCTGACGACGTCACAATTGCTGACGACGGGGGTGGATGCGCCGACGTGCAAGAACGTGGTGCTTGCTCGCGTGGTCGGATCGATGACCGAATTCAAGCAGATCATTGGTCGGGGCACCCGCGTCCGGGACGATTACGACAAATTGTACTTCAGCATTCTGGATTACACGGGCTCCGCGACCCGTCTGTTCGCCGATCCCGACTTTGACGGAGACCCGGTGGTGGTCACCGAAGTTCAACTTGACGAGACCGGCACACCTATTTCGGGTACGGAGACGACGGAGAGGGTTGACCCTGAGCCGTATCCCGAGGAGACCGGCCCCACGCGCGGCCCTCTCAACCCGGTGATGTCGGATAGTGCCGATGCTCAGCCAAGAAAGTATTACTTCGACGGCGGTCACGTCGACATCGCGACCCATCTCGTCTACGAACTCGATCCCGACGGCACGCAACTTCGCGTCGTGAGGTTCACGGACTACACGGCGGAGAAGGTCCGCACGTTGTATCCCACGGCCGCCGAGCTTCGGGAGCGGTGGGCCGACCCGGAACAGCGGTCCGAAATCATCGCGCGGCTCGAAGAGCGGGGAATCAACTTCGACGAATTGGCCTCGGCCGCCGATCAGCCTGACGCCGACCCGTTCGATCTGCTCTGTCACATCACCTTCAATGCGCCGCTTCGCACTCGCCGCGAGCGCGCCGATCGGATGCGGAAGGAGCGCAAAGATTTTTTCGACCGGTATGGTCCCGAAGCCAAAGTCGTCTTGAACGATCTTCTCGAAAAGTACGCGGTGTACGGGACGGCCCAATTCGTCATCCCGGACGTGCTAAAGGTCCCGCCGATCTCGGAACGTGGGAACGTCATGGAAATCGCCGGCTTGTTTGGAGGGCCGGAAAGGCTGCGGGAAGCGGTGAACACGCTTCAGACGCTGCTGTACGTGGCATAGGGGGAATGCCGGGATGAACCGAAAGAAGCTGCTCCAGCGTCTGGCCCAAGGCGCTTTCCGCAACGTCGCGTTCCGTGATATGGTCGCTCTGGTCGAGGGCTTCGGCTTTCGGCTCGCGCGCACGAGCGGGAGCCATCACATCTTCTCGCATCCGGGCATTGCGGAGCTGGTCAATCTGCAAGAAGTCGGCGGGGAGGCCAAGCCCTATCAGATCAGACAGTTCGTGCGGCTGGTCGAGCGCTACAACATCACGCTGGAGGACGAGCGATGAGCGATTATCACATCAATATTTTCTATAGCGAAGAGGACGGAGGCTATATTGCCGACATTCCCGACCTCGATTCCTGCTCCGCGTTCGGGCGCACTCCAGAGGAAGCCCTCGCAGAGGTTGAGCGGGCCAAGGCCGCGTGGATCGAAGCCGCTAAACGCGAGGGAAAGCCAATTCCCGAACCCCGTTATCGCCCCGTGATTTATCAAGCGGCGCGATGAGCCTTTAGTCGACGTGGCGCGCCTCAGCAAACCAACGACTCCCCTGACCACAGCCCAGCAGCTCGGCAGCCTGATCAAGTCCGCGCGCGACGTGATGCGTAAGGACAAGGGGCTCAACGGCGATGTGGATCGCCTGCCGATGCTCACCTGGATCATGTTCCTCAAATTCCTGGACGACATGGAACAGATCCGCAAGCAGGAAGCGACCATGGCGGGGAAGAAGTTTCGCCCGGCCATCGAATCGCCGTATCGCTGGCGGGATTGGGCCGCGAAGGAAGACGGGATTACCGGGGACGAACTGATCGCGTTCGTGAACAACGAAGAGGCCGTGCGGCCGGACGGGAAGAAAGGGCCGGGGCTTTTCGCGTACCTGCGGGCGCTACAGGGCGCGAACGGGGGAGACCGCCGCGACGTGATCGCCACGGTCTTCAAGGGCACCATCAACCGGATGATCAACGGCTACCTGCTCCGGGACGTGATCAACAAGATCAACCGCATCCACTTCACCTCCAGCGACGAGATCCACACACTGGGCCACCTCTACGAATCGTTGCTCAAAGAAATGCGCGACGCCGCCGGCGATTCAGGCGAGTTCTACACGCCACGCGCGGTCGTGCGCTTCATGGTGGAGGTGACCGATCCGCGCCTGGGAGAGACCCTGCTCGATCCCGCCTGCGGTACCGGCGGCTTCCTGGTCGAGGCGTACCGACATCTCGAACAGCAATGCAAGACGGTCCAGGATCGCAAAATTCTCCAGACGCAGAGCATTCTCGGCGGCGAGGCTAAGTCGCTGCCGTACCTACTGGCGCAGATGAATCTGCTGCTGCACGGCCTGGAATCGCCGCAGATCGACCCCGGCAACAGCCTTCGCGTTCCGCTTAAAGAGATCGGCGACCGGGACCGTGTGGACATCATCCTCACGAATCCGCCCTTCGGCGGGGAAGAGGAACGCGGCATCCGCTCGAACTTCCCCGAGGACAAGCAGACTTCCGAGACCGCGCTCCTGTTTCTGCAACTCATCATGCGCAAGCTCAAGCGACAGCCCAAACCGGGGCGCGCCGCCGTGGTCGTGCCCAACGGCACGCTGTTCGGCGACGGCGTGTGCGCGCGGATCAAAGAAGAGCTGCTCAAGGATTTCAACCTCCACACGATCATCCGTCTGCCCAACGGCGTGTTCGCGCCCTATACGAGTATCACGACGAACCTGCTGTTCTTTGATCGCTCAGGGCCGACGAAGGACATCTGGTATTACGAGCATCCGCTGCCCGAGGGCAAGAAGAATTACACCAAGACCCGGCCGTTACAGTACGACGAGTTTGCGCCGTGTTTGGCGTGGTGGAGGAAACGGGAGGAGAACGAGCGGGCGTGGAAGGTGCCGGCGTCGGAGATCCTCGCCAATGGCTGCAACCTGGACCGCAAGAACCCGCGCGGGAAAGAGGACATCGCCCATTTGCCGCCCGAGCAGTTGGTCGAGAGCATCATCACCAAGGAACGACGAATTCTAGAAATCATGGACGAGATTAAGCGGTTGTTGGAGAAGGGGAAGGCCTGATGCAGCGCGCGAAGACATCTGCGGGTGTTGCCGTGCATGATGCCGTCTTGACCGAACAAATTGTCCAGACACCGTCTGGAGAATCGAGGCGTCAAATGGTGCAGACGACGTCAGGACCATCGCCACTCGCCCGCAGGCACACACTGTTCGAAACGGGGATAGCGGCGGAGGGGCGAAAAGGACTGGCACCGTGAGCAACCGATGGCCAAATGTGCGGCTGGGGGATCTGTTGCGGAAAAGCGAAGAGACAATCCAGCTTCAACCGGATTCTGAGTATCGAGAATTGACGGTAAGACTGTGGGGCAAGGGCGTCGTATTACGTGGGATCGTTTCGGGAACGTCGGTGGCGGCACAACGTCGCTACGTGGCTCGTGCTCCGCAGTTCATTCTTTCGAGAATCGATGCGCGAAATGGCGCCCTCGGCATTGTCCCGCCCGAACTCGATGGAGCCATCGTCAGCAACGACTTCCCCACGTATGATCTTGCCATCGACCGATTACTCCCGGCGTTCCTCGGTTGGATGTGCCGCACAGCATCGTTCGTTGAAGCGTGTAAGCGAGCCAGCGAGGGAACGACTAACCGCGTACGACTCAAAGAGGATACGTTTCTCGACACTGAAATCCCTCTGCCCCCGTTGGACGGGCAGCGGCGGGTGGTGGCGCGGATTGAGGGACTGGCTGCCAAAATCAACGAGGCCCGCGCACTTCGCCAGCAGGCTCGAGAGGAGGCAGACGGGCTCTTCATCTCTGCGGTCTCCAGTTTCTGCCGGTCTTCATGTATCGAAATGGCGACTGTTGGACAACTGGTCGGCGAAGATTCGCTACGAAATGGAATATCAGTAAAATCGTTCGAAGCTTCGTACGGTATGAAGTGCCTCACGCTTTCGGCCATGCGGAACGGTTGTATCGATATGAAAGCGAGCAAGCCTGTGCCTCTTACGCCTGTTCAGGCAGAACCATTCCTCGTGCGGAAGGGCGATGTGTTCGTCATGCGCGGCAACGGGAGCAAGGACCTCTGCGGTCAAGCAGGTCTCGTATCTGAGGCCGTCGAGAATGTCGTTTTCCCAGACCTATTCATCCGGATTGCCCTGCTAACGGATCGCGTTCTTCCTGAATTCTTTGTTGCCGCATGGAACTCGGCCGGCACTCGTCAAGTGATCGAGGAAAAGGCCAAGACAACATCAGGTATCTGGAAGATCAACCAAGGCCATATCTCCTCGACGGCAATTCCGTTTCCTCCTCTCTCCGAGCAACACCGGATCGTGGCGGAGCTTGATCGAATGCAAACTCAGATGGATGCGCTAAAGCGCCCGCAAGTCGAGGCCGCCGCCCAGCTCGACGCTATCCTGCCCGCTCTTCTCGACCGCGCATTCAAAGCTGAACCCTGATGACGAGGGAAGTACAATTTGAGGGTTGGCTTCAAAGGCTAGAAACGGGGCGCTCACTTTCGAGTTGACTCATATTCACTTATTCAGTTATTATTGTTATGTGAATATTAGGATATCAGCCTATGGCTAAAGCGCGCATCAAGAGGCCCGATGGAACCAGTATAGTGATCGAGGGTACCCCTCAAGAGGTAGCGGTACTGGTCAGCAAAATCGAGGGGGATTCGGCCGGCAAAGGGAAGGCACCGACTTCGCCCAAGAAGCGCAGCAACAGAGTTAAGGCGTCCCTTTCTGATTTGCTGATCTCCCTAATAGACGGCGGTTTCTTTAAGAAACCAAAAGATCTGGCCGCCGTGAAGACGGCTCTCGCAGAGCTTGGTCACGTTTATCCAGTTACTACAGTCTCGCCCGCTTTACTGCGCCTCGTTCAGCGCAGGTATCTGCGCCGGATTAAACAAGACAAAAGGTGGTTCTATGCCGGGTAAGACTCAATGAAGCAGGCTGATAAAGATCTGAGGGAGATTATCTCGCGCCTGGAGAAGCTGGAGCACGCGGTTTTTGGCTCTGGGAGAAAGGCCGCCAGCATGGCCCCCACAGATACGAAGAAATACAAAGGCGCAACCGGCGGAATTCGACTGCTCGTGGATGAGGGTTTCTTTGACAAGAAGCATTCCTTCGGTGAGATCTGTAAAGCTCTTGAAGGCAAGGGCTACCACTACACCAAGCAAGCCGTGCAAACTCCCCTCAACAATCTCTCGTCTTCTGGGGGAGGGATCTTGGTGGCACTCACCGAGAAAGGAAGGAAACTCTATGCCAAAAGGAAATAGCCCCAGAAGCCAGAAAGAACTGATAGGCAAGCTTGAAACAATTCGGGTTTTGGCCAGTGACTGCCTGACATTGCTTTCGCAGCATCAGTTTCGTCTTGGAAATCCTCAGGCTCGCCGAACCGAACGACCGCCTAGCTCTACGATCTCGCCTCATTTTGAATCCAATGCGCGGGCTTTCGTAAAGCGATATGCCAAGGGCCTGAGCGGCCCAAAGAAATTTGTTCTGGTCCTCGCGTATCTGACCAAGGGCGATATTCATAAGGGGTTCATCCGGGAATTCCGTGGGTAGCCGGATAGAGTTGTAGGCCCCCGCAGTGGAAGTAGATGGCCGTTTTGAAGTGCTCTTTGTTCCGAAAGCCGTACGCGCGGTTCTTGATGGTTTGGATTTTTGAGTTGAGGCCCTCACAGACGGCATTGGTGATCGGGTGCATGAAGTACGTCAGCACATTGGGCAAATGGCGCTTGATCAGGCGCGCTACCTTGACCACCGGCGGGAGCTGCGAATGCGTG
>JACQCD010000107.1 GCA_016201825.1 Nitrospirota bacterium | reverse complement strand
GCGGCACGGCGACGGACATCCAGAACACCGGGAAATCCCCGTGCGCGGTGACGACCACCTCGTGCACGCTGGATTCCGCGCTCTATGTCACGTTGTCGCCGGGGGCGTACACCGTGATCTTGAGCGGGGTGGGAGGCGGGACGGGCGTGGGGATCGTCGAGGTCTTTGATCTGTCGCCGTGACGTGACGAAGGCCATGACCAGGAGCGCATCGTAACAAGGACGTGACACCCTTCACCTTCCATCAGGGCAAACCCCCGGTGACGGGAGGACGCAAAGGGACCGGTCGTTTCGCAACGACTACCATCCCAAGACATCGGGTTGAGACATGGAAGTCACATTAAGGGGGTATCTATGAATCCGCTAAAGAAAGACGTCACAAAGTGGCTGGCGTTTTTGGGCATCTGTGTCATGGTCCTTGCTTTGTTCCCTGTGGAAGTGATGGCCCAGGTGACGCAGGTCCAGCGGTGGGATGGAACAAGCCCCGGGGACGGGTTTGGGTTCTTCGTCAAGAAACTTGGCGACGCGGGAGGAACCCCGAGTAATCCCCGCCGGGACGGGATCCCTGACCTCATCATTGGTAAAGCCTGTGAGAACTCCAATTGCCCGGGGAACGAGGGAACGGTGTCGGTCTACTCCGGGACGGACCGCTCCCTTATTTTCCAGATTACCGACACGGCCTGGAGTTATGCCGTGGACGCAGGGGATCTGAACGGGGATGGGGTATCCGATCTGTTTGTCGGAGAATTCATGGCGACCGGCAGGGCGCGGGCCTTCTCCGGACTGGACGGGTCACCCCTTCCGGGCCTGACCGTCTACGGGGATAATCCGGGAAATAATTTCGGCGTCTGTGTGTCGAGCATCGGAGACGTTACCGGGGACGGGATTCCGGACCTGATCGTGGGGGACGAAGAGGAGAACATCCTCGGCGTGGGCGGATATGTGGTGCTCATCTCCGGGGCGGACGGTTCCCGGATCGCCCGCATCGACAACCCGGAAACGGGGAACCTCAACGCCGAATTCGGACAGTTGGTCTCCGAGGCCGGAGATGTGAACGGGGACGGCGTTCCCGATTTCATCGTGGGCGCTCCCGGCGCCAATCCGAACGGAAGGTCCAATGCCGGAAGCGCGTATGTGTTCTCGGGGAGGAGTGATCTCGGCTTTCCGCTTCTCTACCGCTTGGACGGGGAGAACCCCAATGACCGGCTGGGAGGCTGCTGCGGATCGGTTGATTCGGTGGGGGATCTGAACGGCGATGGGCGGACCGAGCTGGCGGTGAGCGCGCTGTGGGCCTCGCCCGGCGGGAGGGCCAATGCCGGAAGCGTGTATATCTTCGATGGGGCGAGCGGGGACGCCGGACGGGTCCTGATCTTCTCCGGGTATGACGCCTCCGTCCTCCTTCGGATCGATAACCCCGACCCCGGTCACACACCGCACTTCTTTGGGGTGGATGGCGCGGCGTTGGGGGATCTCAGCGGCGATGGGGCGATTGAACTTCTTATCGGCGCCGGCGACCCGTTTTCGGGATCCCCCGAAGCCGGAAGTGCGTATATGTTTAGTATAGGTTCTATGGGGGCGGACCCGGATCCGGATCACGATGGTCTGACGACCGCCGATGAGATAAACGTTTATCACACCGACCCGTACAACCCCGATACCGACGGTGATGGGGCCGGAGATGGGTTTGAAGTACGGGTGGGGACCGACCCGTTGAATTCCGCTAGCCTCCCTCCCGGTTGGCGGACCCTCTCCTCCCTTCCGGGACCCAACTTTGATGACGGCTTCGGGTGGGTGACAAGAAGCATTGCCGACCTGGATGGCGATGGGGTGCGAGACATCGCGGTCGGCGCACCGCAGACCGGGACGACCTCCCCGGGGGGGACCGGCTCCGGAGCGGTGTACATCTATTCGGGGCTGACCCGCGCGTTGATTCGGACCATCCCGAATCCCAATGGAACGGAACAGTCCATCTTTGGCTGGTATATGGTCGAAGCCGGAGATCTCGACCGGGATGGGAAGTCTGATCTTTTGGTTGGGGCGCCGTTTTCAGGAACACATACGTCCTATGGGTTTGATGCCCCCGGAAGCGCCTATGCGATCTCGGGCGCGGACGGGCATGTGATCTATCGGGTCGATGGCGACGCGTACGGCACGACCGGCAATGGGGATGACCTGGGGTGGTGTCTCGCGAGCATTGGAGACCTCACGGGCGATGGCGTGCCGGAACTCCTGCTGGGCGCGCCGCATAATACGATCGGCTACGTCAAGATCGTGAATGGCGCGACTGGCGCGCTGATCGCGAAGATCAACGACCCCGATGGGCCGAACCCCTATCCGAACAGTGTCTTCGGGACCAATGAGTTCGGCATCTCCGTGTCCGAGGCGGGGGATGTCAACGGCGACGGCGTGCCGGACTTTATGGTCGGCGCGTCCGCGGCCCGGCCGAACGGGATGAACAACGCCGGGAGCGTGTACGTCTATTCGGGGAGGATCGATCTGGGCTTTCCCCTGCTCTACCGATTCAACGGCGAACACGCGGGCGATCTCTTCGGCGGGTGCTGCGGCGGGGTTGACTCCATCGGCGATCTCAACGGCGATGGCGTGACGGACCTCGTGGTGGCGGCGCCCGCGGCGAACCCCAACGGCAAACTGGATGCGGGCAGCATCTACGTGTTCTCGGGCCGAGATGGATCCCGACTGTATCGCCTGGATGGGGAGAATCCCGAGGATTTCTTCGGCGGGAATAACTGTGGATGCGGACCGTTGACCAAGTTGCCGGATCTGGATGGCGATGGCGTTCAGGAGCTTCTGATTGGTGCCCCGCTTCTGACGGTGAACGGGGTACGGGATGTCGGGCGGGTCTATCTCTATTCGGGGGCGAGCGGGACCTTAATTCAGAAAATTGAAAACCCGGACCCGGTCAACCTGCGCATGTTTGGCAATTCGGTGGACAAGGCGGGGGATTTGAACGGGGATGGGCAGGTCGAGATACTCATCGGTGCCCCCACCATTACGTTTGATTTTCCCCTAGTGATGATCGAGACCACCCATACGGTTGGAATGGAAGGGTTTGGTAAGGTGTTTGTTATGAGTCTCAATCCTGGTCTTGTGGCTCCCCCCTTGACCAACATCTCCACCCGGGGATTCGTCCAGACGGGCGACAGCGTGATGATCGGCGGCTTCATCATCCAGGGAACCACGCCGAAGACCGTGTTGGTCCGTGCCCGTGGGCCGAGCCTGGCGGCCTTTGGCGTGGCGGGCCCGATGGCCAATCCGCAGATCCAGCTCTATTCGGGCCAGACGGTCATTGCGCAGAACAACGACTGGCAGACCACCGACCCGCTCTGCCTGAGTCCCGCGACGGCGTGCGGTACGGCGACGGATATCCAAAACACGGGGAAGGATCCGTGCGCGGTGACGACCACCTCCTGCACGCTGGACTCCGCGATTTACATCACGTTGCCTCCGGGGCCGTACACCACGATCGTGAGCGGAGTGGGAGGGGGGACGGGCACGGGGATCGTCGAGGTCTTCGACGTCGACGGGAGCACCGTGTCGAAGCTCGGGAACATCTCCACGCGCGGTCCTGTGCTGACGGGTGACAGCGTGATGATCGGGGGCTTCATCGTCGGCGCGGGGAGCACCCCGAAGACCGTGTTGATTCGGGCGCGGGGGCCGAGCTTGGCGGCCTTTGGCGTGGCGGGCGCGATGGCCAATCC
>JACQCD010000106.1 GCA_016201825.1 Nitrospirota bacterium | reverse complement strand
TTGTGGTCGGTGATCAACACGCCGATCCCCCGCATGCGGAGGTGGGCCACCACCTTCTGGACGTCGATCACCGCGAGGGGGTCGATGCCCGAGAACGGCTCGTCGAGCAGGATGAAACGCGGCTCCAGGACCAACGCGCGAGCGATCTCGACCCTCCGCCGTTCGCCGCCCGAGAGCGTGTAGGCTTGTTGGTCCGCCAAGTGCGCGACGCCCAATTCCTGCAGCAAGAGGCCGCGTCGTTCGCGGCGCTCATCGGCCGAAAGATCCAGCGTCTCGAGGATCGCCATGACGTTCTCGGAGACGGTCAGTTTTCGAAATACGGAGGGCTCCTGCGGCAGATAACTGATGCCGATTCGCGCTCGTCGATACATCGGCAGCATCGTGATCCGCCGGCCGTCGAGGAAGATCTCGCCGCGATCAGGGACCGTGAGTCCGACGATCATGTTGAAGATCGTCGTCTTCCCGGCGCCGTTCGGCCCCAACAGCCCCACGACTTCGCCCGGACGGACGACCAGATCGACCGTCTTTACCACTTGGCGCCCGCGAAAGCTCTTGACGAGCCCCACGGCCTCCAGCCCCCCCACCTTCGCGGGATCGGCGGGTTCCCTCCGCTCTCCGTTGATCGAGCGCTCGGCGGTCATCGGCTCACCGCTCGACGGCATTGGCTGGGGAGGCGGGCGGCGCCTGCTCTGGGTAGATCACCACGTGGCTTTCTTCAACCACGCTCCGTTGCTCCTTCAATAAGATGGTAATCCGGCTGCCCTGGATGCGATACCCGTCTTCCCACGTTTCAGGTTGGCCGGTCAGGACGACCGTTTCCTCGACGCGGTGGTAGGTCGCATGGTCGGCGGTCGCCGTCTTCCCACCTTGCATCACCTTCACATGGCCGGTCGCTTCGATGCGCTCGACGTTCCCTTCCGCCAACTGGTTGGTCCCGTCGCCGGCGCTGAGGAAGGGACTCGCGGGGACGCCGCCGTTGGGTGGCGCGGCCAGAATCACCTCGACCTGATCGGCCCGCAAATCCATGTCGCCCTTCTTGACCACGACCTCGCGGTCGAAAATGACGCGGTGATCCAGGTTTTTCATGGTCATGCTGTGCGAGGTGATCGCCATCGGCCCCTCCGGGTGGCCGGGCGCCGTGAGCGACTCCGCGGTCGCGGTGGCAACCCACGCCAACACGACCACCACGGCGGCGACCCCTCGCCGCACGTTATAAGACCTCGGCGCGGACATCGCGAAGCACGCTGAATTCTTGAAGTGGGGGTTTGACGATCAGTCCGGTTCCGGTCACCGAGATACGGGGTCCCTTAATTGAGATGGTTCGATCGGAAGACAACTCGCGGGTCTGGTGGTTCCAATGCAATTGATCGGCGCGAATGACGTAGCCGCTGGGAAGGCGGACGATCGTCTGCTCCGGGGGCCCCTCGATCCAGACATCCTGGCTCTCCGTCTCGAAGGTGGCCGACGCGCCCTCGAACTCCACCATCGACCCCTCTTGCGTGCGAGCCGCGCCGCGGACATCCTCCAGCAACGCCTGGTGGCGGCCCTCATACAGACGCGCGCGCGTTGCCGTGAGTTCCCAGTCGGGCATCCCGTTGATCGTCGTCGTCAAATGAAATCCCGCCACCACGACGTCACCGTCAGATACGGTGGGCGACAAGGGCGGCGACACCCCTCGGACACGCAACTCCGAAAGCAAGACCGATCCTAACGCAGCCAGCCCTGCGGCAATCATGATCCAAAGGGGAAGGGCCTTCCACTCGATTCTTCGGATAACCATTCGGTGTTGTGTAACCCGGGGAGCGACGTCGGGCCGCTCGACACTATAACACAGCCCCCAAGGTGAGTAAACCTGCGCTGCGCCAAGGGCGCAGAATCAAAAATGTGCCCCTCTTCCTCACAGGTCGCGCAGCAACCCGAACCGCGCCAAGGGCGCGGAATCAAGATTGACTACTTTCCCTCACGGGTAGCGAAGCAACCTGCGCTGCGCCCATGCGGTACAAGTGTTCGACGAGTGCTCCAGACCCCATCCCGGTCACTCCCGACACCCGCCAGGCATCCTCGAGATGCGGCCGAGGGGTACGGAGTCGATCGTACCGGGTGCCGACGACGATGAGCGGCGTATCGGTCGTTCCAGCGAGCCGCTTCAGCGCCACCTCCACTCCCCTCCGGCGTCGTTCAGCCTCGGCGAGAGCGGCGTCCACGACGTGCAGAAGGAGGTCGGCCTCGCAGACCTCGTCGAGGGTTTCCGTCGGAAGATTCCACGCCTCGCGGTCCGGACTCGGGACGAGGCCGGCCGTGTCGGTCACCGTGATGAACCGTTCCGATCCACCTCCCGAGGGCAAGGGGCGAAGCCGGCGCGTGATGACGCGGGAACCGCGGCCCTCCACACCAGCGGGATGGGACCGCGGCAGAATCGGGCCTCCGGTGAGCGCGCGAAACAACGTGGATTTCCCCGCCCCGCTGTGGCCGACCAAGACCACGCTCAGGCATCCCCGCGCGCGCCGAGACACGCGATGGAGCGAGCGCGTCTTGCGGTCGACCACGGCCGTCCCCGCAAGTTCTTCCCCCCAAGCGCCGCGATCGAGCACCGGGCGTTGTAAGACGCGCTCGAGCTGGGCTCGTTGTGAAAGAGTGAGTCGCCCATCCACAATCACCCCCTCGACCCGCCCGAACTGGCAGAGCAGGCGCAACTGCTCGGCTTTCCCCCGACCGAGATACGTGGCCGGGTGAGGGGCCGAGCGACGCTGACACACGCGGTAGATCACCGAGCGGCCGCTCGCCGTCGCCCACGCCTCGATTTCATCGAACGCCTCCTCGATCACCCAAGGGTGCCGCCGAGGGTTGTGGACCGCCACCAACGCCACGCGCCCCGCAGAAAACCCAGCCAGTGGAGAAGGGGATCCCATCGATTGCCTCATACGGACACCGTGGTGCGAGCTCTGCTGAGCGACTGAGGTCCGCCGCTCGGCCATCGTAGCAACGGGCTGTTTTCAAGTCAAATCGCCGAAGAGACGCGGGACCGAAGCGGGAACGCCACGCCGCCGGGACTCAGTTCCGGCATATCCCGGTTCCATAAACTCCTTGACAGGCTAAAAGCGGATGGGCTATGTTAGGCCGTCACGCGGCCTCGGTTGGGCGCGTTTGGTTGGGAATGTGTCGTTCTCGCTCCACGTTGCCTGGGTGGTGACGCATGGCGCAACGGATCCTTATCGGTTCCGGAAGGAGTCCCATGATACCGATGATCACGCTCCTGAGGTTGCGGCGCACCCTCTCCTGGGGAAGCCCACGGTTCTCGTGTTCGGCGCCCCGGCTACGGCGCTGGATCGTGGCGGCGATCTGGCTCGCCGGTCTGGCGCTGCCCGCCGTGTGCGCGGCGGAAGACGCGCCGGCGGCCCCGCTTCCGGAGCGAGTGTACGCCGCCAAGTTCGACGAGGTGTGGGAAACCACGTTGACCTTCCTGAAAACGCGTCCGCTTCCGATTCCCGTCGCGACCGCCGAAAAAGACCCCGAGAGCAAAGATCATCCCAAGGGGGTGATCTCGACGCTGCCGCAACGGTACTTTAAGATCGCCTCCGCCACCTTTCCACCCCGTCAGCAGGATTATCGCGACACGTACACGCTGACGCTGTCCGCGCTGCCCAAGGGGCCCCCCCCGCCCAATCCTCCCGTCCCCGGGGTCCCCCCGTTGCCGGCGGATAAACCGGTGGACTTGACGAAGCTGCAGGTCGAACGGAAATTCGAAAAGTACGACAAGAAGGCCAAAGCCTGGGTGTCCATCGACCCCGCGACGGAGAAGGCCGGCGTGAGCGTCCAGGACATGTTCGACGGGATCCAGCTTCAACTTACGCCGCCACCCCCACCGCCGCCGATCGAAGAGTAGGAGCCTGTTCAGGAGGGGCCATCTGCGGCGTTGTCGGTCGGTTTTGCGTGCTCACGTACGACACGTAGGGGTTCGACATGTCGAACCCCTACCAGGCGCGCAAAACCTCCATCCGCCTTGCATCTGACCCCTCCTGGACAGGCTCCCTCACACCGTTACTCAGACAGGCTTTTAGTCAGCGATCCGGCGTCCGGCAGTTGGCCGCAAGGTACGCCGTGGCGTGATCGGCTTTGGTCTCCTCGATCGCTTCCTTCGGGGCAATATCAAGAAATCGACGATACGCGTTGCACGCTGCGGCAACCGCCTCGATTTTTTCGGACGCCCAGCCGGTCATGAACACCGGCGTGTACATCAACGGCCGACCGAGAATTCCGTAATCCGACACCAGTTGGGAGGCGCGCTGGAAGGCGTCGATCGCCTCCTTAAAGCGGGCTTCCGACATGGCGATCATGCCCTCGCGGTTGAGCGCGTAGGCCCGCTCGTCGACGTCCGACGCCGTCACCACACTCGTCAAGAGCAGCCCCAGCACGCCCGCAACGCCCCAGGTCCGCATCAGCAGGCAAACACCACGGTACGATTCCGATAGACGAGGAGACGGTCCTCCAGGTGCCAGCGGACGGCACGGGCCAACACCGCTTTTTCGATGTCCTTCCCTTTGCGGATCAGATCGGGCACACCGTCGCGGTGACTGATACGCACGACGTCCTGCTCGATGATCGGTCCCTCGTCCAGGTCGTCCGTCACGTAGTGGGCGGTCGCGCCGATGATTTTCACGCCCCGCAGCGCGGCCTGCTCGTAGGGTCGGGCACCGACAAACGCCGGAAGAAAGCTGTGGTGGATATTGATAATCCGCGCGGGGTAGCGAGCGACGAACGCGCCGGTCAGAATTTGCATGTACCTGGCCAGGATGATCACATCCACTTTCCCGTCGAGGCGTTGCAGGATGTCGTCCTCCCGCTCGCGCTTGCTCTCCTTGGTCATCGGAAACACCGCGAATGGCACACCGAAGGCGTCCGCGACCGGTTTGAGGTCCGCGTGATTGCTGACGATCAGGGGGATCGTCAACGGAAGGTCACCCGCTTTCCATCGCCACAGCAAGTCGACGAGGCAGTGGTCCAGGCGCGAGACAAAAATCGCCGCGCGCTTGATGTCGTCCGCGAATCGGACGGTGACCTGCATCGTAAACGCGCGACCCAAGCGATCGACTGCAGCCGCCAACGCGGCCCGATCCACGGACTCCGGCAGATCGAACTCGACCCGCATAAAAAACGCCCCGCCGGAGGGATCGGTGGTGTGTTGATCGGATTGGATGATGTTGCCGCCGAGACCGAAGATCGCCTCCGCGATCGCCGCGACAATACCAGGACGATCCGGACACGAGACCAGGAAACGGACGATGGCCATAGCCCAAACTCCCCAGCGTGATGGCGCGTACCGCGGCGATTATAGAAGAACCGCATGGGCGCAGCAACCCGCACCGTGCCAAGGGCGCGGAATCAAAATCAGCCTCCCTTTCCTTCCGGGTCGCGCAGCACCCCGCACCGCGCCAAGGGCGCGGACTGAAAATCCTCACCATCCTTCTGGGTGGCGCAGCAACCCGCGTTGCGTCCATTCAGCCAACTCGTTACAATGCGCCCAGGAGAACCGTGCCCCAATACCCAGGACCCGTATGAACGAACGCCCGATTGACCGCTATCGTCTCGCCAAGGAACCCTTCTACGTCCCCATCCGCGATGAGGTCACGCTCTTCGAGCTGGCGGCGCGCTCGAAGACGCCCGTCATGCTCAAAGGCCCCACGGGTTGCGGGAAGACGCGTTTCGTCGAACACATGGCGTACCGGCTGCGGCGGCCGCTGATCACCGTCGCGTGCCATGAGGACCTGACGGCGTCCGACCTCGTCGGCCGGTACCTGCTCAAGGGCGGGGAGACGGAGTGGGTCGACGGCCCGCTGTCGCTGGCGGTCCGCCACGGCGCGATCTGCTATCTCGACGAAATCGTGGAGGCGCGCAAAGACACGACGGTGGTCATTCACCCCTTGTCGGACGCCCGCCGCATCCTCCCGGTCGAGAAAAAGGGCGAAATCGTCGAGGCGCATGACGACTTTCTGCTGGTCATTTCCTATAACCCCGGCTATCAAAGTCTCGTCAAGGAACTCAAGCAGAGCACCAAACAGCGCTTTCTGGCGTTGGAGTTCGACTACCCGCCCCCCGCGCTCGAATCGCACATCATCCAGCGCGAAGCCGCCGTCGGCGAAGCGACCGCCGCCTCGCTGGTCAAGTTGGGCGAGAAAGTTCGGAACCTCAAACATCACGGCCTCGACGAGGGCGTCAGCACGCGCCTGTTGATCTACGCCGGCACGCTGATCCGGGAGGGCATCGCGCCCGCGACCGCCTGCCAAGTCGCCATCGCCCAACCGATCACCGACGACTCCGAGATGCAGCGCGCGATCAGCGAGCTGGTTTCGACGATCTTTTAGCCTTCGTCCCCAGTCGGACACGCCGTGGACGCACCCATCGCCCCCCCGCACCAGGATCGGCTCGACGGCCTCGCCCTCGGCCGCTCCGCCTCCCCTCCCTATGACATCTACGTCATCGGCGTGATCTTTGTGCTCAACGTGTTCATGGACACGTACTTGATCGTCGCCAACCCGCACTACGCGCTGCCCCTCTTCGGGACGACGTTCTCCGGCGCCTGGGGCTGGCTCGCCAAGATCCAGTCGCCGATCCTCCACGGGGTCCTGGGCTACGCCTTCCTGCGCCGTCGCCGGTGGGGCTATTGGCTCTATATGGCCTATGCGGTCTTCGGGCTATCCAGCGCCCTCGTCAACCTCGCGCTGTTCGGCTCTGGGCGGATCCGAATGATCTTCATCGTCTCGCTCGTCCTCATCACCGCCTACCTCTACACGCGGAGGCGCGTCTTTGTCTGACGCGCCAGATCGCCGCGCGCTCCGCGCCCGGATCGACGTCGTCTCGTCAAAAGCCGCCGCGATCTTCGACGAAGTCGCCGCCGACGCGGAGCGGATCTTGGGATCCGACGCGTTCGCGCAATGGGTCGAGCTGGGGTGCGTCATCGCCGCGGGCTCGTCCGTGGCGGCGATCAAGTATTTTCGGGAAAGCCCTGCGCTCTGCGAACGCATCGGACGCGACGCGGTCGATCCCGTGTTGGACGTGGCGCTCCTGCTCGGACGCGAAGCGCCCAACACCGCCCTGGAGTTCTTCCGCCAAGCTCCGGCCCTCGCCAAGCGCCTCGATCCCGCGGCGCTGCGCCAGTGGGGAACGATCGGCGCCGACGTCGCGCGACAGGATTACGGCACGAGCATCGAGTACGTCAAAGAGAGCGCCCGGATGATCGGCCTGATCCCGGTGGCCGATTTCTCGCTCTGGGCCGAGGTCGGGCTGCGCCTCACGCGCGAGGATGCGACGGTCAAGGACTACCTGGCCCTGGAGTATTTCCGTTCCAGCGCGGAGTGGCTCAGCGGCCTCCCCCAGCCGTCGTTGCGCTCGCTCCTGCTCGCGCTCGCCGCGCGCGTGGCGCTGGCGGACCCACAACCCGGCGCGTCCCAGCGCCCCGGCCAAGTCGCCATCGAGGTGTTGCGCCACACCCATGTCTTGTTGCGCTCGCTCCCCTCGATCGAGACCCAGCGTGCGGTGTTGACGCTGGGCCTGGAGGTGGCCGATCGCGCGCCGGGCCTGGTGCGCGAGTTTCTCCGCCACGCTCCCGAAGTCGTCGCGCTCGTCGAGGGATCGGTGACGCGCCTGTCGGAATGGGTGCGGGAAGGCCTCGCGATCGCCGACACCCACGCCGAGCGCGCCGAGGCGTACTTTGTGCTGCGCTCCAAGCAGGCGGTCGAGGTCGCGCGGAGGCTGTCGCACGGCATCTTGCTCCGGGATGTCCACGCGGCGCTGAAGTTTTACGCCGAGGGCCTGTGCGGTCGGGAGGTCGCGATCCGGTCGGGAACCGGCGCCTCGAGCGCGCCGACCGACGCCGGGGGTGTGATCACCTTGCCGGACAAGATCACCGTCTACCCAACTCCGGAGGATAACTTCCGCTTCTACAAGGTTCTGACCCTGCACGAAGCCGGTCACCTGGAGTTCGGTACGTACGATCCCCTCCCGCCGCATGTCCTCGACTGGTTTCCGAGGCAGGATGAAGCGGCGACTCAAGTTGCCCGCCCACTCCGCTCGTTGTTGGACTGTTTCCCCGACCCCGGCTTGGCACAAAACCTGTGGACCATCGTCGAGGAAGCCCGGATCGACTTTCTCCTGCGCCACGAGTACCCGGGCATCCGGCAAGACATGGACCGGGTGCTCTTCGAGCAACTCCGCGGACGGCCGAAGCTCGACCAACTGGCTCGACGGCCCGCGATCCTGGAAGGGCTGTTGCAACTCTCCGTCGCGGACACCGCCGAGGTTCCCTTCCCCATCCTCGAGGTGGTGACGTCGGCCTACGACGCCATCAAGCGGGTCCGCACGCCGAACGCCACGGTGGAGGCCACCATCCGAGCCGTGATCGAGCTGTACCCCCTTGTTGCGGAGGGCCTGGAGGGAGCCGAACCGGTTTCGAGCGAATCCCAAGCCAAGCCCCCTCCCCAATCCGAATTCGATCAACTCGCGATGGGGCACGCGCCCATCGGCTCGTTCGCGTTGCGGGACACGCTGTCGGCGCCCCGGTTCCGCGCCGAACAGCGCGGCGGCGCGCCGGCCGACCGCAGCCCCTCGCCGGTGCGCATCGAAGACGATCGGCCGGAGGACGCGGCGTCTCCGGTCATCCGTGAAAGCAGAGACGAGGATGAGCTCACCGCCTCGGGCCGCGCAGGAACGGCGGACGGCGCGTGGTACGATGAGTGGGACGAGGCGTCGCAGGAATATAAACCGCGCTGGTGTCGCGTCGTCGAGCGGCCCGCCGCGGAAGGCGCGATCGACGAGGTGGAGGACATCCTGGTCGGGCACCGCGGGATCATCGCGTCGCTGCGGCGCTCTTTTGAAGTCCTGCGCCCCGAGGCGTTTCGCAAGCAGCGGCAGCAGACCGACGGGGATGAGATCGATCTGGAAGCCGCGGTCGACGCCGCCGTCGAACGCCGCGCGGGACTGCCCGGTTCGGACCGCGTCTACATTCGCCGCGAGAAAAAGGTCCGCGATGTGTCGGTCGCGTTTCTGATCGACGCGAGCGGCTCCACCAGCCGGCAGCTCGTCTCGGGCGGCGGTCGGCCGCGGCGCGTCATCGACGTGGAACGCGAAGGCTTGATCCTGCTCAGCGAAGCTTTGGACGCGCTCGGCGACGAATTCGCACTCTTCGCCTTTTCGGGACAATCGCGACATGACGTCTCCTGTCTCGTGATCAAGGATTTCGACACCCGGCCGGGGCCGGCCGTGCTCCACCGCATCGGCGGCCTCCGGCCGATGGGCCAGAACCGCGATGGCGCGGCGATCCGACACATCGCGTCCCGCTTGCGGCAGCGGACGGCCGCCGTCAAGCTCCTCATCATCCTGTCCGACGGCCGACCCTTAGACGACGGCTACGCCGGGTCCTACGCGCTCGACGACGTGAAGGTTGCGCTCCGCGAAGCCCGCGCCCACGGTATCCGCCCCTTCTGCATCACGGTGGACGAGACGGCAGGCGACTACGTTCGAACAATGTACGGCGAGGTGAACTACACGGTCATCCACAACGTCGCCGCGCTACCGACTACGCTGCCCCGCCTGTACAAGCGGCTCACGACTTAACAGTTGAAGCTCCCTGCAGCAAGCTGCCTGGAATGCGGCCCTCTCTTTCATACTATGACAGGAGGTATCGGAAGGCTGTTCCTATTTTTTGGAAAATACTACATGTTCATTAAAATTTCAAACTATTTGCGCTATTTCTCACGTTTACTCATTGCTTCTAGTTTACTCAGATAACATCCTAGATACCCAGTAAGTGCCTCATCAAGTAATCTTTATCTTTTTCCCACTACTGTCCCAACGTTGTTGATTGATACGGCTCTAACCCATTGATAGTGCGTTCAGAAATGCGTTTTGTGCCTGTCACCGACTTGAACTGGTCAGAGTGGTTCTGCGACTCTGCGACGAGTATTTTCGCGGAGACC
>JACQCD010000111.1 GCA_016201825.1 Nitrospirota bacterium | reverse complement strand
GGCGCCAGAAACAACCGCAGCTCATCAGCAATTTGTTCCGCGAGAAACACGTTCGCTATGCGGCCTGAGAAACTACGCACTATTTAGTGGTCGGCTCAGTAAGAACGCCCCCCCCGCCGTGTTCCCCCCGCCGTGTTCGACTCTCGCCCCTACATGCGGGCATGGGTCGCGTAGCGCGTCGGATCGGCGATCCCCGCTTCCGCGAACCCTCGCCGGCGCTCCGCGCACTTGTTGCAAGCCCCGCAGTGTCGCCTCCCCACCGGGCGGATGCACGAAAAGGACTCGGCCCACGGGACGTCCCGACTCATCCGGAGCACATCGGTCTTGTGGAGATCCCGAAAGGGGGTTTCGATCCGGAGCGGCGCGTCTAAGCCCCGCTGCACGGCGCGGGTCATCGCCTCGACGAACGCCGCCGTCGCATCGGGAAACGGGTTGTCCTTGAGGGTCCCCAGCAGGAGAGTGTCGATCCCGGCCATCGCCGCGTACACCGCGGCCTTGCCCAGCAACAGCAGGTTTCGGCCCGGCAGATAGACGGCGGGATCGGGGCTGTCCGCGTCTGGGACCCCGCGGCCGGTCAAGCTCCAGTGCCGCCCGTACACATCCCGAACCGGAACTTCAAGGACCACCGGGCGCGCCATGCTCGGCGCGCGGAAGGCCGTCACGAGGCGCCGCAACCGGCCCAACTCCGCGCCTTCCCAGACCGTGCCGGTGCGGATGTACAGCGGCGTGACGCGTCGATACCGGTCCAGGCTCCACCGCAGGAGCGCCGCGCTCTCGACCCCGCCGCTCGCCAGAACCCCGGCGTGCCCCTGCTTCACCGCTCGCCGTCGTACGTGGCGTACGAGGTCTCGGTCTCCCACAACCGCACACGCGTCAGCGGAAAACCCTGACTCTTGGTGAACTCATAAATCAGGCGCGCGATCGCCTCCGCGGTCGGGTTCTCCTCCATGACCAGGCACGGTTCGCCCATCGTGCGGAGCACGGGAACCAGCGGATCATCCGCGCGCAAGAGCATCCGGTGATCCAATTCGCGATCGAGCCACGCCTTGATCGTCTCCTTGATCTCGCTGAAGTCGTACACCATCCCCCGGTGGTCCAGCCGGTCCGCCTGGAGTTCGATCTCGACAACGCCGTTGTGCCCGTGCGGCACGCGGCATTTTCCCTGGTAGTCCATCAGTCGATGACCGTAGCAAAACGTCATCCGCTTGGTGACTTTATACACGACGAAAGCCCTCCTCATGAGCCTGTTCAGGAATGGTCAGATGCAAGGCGGAGCGAGCACCGGAGCGGAGCGTACGAGGTCGGTACGTGAGCACCGGACGCGCAGCGACAACGCAGCAGATGGCCGTTCCTGGACAGGCTCCATCTACGCGATGGAGCGACCGCCGTCGACCAGATACACCCCCCCCCGTCACGAAATCGGTCCCTTCGATCAGATAGAGCACGGTCTGGACGATGTCTTCGGGAGAGCCGATCCGCTTCAGCGGCGTCGCGCGGACGACCCTTTCCCGGTCATCCTCGTCCATGTCCTCGGGGAGCAGAATGGGCCCCGGCGCGATGCAGTTGACCTGGACGGCTGGAGCCAGTTCCTGGGCGAGCGCCTGGGTGAGGGCGATCACCCCCGCCTTGGAGACGCAATACGGCAGATACTCCCGGTATGGCCGCGTCCCGGCCCAATCGGCGAAATTGATGATCTTCCCCTCCCCCCGCGCGATCATACCGGGCGCGACCGCCTGCGCGCAGAGAAAACTTCCCTTGAGGTTGATGTCCAGCGTGAGATCCCAGTCCGTCTCGCTGGTCTGGGCAAAGGGAGTCTTGAAGTAGACGGCGGCGTTGTTGATGAGCACATCGATGCGCCCGAAGCGGTCCAGGGCGGCGCGAGTCATCCTCGATACATCCGCCGCGTTCGACACATCGCCCTGCACCGCGATCGCCTGAACACCCAACCCCTCGATCTGGCGGATCACCGCCTGAGCATCGGTGTTGGAATACCGGTAGTTGATGATGAGGTTGGCACCGCGTCCGGCCAACGCCACGGCGAGGTGGCTCCCGATCCGCTTTGCCCCTCCCGTCACGAACACCACCCGATTCTGGAGGCGCATAGGCGCCGATCATACCGGGATGGCGCAAAACGTGTCAACCCGCACCGCGCCCGGCTTGGGCGCGGACTCGCCGGACGCAAATTGATCTTTTCCAGGTCTTTTTGTACTATGATGCTCCGAAAGGCGGGCCGTGCTCCGTGAGCAAAGAAACCTATCGTAGCGCCGGCGTAGACATCGACGCGGGCGACCGCGTCGTCGAACTGATCAAACCGCTCGTGAAGGCCACGTTCCGGCCCGAGGTCCTCGCCGACCTCGGCGGGTTCGCCGGCCTGTTCCGCCTTGATACGACGCGGTACCGCGAGCCGGTCTTGGTGTCGGGCACCGACGGCGTCGGCACCAAGCTGAAAATCGCGAACCTCCTCCGCCGCCACGACACGATCGGCATCGACCTGGTGGCGATGTGCGTCAACGACGTCATCGTCTGCGGCGCGGAGCCGCTGTTCTTCCTCGACTACTTCGCCACCGGCAAGCTCGATCCGCTCCAGGCCCGTGACGTCGTGAAGGGCATTGCCGACGGCTGCCGAGACGCGGGGTGCGCGCTGATCGGCGGCGAGACCGCCGAGATGCCGTCGATGTACGCGGACGGCGAGTACGATCTGGCCGGGTTCGCGGTCGGCGTGGTGGAGCGCGCGCGGTTGATCGACGGGCGGACCATTTGTCCCGGCGATGCCGTCATCGGTCTCGCGTCCAGCGGACTCCACAGCAACGGGTTTTCCCTGGTCCGCAAGCTTTTGTTCGACATCGAGGGCTTGGCCGTGGACGATCACCTCCCGGAACTCGGCGGTCTCTTGGGCCCCGCGCTGCTCACCCCGACGAAGATTTACGCCAAGACCGTCCTCGCGCTCACCGGGGAGTTCACGCTCAAGGGCATCGCCCACATCACGGGGGGTGGGATCACGGAGAATCTGCCGCGCATCCTCCCACCGGGGTGCGCCGCAGTCATCGACCGTCACCGGTGGCCCCCTGCGCCGATCTTCCGCCTCATCCAGACCCGCGGGCTCTTGCCCGACGACGAGATGTATCGCACGTTCAACATGGGGCTCGGCCTGATGCTGGTGGTCGCAGCGGATCAGGCCGACGCCGTCCGGGCTGCGGCCGAAGCGCTCGGCGAAGGCGCCGTCGTCGTGGGCCGGATCGTGTCGGGCGAGCCGGGCGTCGATTATGCCTAGCCGCACGATCGCTCTCGGCGTCTTGGCCTCGGGGCGCGGCAGCAATTTGCAGGCGTTGCTCGACGCCATCGCCGAGGGGAGGTTGGCCGCCAAGGTCGCCATCGTCATCAGCGACCGCAGCGACGCCCAGGCGCCCGAACGGGCGCGCGCCGCCGGGATTCCCGCCGTCACCCTCTCGCCCCGGGCGTTTCCAACCCGCGAGGAATACGACGCGCAGGTCGTCAAACTGTTGGGCGATGTGGGCGTCGAAGTCGTGGTGCTCGCGGGATACCTGCGAATCGTGACGACCGTGCTCCTGCGTGCGTTCCCGGATCGGGTCATCAATATTCACCCCTCGCTCCTGCCCGCGTTCCGAGGATTACACGCGCAACGGCAGGCGCTCGAATATGGCGTGAAGATCACCGGGTGCACCGTCCACTTCGTCAGCGAAGAAGTCGATAGCGGGGCGATCATCCTCCAGGCCGCCGTGCCCATCCTGGGCGATGACACCGAAGCCACGTTATCGGAGCGTATTCTGGAGGAAGAGCATCGACTCTTGCCCCAAGCCCTCCAACTGTACGCCGAGGGCCGCCTGACCATTCAGGGGCGGCGGGTCGTGATCACCCCGAACGCACACGCGCTTCACTAGGTAGGCGACCAGATGGCCGATGAGATGAAGACGACCGACTACATCGAGCTTGGCGTGCTCTACGTCAAGGAAGGGCGGTACCAGGACGCCTACAAACCGCTGCGTCAGGCGCTCTTGGCCTACGGCGAATACAACGTCCAAGACGTGCCCCCCGAGCTTCTTTCCTATTACGGTCTCTGTCTGATTGCGCTGGAGAAGGATGAGGACCGCGGCTTGACGTTTTGTCGCCGCGCGGTCGATGAGGCCGGGCATCACACCGAGTTTTACTGGAACCTCGGGAAAGCCTATCTGTTCCTGAAAAGAAAAACGGCTGCGATCGAGGCGTTCGACCGCGGCCTGGACATCGACGACGATCCACGCTTGTTCGATGAACTCGTGCGACTGGGCATCCGCAGCCGCCCGCCCATCCCGTTCCTCCCGCGCCGGCACTTCCTCAACCGGTGCCTCGGGAAGCTGCGACTGCGCGGGCAGTCGTGACCCGTACCGCCCTGACGGTCGTTCTCGTCCTCCTCATCGCAAGTTCCGCCTGGGCCGCGCCGCGCGACGGCGCGTGGTGGATGGGCGCGCCCGAATCGTTCAAGCTGGGCTACGTGGCCGGGTACCTCGCGGGCCGCGAGGAACAAGCCGCCAAGTGGTCCCGTCTCACCGATGACGCCGTCGCGCAGCTCCCCGAGGACGCGCGCGCCCAGTTCGCCCCGGTGCTGGACGCCCTGCGCGCCGACACCGCCAGCCTTGAGAACGCCACCTACGGCGACCTCCTGTCCCAGCTCGACAGCTTCTACCATCTGGAGCGCAATCGCGCGATCCCCCTGGAACAAGCCCTCACGATCGTCCGCCAGGCGCTGAGCGGCGTGGACCAACCCTACCTCGCCTGCCAAACCGAATACTTCCGCCTCGCCCACGACGCCGCGCTCCCCATGAAAGAACGCCTGGAAGCCCTGGGCAAGAAAGCCGCGCAGTGCGCCGACATGACCCCGCACAAAGATGCCCCGCCCGAAGGCGGCGTCCCCGAAACCTACGGCCTGCCGGAAGGCCATCCCAGCACCAAGTAACCGCTCCCGCTCTCGTTGGGCCTCGCCATTTTTTTTGCTATGATCCGACCCGTTGCGCCCCTGTGGGGGGGTTAGCTCAGTTGGGAGAGCGGCTGGTTCGCAATCAGCAGGTCACCGGTTCGATCCCGGTACCCTCCACCAACTTTTCAAGCACTTACGAGGCCCACTGTTTGGGCCGCTTGCCGATTGTGCTGAAATTGTGCAGTTGTCTTCAGCTGATCTAAGACCAAAACCCCGTCTCGTAAGCTTTCCGGGAAGTGGTGCGCGTATCGCTGAGTCATGACCGGCGATTTGTGCCCCAAGAGCCGCTGCACTTTGTAGAGATCCACACCCGCCTGGACCAGCCGCGTGGCAAACGTATGGCGAAGATCATGGAAATGAACATCCGCGATCTCAGCCTTTGCTAACGCAGCCCGGAACGCTCGGCGCACATTGTCTGCCTGAAGCGGCGTCCGCGCCTTCGTGTGAAAGACGTGGTCAGTCCGGACGCAGCGAGCCTTGGCCTTGTCGGCGAGAAGCGCAAGAACCGTTTGATTCACCGGAATGGTCCGTCGCTCGCCGTTCTTGGATCTGAACACGGTGACTGTCCGCCGGGACAAATCCGCCCCTTGCCAGGTGAGTCCCAAGATCTCGCCGAGTCGCATGCCGGTGTGCATGGCAAACACGATAAGCTCTCGAGTCCAAGGCGCTGCCGCCTTGAGCAACCGCTCTTCCTCCTCTGAGGAGAGCCACCGGTCCCGCCGGTTGTCTTCTTTTTCCATGGCAATGCGGCTGACCGGATTGTCCTGACACCACTCCCATTCACGCCTCGCGAGATTAAAGGCCTTTTTCAGCGCCGATAGTTCCCGGTTGATCGTGGACGGTTTCACGCCATCGGCATAGCGCTTGTTTTTGTACGCGGCAATCCGCTTGGGTATCACCTGATCCAGCGTCACGGCTCCGAAAAACGCCTTGAGATGCGCGATGTAGCCCTTATGCTGTCTTGCGCTGGCCAGTTTCACGACGTGCTCCTGTTCAAACCGCGCCATCAATTCCTCAAAGGTCCTGGTCTTCTCTTCCAACGTGTCGAAATAGCGGCCTTCGATCAGTTGGGTTTTTACTTTGGCCAAAATCGCGTCTGCGAGCCGGCGATCCGACGTACCCGTCGAGCGTCGAATCTGTCGGCCGTGGTGGGCGAACGACATCCACCAGACGCGCCCTCTTTTAACGAGCCCCATGTTTCCCCTCCTTTCTTGAGGGGCTCGATGTTGGTCCGGTTTCCCCGTGGGGCGCATCATAGACCTGTTGTTTGGCCTTGGCAATCAGTGCGTCAACATCGTGATTCTTCCCGGTTCTCCAAAACGTTTTGGAAAGGTCCAGTCTCCGTCCGTTTTCTCCTTTCTTCTGAAACGTGGTGATCCAGGCCTCAATCTCTGCAGGCTGAAACCGAATCAGCCCGTGAATTTTGATGTAGGGGATTTTGCCTTGTGCAACCCAGGCGTAGAGCGTGGAGGGCTTGATCGCAAGATACCGGGCGATGGCCTTAATATCCCAAAAGATGTGCCCGGGTTCTGATGGTTCTTCGCGTTTCAGAAGTGACATTCGGGCAGAATCCACAGTAATTGTTTTCTTAGATGGATCGGAAGCATTCATGGTGGTATGACGGAACACAGGATTGTTTCTGCTCATCTACACCAGGGGGTGGCTTCACGTCCCCCTGAGCTTCCCCTCGAGTTTCGTCTTCCAAGGATCACGTACAATGGACGTCACCTTGGAGGCGAAGATGATCAAGATCCCGAAGCAGGAATACACGGCTGAGTTCAAGACACAGGCGGTCAAGCGAGTGGCCGAGGTAGG
>JACQCD010000104.1 GCA_016201825.1 Nitrospirota bacterium | reverse complement strand
GTCCAATCTCTGGGGGTTGACCAAACTGGGCGCGCGAGTGCGGCTGGCCGGGCCGCCCACCATGGTGCCGCGCGAGCTGGCCGCGTTCGGCGCCGAGGTCACCTGGTCGCTGGACGAGGCCTTGGACGGCGCGGACGTGGTCATGGCGCTTCGGCTGCAGCTCGAACGCCAGGGCCGGGCGTACTTCCCCACGCTCCGCGAGTACAGCCGATTATGGGGACTGACCCGCGAGCGTCTGCAGCGGGCAAAACCGGATGTGCTGGTCATGCATCCCGGGCCGGTCAATCGCGGGGTCGAGATCGCGCCCGAGATCGCGGACGGGCTCTCCTCGGTCATCCTCAACCAGGTGACCAACGGCCTGGCGGTGCGGATGGCGGTGCTCTATCTGCTGTCAGGGGGCAAATCGGAGTCGGGGAGAGGATGAAGGCGACGAACAACACGGCGCGCGCGGGCAGCTCTTCAGATATCGTCGTGATTCGCGGCGGGCGGGTGATCGACCCCGCGAACGGGCTCGACGGCGTGCGGGATCTCGTGATCGCCGACGGCCGCATCGCCGCCGTCTCGGCGGTCCCGCGTGACGCTCGGACCATCGACGCGACGGGGCTGGTGGTGTGCCCGGGGTTCGTCGACCTCCACACCCACGTGCGCGAGCCGGGGTACGAGTACAAGGAAACCGTGGTCTCGGCAACGCGCGCGGCGGCGGCCGGCGGGTTCACGACGATCTGCGCGATGCCGAACACCGACCCGATCAATGACACGCGCGCCGTGACCGAACTGGTGATCGAGGTCGCGGCCCGGGAAGGCGTGGTCAACGTTCGGCCGATCGGGGCCATCACGAAGGGATCGCGGGGCGAGGAGTTGGCGGAAATCGGGGATTTGGCGGAGGCCGGGTGCGTCGCGGTGTCGGACGACGGACGTCCGGTGACGAACAGCCTGGTGATGCGACGGGCGTTGGAATACGCGCAGGCGTTCGATCTGCCGGTGATCGATCACTGTGAGGACGTCAATCTCTCGGCCGATGGCGTCATGCACGAGGGCAAGATTTCGACGATGTTGGGCCTGCACGGCATTCCCGCGGCGGCCGAGGAAGTGATGGTCGCGCGAGACCTCATCCTGTGCGAACTCACCGGTGGGCGTCTGCACCTCGCGCACATGAGCAGCGCGGGGTCCATCCGCATGATCCGCGAGGCCAAGGCCCGCGGGGTGCGGGTGACCGCCGAGGCCTGCCCCCACCATTTTTCGTTGACCGACGAGGCGGTGATCGGTTTTGCGACGAACGCGAAGATGAATCCCCCGCTGCGCACGCGGGCCGACGTGGACGCGGTGATCGAGGGATTGGCCGACGGCACGATCGATGCCATCGCCACCGACCACGCGCCGCACGCCACCGAAGAGAAATCGTGGCCGATGGATCAGGCGCCGTGCGGGATCATCGGCCTGGAAACCGCGCTTCCGCTGGCGCTCGCGCTGGTCGCCGCGGGGAGGCTGTCGCTGCCCCACCTCATCCGCCTGCTCACCATCCAGCCGGCCGCGTTGATCAAGAGCGATCGCGGCTCGTTGAGCGTCGGCGCGGTCGCGGACGTCACGATCCTCGATCCCGCGAAGCAATGGGTCGTCGAGCCGGCGGAGTTTCGCTCCAAGAGCCGCAACACGCCGTTCGCCGGCTGGAAGATGACGGGGCGGGTCGTCAGCACCCTGGTCGCAGGAAAGGTCGTGTATGCCGATCAGTAAACGCCCCGCAATGCTGGTGCTCGCCGACGGGACCGTGTTCGCCGGCACGGCGTTCGGCGCAGACGGCGAGGCGGTGGGCGAGGTGGTGTTCAACACGAGCCTGTCCGGCTATCAAGAGATCATTACCGATCCCTCGTACCGCGGCCAGATCGTGACGATGACCGCCCCGCAGATCGGCAACTGCGGGGTCAATCCAGAAGACGTGGAGTCGTCCCGGCCCTGGATCGAAGGGCTCGTGGTGAAGGAGTGCTCGCCGCTGCCGAGCAACTGGCGCGCAAAACAGAGTCTCGATGCCTACCTGAAGGAGTGGAACGTGGTGGGTATCGAGGGCCTCGACACGCGCGCGCTGACCAAGCACATCCGCGACTCGGGCGCGCAAGAGGGCGTGATCTCGACGGTCGATCTCGACGCCAAGAGGCTCGCGGCCAAGGCCAAGGCCTCGCCGGGGCTGGTGGGGCGCGATCTGGTCCGCGACGTGACGTGCGACAAGCCGTATTCGTGGACCGAGGAACCGTGGGGGACGGCGCTCGAATCCGTGAAAACAAGACCTCAAGTGATCGTTTATGATTTTGGCGTCAAGCGGAACATCTTGCGCTGCCTCGTCGGCGTCGGGTGCCATGTCCGGGTGGTGCCGGCGACGACGCCGGCCTCGGACGTCCTCGAGTTGAAACCAGACGGCGTGGTGCTGTCCAACGGTCCCGGCGACCCGGCCGCGGTGAAGTACGCGATCGACACGGTGCGCGAGTTCGTCGGTCGCGTCCCGCTCTTCGGCATCTGCCTGGGCCAGCAGTTACTCGGGCTGGCGCTGGGCGGCACGACGTCGAAGCTCAAGTTCGGGCACCACGGCGGGAACCAACCCGTCCTGGACCTCGCGACGCAACAGGTGACGATCACGTCGCAGAACCATGGGTTCGCCGTCGACCTGGATTCGTTCGGATCCGACGTCGAGGCGACGCACGTCAACCTCAACGACCGCACGTTGGAAGGCTTGCGCCACAAGAAACTCCCGATCTTCGCGGTTCAATACCACCCCGAAGCCTCGCCGGGTCCGCACGACGCGGGGTATTTGTTTCGGCGGTTCGTGGAGATGATGAACGCGTAGACCTCGATCAACCCATGCCCAAGCGCACCGACATCCATAAGATCCTCCTGATCGGCTCCGGCCCGATCGTCATCGGGCAGGGGTGCGAGTTTGATTACTCGGGGTCGCAGGCGTGCAAGGCGCTGCGGGAGGAGGGGTACGAGATCGTCTTGATCAACTCCAACCCCGCGACGATCATGACCGACCCCGAGATGGCCGACCGCACCTACGTCGAGCCAATTCTGCCCGACGTGGTCGAGCGGATCATTGAGCGCGAGCGGCCCGACGCCCTCCTGCCCACGATGGGCGGGCAGACCGCGCTCAACGTCGCGGTCGCGCTGGTCGAGCGCGGGGTGCTCGAAAAGTATCAGGTCAAGCTCATCGGCGCGCAATACGAGGCGATCAAAAAGGCCGAGGACCGCGAACGGTTCAAGCAGGCCGTCCGCCGGATCGGGCTGCAGGTCCCGGAGAGCGGGACGGTCTCGTCATTCGAAGCCGCCTTGTCGATCATCGACCGCGTGGGGTTCCCCGCGATCATCCGGCCCTCGTTCACCCTCGGCGGCACCGGCGGGAGCGTGGCGTATAACCGCGAAGAGTTCAAGGGCGCGGTCGAGTGGGGGCTGGAGGCCAGTCCGACCCACGAGATTCTCATCGAGCAATCGGTCCTCGGCTGGAAGGAGTTCGAGCTCGAGGTGATGCGCGATACGCGCGACAACGTCGTGATCGTCTGTTCGATCGAGAACGTCGATCCGATGGGCGTCCACACCGGCGACAGCATCACCGTGGCGCCGGCGATGACCTTGACTGACAAGGAATATCAGGTGATGCGGGACGCGTCGTTGGCGATCATCCGCGAAATCGGGGTGGAGACCGGCGGGTCGAACATTCAATTTGCGGTCAATCCCGAGAACGGCCAGATGGTCGTGATCGAGATGAACCCGCGCGTGTCGCGCAGCTCGGCGCTGGCGTCCAAGGCCACGGGGTTTCCGATCGCCAAGATCGCGGCGAAACTGGCGGTGGGCTACACGCTCGACGAGTTGGCGAACGACATCACCCGGGAAACCCGCGCGGCCTTCGAGCCGACCATTGACTACGTGGTCGTCAAAATCCCGCGGTTCACGTTCGAGAAATTTCCCCAAGCCGACGCCACGCTCACCACCCAGATGAAGTCGGTGGGCGAGGTGATGGCCATCGGCCGGACGTTCAAGGAGGCGCTGCAAAAGGCCATCCGTTCGCTGGAGATCGATCGCCACGGCCTCGAATCGGCGCTCCGACGGTCGGGGGGGCGCGAACCCGCCGATGGCGAACTCGAACGCGTGCGCGAAAAACTCCGCATCCCCAATTGGGAGAGGCTGTGGTATGTCGCCGACGCCCTGCGGCTGGGAATGACGGTGGAGGAGATCGCGCGGATCACGCGCATCGACCCCTGGTTTCTGCGCCAGATCGCCGAACTGGTCGCGGTGGAGGACGGTTTGCTGGCCAAGCGGGCGGCGTTGGTCGCCGACGGGATTCGGCCGGACCCTGAGAACATGCTGCCGCGGGCGGTGCTGGTGGACGCCAAAACGCTGGGATTTTCGGATCATACCCTGGGACGCCTGATCGGCGCGGGGGAAGACGCCGTGCGCGCCGCGCGCGAGCGACTCGGCATCCGCCCGGTGTACAAGCGGGTCGATACCTGCGGGGCGGAGTTCGTGGCGCACACGCCGTACCTCTACTCGACGTACGAGTCGGTATGCGAAGCCGAGCCCACCACCCGCAAGAAGGTGATGATCCTCGGTGGAGGGCCGAATCGCATCGGGCAGGGGATTGAGTTCGATTACTGCTGCGTCCACGCCTCGTACGCCCTCCGCGAGGAGGGCTACGAGACCATCATGGTCAACTGCAACCCCGAGACGGTGAGCACCGACTACGACACCTCGGACCGGCTCTACTTCGAGCCCTTGACTCTGGAAGACGTTCTTCATATCATTGCGGTTGAACGGCCGCTGGGGGTTGTCGTCCAATTCGGAGGACAAACCCCTTTAAAGTTAGCGGTGCCGCTGGAACGAGCCGGCGTTCCGATCCTCGGAACCTCCCCCGATGCCATCGATCGGGCCGAGGATCGAGAACGGTTTCGCGACCTCCTGATCGGGCTCGGTCTCAAGCAACCACATAGCGGGATGGCACGGTCGACCCGCGAAGCGATCGAGATCGCGGGACGGATCGGGTATCCGGTCATGGTCAGACCGTCGTACGTGTTGGGCGGCCGCGCGATGGCGGTCATCTACGACGAGCCGAATCTCGAGACCTACATGTCCGAGATGGTGTCGCCCACGACGTCGTCGCCGGTGCTGGTGGATCAATACATCGAGGACGCGATCGAGATCGACGTGGATGCCCTGAGCGATGGGTCGGCGGTCGCGATCGGCGGCATCATGGAGCATATCGAGCAGGCCGGCATTCATTCCGGCGACAGCGCGTGCTCCTTGCCGGCGTATTCCTTGCCGGCCGCCACCCTCGCCGAGATCGAGCGCCAGACGGTCGAGTTGGCGCGCGCGCTCCAGGTGGTCGGCCTGATGAACATCCAGTTCGCCGTGAAGGGGAACGACGTGTACGTGCTGGAAGTCAATCCTCGCGCGTCGCGGACGGTGCCGTTCGTGAGCAAGACGATCGGCGTCCCCTTGGCGAAGTGGGCGATGAAGGTGATGATGGGGAAGAAGCTGTCGGAGTTGGGGGAGATACCCCGGAGTTTTCCCTACACCGCGGTCAAGGAAGCGGTCTTTCCATTCAATCGCTTTCCAGGCGTCGATACCGTGCTCGGCCCCGAAATGAAATCCACCGGCGAGGTGATGGGCATCGACCGCGATTTCGGGCGAGCGTTCGCCAAGGCTCAGGCCGCTGCGGGCGGCGCGCTCCCGGACTCCGGTCGGATCTTCCTCAGCGTGAGGGACGCCGACCAGGAGGCGCTGGCTCCGCTCGCGGAGGCGCTGGCGCGGCTCGGATTTTCGTTGATCGCCACCTCGGGAACGGCCGGTGTTCTCCGGCGATACGGTATCAATGTTGAAGTCGTCCTCAAGGTTCATGAGGATCGGCCGCACATCGTCGATCATCTGAAAAACCGGGAGGTACACCTGGTCATCAACACGGTCGGCGATCAGACCTCGCAGAAGGACTCCGCGGTGATTCGCCGGACGACGCTGCTGGCTAACATTCCGTACGTCACGACGTTGGCCGGCGCCCGCGCGGCGGTCGCGGCGATGCAGGCGGCGCGGGGCGGGATGGATATCCGGACCTTGCAGGAGTACTACCGGGAGAGACGGCTGTAGTTTGACGTTCACTGGTCTGGTGCTGACCACTCACGAAGGCAGAGACATGAAGATTCCGATGACTCCACGCGGGTACGCCGCGCTGAAAGAAGAACTGGAGCGGTTCAAACGGGTGGAGCGGCCGCACAACATCCAGCAGATCGCCGAAGCGCGAGCCCACGGGGATCTCAGCGAAAACGCCGAATACTCGGCGGCCAAGGAGCGGCAGTCGTTCATCGAGGGCCGGATCCGCGAGCTGGAGACCACCATCGCCGACGCCGAGGTGATCGACACGTCGAATTTTTCGACGGAGAAAATCGTCTTCGGCGCCACCGTCGTCTTGGCGGACGCCGACTCGGGTGAGAAGCGGCAGTTCACGTTGGTGGGGCATGTCGAGATCGATTTAAAGGGCGGGAAGATCTCGGTCCACTCTCCGGTCGGGAAGGCCTTGATCGGTCGTCGGGTGGGTGATCTCGTGACGATCATCGCGCCGGCCAGGACCAGCGAGTATGAGGTCCTTGAAATTCGCTTTGAGGGGTAAGGTCGTTCCGGGATGACGGCATCGCAGCTTCGCCTCGCTCTTCACCTGGCGCTCGGCACGAGGCGGTTCGGGGTGAACGGAGTGTGGCGCGAGCGATTCGAGTCGATGTGGACGCGGCCGCTCTTCGGGTTCGGCTGGACGCTCGCGTATCGCCCCTGGATGTGGACGGCCGCTTGGCGGGTCGTCCGGCTCCGGATGAGTATCGCGGGGTGGGGGTCATAGAAGGGGCAGCAATCAGCTCACCGCTCATCGTTCACCGTACGGCGTTTCAGGTGTTTCCTGTGGGCGAAAAGCGATGAGCGATGTGCTTCCCCAACTCACCGTCGATCTCGGCGGCGGCCTCGTCCTCAAGAATCCGATCATCGCCGCGTCGGGAACGTTTGGCTACGGCGAGGAGTACGCGGGCGTTCTGGATCTCAACCGCCTGGGCGCGATCGTCGTCAAAGGACTTTCGATCGAACCGCGGACGGGTCATCCGGCGCCACGCCTGGTCGAGACGCCTTCCGGCATGCTCAACGCCATCGGGCTCCAAAACGTCGGGCTCGACGCCTTTTTAGCCGAAAAGCTTCCGTTTCTCCGCCGGTTCACACCCAAGGTCATCGTCAACATCGTCGGCGGAACGGTCGAGGAGTATGCCACCCTCGCCGAACGCTTGTCGGCTGCCGACGGTGTTCACGCAATCGAGATCAACGTCTCGTGCCCCAATGTGAAACAAGGGGGGCTGAGCTTCGGCCAATCAGCAGCGGGAGTGATCGAGGTCGTCCAAGCGGTCAGGCGGAGGACGACCCTCCCGACCATCGTGAAACTCTCGCCCAACGTGACGGACATCACCGAAATGGCCAGAGCCGCGCACGCCGGCGGGGCGACCGCGCTCTCGCTCGTCAATACCGTTCTGGGCATGGCGATCGACGTCGACACGCGCCGCCCCAAACTGGCATCGGGGACCGGGGGGCTGTCGGGCCCCGCGATCCGGCCGATCGCCGTGCGGATGGTCTGGGAAGCCTCAAAGGCGGTTCCCATTCCGATTATCGGCATGGGCGGGATCACCTGCGGGGATGACGCCGTGGAGCTTTTGCTCGCCGGCGCCACGGCCGTCGCCGTGGGCACCGGTAACTTCCTCAACCCCTTGGCGACCGTCGACGTGCTCGATGGTCTCGTGCGCTACCTGCGCCGGCACCGGATCGCGGACGTCAATCGGCTGGTGGGCGCCGTCGATTGCTCCGGCTCCCACTGACGTGCCCCGGCCCCTCATCACGCTGACCACCGACTTCGGCCTCCGCGACCCCTCAGTCGGGAGCATGAAGGGCGTGATCTTGTCGATCTTCCAGGACGTCACCCTCGTCGATCTGACACACGCCATCCCTCCCCATGCCATCGCGTCCGCCTCCTATATCCTGGGCATGGCGTCCCGATATTTTCCGCCCGGATCGATCCATGTCGCCGTGGTGGATCCGGGAGTCGGGAGCGCGCGGCGCCCGGTCGTGTGCTCGGCGGGAGGGCAGCGGTACGTGGGACCTGACAATGGACTCTTTGCCGACATCTGCCGAAGGGACCCGCAATGGGAGAGCTTTGAACTCGCCGAGACGAGGTACTGCCTGAAGGCGCCACGTCTGAGCCCGACGTTTCAGGGACGCGACGTCTTCGCTCCAGCGGCGGCGTGGCTGGCCCGCGGCACGGCACCCAACGCGTTCGGCCCTCGAGTGACGGATCTCGTCGGCATGGAATCGCCGAAGGCGGGACGGGGACCAGACCGCCGCGGATCATCGCTCCAGGACGGTGAAATCATTTGGGTCGATCGGTTCGGCAACCTCATCACGGGGATCGAACCCAGCCCCGGCGCGACTGACTACGTCGTCTCGATCGGGGGGAAGGACGTGCCTCTCGTCACCCATTACGAGGAGGGGCCGGCGAACGCCCCGGCGGCGCTGGTCAACAGCGACGGGCTCGTGGAGGTCTTCGTGAATCGGGGAGACGCCGCGCGCACGCTGGGCGCCTCGATCGGCACACCAGTGGCCTTGATCCCGAGGCGCCGAGCTACCTGACGCGGACGACTTCGATCGTATTTCTCTGGTCGGTGTCTCCGCCCGATGGCCCGCCGACGGCGACCACCACGTCACCGACGGCCACCAGCCCCGCTGCACGCGCGGCCTTCACGCAACTGTGGATCATCTCCTCCGCCGGCCTCACATCCAGCATGGGGAGCGCGACGGTTCCCCACACCAACGCCAGTTGACGCCGAACCCGATCGTCGCGAGTGAAGGCCACGATGGGCTGAGCCGGCCGCCGTCGGGAGACTTGCATCGGAGTCGTCGCTCCCCCGGTCGGCACCATGATCGCGGTGGCGCCGACCTCAGACGCCAGCGCGCAGGCCGCCCGGGCAACGGCGCTCCCCACTCCGGGGTTCTGCGTCCCCATGTTCATGAACCGAGCGTGATCGAGGTCGCGTTCGGCGCGTTCCGCGATCCGCGCCATGGTTCGAACGGCGTCGACCGGAAATCGGCCGCGGGCGGTTTCTTCCGACAGCATCACCGCGTCAGTCCCATCCAACACCGCCGTGGCCACGTCGGTGGCCTCGGCCCTCGTCGGACGAGGCAGCTCGACCATGGATTCGAGCATATGGGTCGCCGTGATGGAGGGCACCTCATGACCCAGCGCGCACGTGAGAATCATCTTTTGGAGGAACGGCACGTCTTCAAAGGCGACTTCAACCCCCAGGTCTCCACGGGCGACCATGACCCCTTCCGATTCTCGGAGAATAAGATCGAGGGCTTCGGTGGCCTCCCGCTTTTCGATTTTCGGGATGAGGGGGACCTGTCCGCCGCATTGTTGAACGCACCTCCGCGCCAAGCGCACGTCGTCGGGCCCTCTGACGAACGAGAGCGCGAGCCAGTCGAGATCGTGCTTCACCGCAAAGGCCATATCGTCGCGGTCCTTGGCGGTCAAGGCCTCGATCGCAAGAGACCGTCCAGGGATGTTCACGCCTTTGTGGGAACCCAGCATGCCGCCAACCCGCACCCGGGTCTCGACGGCATGGGCGGTCACGGATTCCACGACCAAGTCGATCGCGCCGTCGTTGAGCAAAATGGTCTCGCCGGGTTTGACGGCCTCCGACAGCCCCGGGAAACTCACCGACGCCACCCGCCAGTCGCCCTCGATTGGGTCGCTGGTCAACCGAAAAGGATCCCCGGCTTTTAACACCACGGACTCCTTGGCCATGTTGCCGGTGCGAAGTTTCGGTCCGGCCAGGTCACCGATGATTCCGACGTTCCGGCCGAGTGTGTGGGCCAGGGTGCGAATGCGGCTAATCCGGTCGGCGTGTTCACCACTCGTCCCATGCGAGAAGTTGATGCGGGCCATATCCATCCCGGCCCGGATCATGTCGGTCAAAACGAGGGGATCGTCGCTGGCGGGTCCGATCGTGCACACAATCTTGGTGCGGCGCATGGTGGCTCCCTCCCAACTACCTGACCGAGCTTGTTGGCTTTCACAAGGTCATTATAGTGAAGCACTTGCCGGCACGCAACCCATCCGCGTCGCAAGCATGGGCATGATCGTGGTTGAAAGGTATTCGGGACCAGACGCTTTCGATAGTTTCAGGATAGCCGCTCCTCCCACGACTTTCTGGTTGACCCTCTTTTTCGAGGCATGATATAATCCGCGGGTTTGTTCATTCCATCCTCAAGCTTAGGATGGTCCAAGAAGATAGTTTCATAGTTCACCCCTTATCAGGGAATGGAGGAGTCGATGCCGAAGTTGTCGGAAGAAGCTCGGAAAAAGATCGCGGATGCCGTGCGGAAGTCATGGGCCGCCCGACGCGCCAAGCAGCAGGGGAGTGCCAAACCGGCGGCGAAACCAGCCGCGACCGGAAGGCCGAGAGGCAAACTGTCCTTGGAAGCCCGCAAGAAGATCGCCGATGCCCTTCGACGATCCTGGGCGGCGAGGCGCGCAGGACGCTCGACCTCCAAGGCGCTCACGGGCGGTCAGCTCACCCGCGGCGCCTCAATCCTCTCCGCCGTCGAGGAGACGTCCCGAACACTCAGAATGCTGACCTTGGATGACATTCGTCCCCTCTCGGGTCAACGACAGGCGGCGGAGAAACTCGGGGAATTAGCGACGTTGGCATCGGCACTCAAGAAGCTGATTAGCGCCTAACTTCCATTTCCAGGCATTCAGATCCTGTCCGGAGTCCAACTTCTCCATGAAGTTGGACTCTTTTTTACTCAGAACCTTGTCCAACCCACCTGACCTCCCAGTGCCGATCGAGAGCCTTTTGTCGGTATCGATCCGCTCCGCTATATTTGATAGGTGGATGGGGTCGGAGGGCGGCCGATGTTTTGTCCCCAGTGCTGGACCAATCTTCGTGACGGAACAACGCGATGTCCAAAGTGCGGACGGTCGCTCGATGTCATTACGGCGACGAAAATCGGTGCGACGACCGCACGGCACCCCCGGCCTGGGAACCGCCCACGTCGTCGATCAGTCATGCCATGGCTCCTCGTCGGATCAGCGGGTACGATCGCCCTGGGCATCGGGATCCTGCTCATGCCCCACGAGACGTCACCTCCGAGCGCTGAGCCTGTTCACAGTGATCCATTGAAACAGCAACCCACAGCGAACCTCCCGGCCCAGCCCCTGCCGTCAACTCCCTCGCTTTCGGCCCGAGAAGAGGTCGACCACCCCCAGATCGAGCAAAGATCGGACCTGACGGACCTTCTCGAGCGGGGGAGAGAAGCGGTCATTCAGGGAAAGTTTCAGGAAGCTGTTTCATTCTTTGCGGCGGCTCACGCCATCGACACAACGAATTCCGAGATCAAGATCGCACTGGCATCGAGCTATCGGTCCTTGGGGTGGGAGCAGCTCGAAGCTGGGCGATACGAAGACGCGGCCGTCACATTTCAACGAGGTATACGGTTTGTAGCCGATGACCCGGTGACTCAAACCGGCTTGGGGTACGCCTACTATCAGCTCCGGCGCGATGACGACGCCTTTCCGCCGCTGCTTCGCGCCACCAAGATGGAGCCCCCTGATCCGCGCGCCTACCAACTCCTGGGGGAGCTCTACGACCGGCACAACGATCTTCCCCGAGCGGCCGACTACCTTCAGAAAGCTCTTGTTTTGGCACCTGGCGACGTTACGCTCACCACAAAGCTCCAGAAACTTCAACGGGACCACCGCCAACAAGAAACCTTCGTTCGCGCGGTCACCAGGCACTTCACGATCCAATTTGATGGAAACGAAAACCGGGACCTCTACCGCACCGTCATCGAAATCCTTGAAGATGCCTATCGAGAGATCGGACGGGCGTTCTCCTACTACCCCGACGAAACCATCACCGTCATTCTCTACACTGCTCAGCAGTTTCAAGACGTGACGCGCCTCCCCGGCTGGGCTGGCGCGTCGTACGACGGGAAAATCCGCGTCCCATCCGCTGGCTACGAACGGCAACCCGACGTGCTCAGGAAGCTCTTGTCCCACGAGTATGTCCACGCGGTGATCCATGCCGTGACGCGTCAGCAAATCGCCGCGGTGAAGGATATGCCCTCCCCACGTGTTCCGGTGTGGCTCCACGAGGGGCTCGCGCAGTACCTCGAAGCGGGATCCGAACGCGAAACGGTTGATGGCCAGCTCCGCGCCGTGGCGCGAAGCCGGGGCATGATCCCCTTGTCCGTTCTGGAAAGCTCGTTCATGAGATTCAATGCCAACCAGGCCTCACTGGCATACGCCGAAAGCCTCTCCGTAGTCGGTTATCTGGTCAATCGGTACGGCCTCTATCGAATGACACGTTTGTTAGAGGCTCTTTCAAAACTCCAGACCGTTGATGGGGCATGCCAAGACGCATTTGCCGCCTCGTATGAGGCGATAGAGAAATCCTGGCAGGCAACTCTCGTAGAGAGTTAGCCGCCCTTCTTTCCTCTTCCCTCCTCGGATGCTGCACCACCTGCAGCGGGTTGTTTTTCCCGCGATCGTTGTGGTATGCAGACTCTGAGGACCGACACCATCCTAAGGAGGGGAGGAATGGAAACCATTCGCAAAGTCGATTACTTCGCCATGGATGTGGCCAACAAGCCGGGAGAAGGCGCCCGAATCCTCGGCGCACTGCGCGATGCAGGGGTGAACCTCCTGGCCTTCACTGGATTTCCGAACGGGCGCCGCGCTCAAATCGATTTCATTCCTGACGATTCCGCCGCCTTCAAAGCGGCGGCTAGGCGGGCCGGGTTCACGCTCAAGCCCAAGAAGGTCGGGTTTCTCATCCAGGGGCAGGACCGACCCGGGGCGGTTGCCGATCTGATGAGCCGGCTCGCCGGAGCGAATATCAATGTCACCGCAATCGACGCGGTCTGCACGGGTGGGGGCCGTTACGGCGCCCTCCTCTGGGTCAAAGCGCCCGACGTCGGAAGAGCCGCCAAAGCGCTGGGAGCTTCTTCGTCCTAACCTGGAAGATTTTCACGGCCGGGCGAGTCTCTCCTTCTAGGACGGAGAGATCGCCATGGGGCAAATCAGCGCTTGGTTGGCGGTTACGCTACTTCGGACCCGCCTCTGGTTACTTCGACGAGACAGTTTCCGCCTCGAACGCCAACTGACTAACGCACGCCGCAGCCAGAAACATTCCATCTATTTGATAGATGAAGGGAAAGACTGATCAAATGGTGGGCGTTTTGTGAGGGGCCTTGTGACGCCACCTCAGGGGAGAGTCCTCAACACGGTTGTCCCCAGCTCATTCACAGAGTCTGTGGATGTCCCGCCGGCCCAACCCGCCCATTCCGGGATCGTTGATACGGGCACGACAGTTAGTAAGATATTGAGGTTCCCCCTGTTTTTCGTCTTCCAGCGGGCCAGTTTCATGCTACCAGTTTTTCCTCATGCTGATCACTGATCCAGGACTCCATAAACTGGATGGGTGACTTGTAGCCGAGGGTGGAATGACGGCGTGTGC
>JACQCD010000014.1 GCA_016201825.1 Nitrospirota bacterium | reverse complement strand
GGCCGATGGCGGGCGGACAAGGCGTTGACCTCGTCCAACGCGGCGGCGATCTGGGGCGCCGCGTTGGGTCCTTGCACGGGGACCGGCAGAATGAGGACGGGGATGGTCGGGAAACGGCGGTTGAGGACGTGCAGCAGATCTCGGATCACCGCGCCGGTGGGCGACGTGATGATCCCGATCTGCTTGGGCAGAAACGGCAGCGGACGTTTGCGGGCCGAATCGAAGAGTCCTTCGCGCGCGAGCCGCTCCTTGAGCTGATCGAAGGCCACTTGCAACGCGCCCGCGCCCTTCGGCTCCAGGTAGTCCACCACCAGTTGGTATTCACCGCGCGGCTCGTAGACGGTGACGTGGCCCCGGCAGATCAGGCACTGGCCGTCCTTGAGGGCGAACTTGAGGAAGCGGGCCACGGATTTGAACACGACCGCGCGGATTTGGGCCTGATCGTCTTTTAACGTGAGGTAGACGTGGCCGGAACCGGGGCTGCGGAGGTTCGACACCTCGCCCTCCAGCCAGAGGTCGCCGAAGTCTCCTTCCAATCGTGTCCGAACCAGCGCGGTGAGAGCCGCCACGCTGTAGACGCGTCGGGCGGGCGGTTCGGGAGCAGGCGTGGGTGGGTGGGCGGCGTATTCGAAGAGATCCACGATGATCCCGTCGGCCTGGCGGGGGCGATCCGCCCCTACGAATCCGTGATGCGGATGCGGCGAATGGCCGTTGCGCGGCCCGTGGCGCCGTCAATCTCGACGACCGCGCCGCACAGGATCGCCGGCCCCGTGGCGGTCTCGAATCGCTTGGGCATCTGGGTGAGAAATTTGGTGATGGCCTCGTCTTTTTTCACCCCGATCACCGACACGAAAGGCCCGGTCATCCCCACGTCGGTCAAGAACGCGGTGCCCTTCGGCAGGATTTGCTCGTCGGCGGTCTGAACGTGCGTGTGGGTGCCGAGCACCGCGCTCACCTCACCGTCGAAGTGCCAGCCGATCGCCGACTTCTCCGACGTCGCCTCCCCGTGCATATCGACCAAGATCACGTGGGTCTCGGTCCGGAGCTTGTCGATCTCGCGCCGTCCGATCCGAAACGGGCAGTCCATCGCGGCGGGCATGTAGACCCGACCCATGAGGTGGAGGATGCCGACCTTCTCGCCGGAGGCGGTCGTCGCCACCACCCGGCCGACGCCGATGATCTCTTTCTTGTCCCAGATGTGGTTCCCCGACGTCAGCACGTCGAACCCCATGCTAAAGAGCTCATCCGCGATCTTGGGCGTGACGCCGAAGCCTCCGGCGGCGTTCTCGGCGTTCCCGATCGCAAGGTCGATCCGATGCTCGTGTTTGAGTACGTGCAGGTGCTGGCTTAAGATCCGCCGCCCTGGGTCTCCGACGATGTCGCCGATCAATAAGAGGTTCATGGGGCTGCGTTCATGCGCTATTTTGCGTATTCAACGTAGCGACTTTCGCGGATCACGGTGATCTTGATCTGTCCGGGGTAGGTCAGTTCGGCCTCGACCCGCTTGGCCATGTCGCGCGAAATCTGCGCCGATTCGGCCTCTGAAACACCGTCCTGGTTGACGATCACGCGCACTTCGCGCCCCGCCCTGATCGCGTAGGCTTTGTCCACGCCCTTATACGACGTCGCGATTTCTTCCAGCTTCTCGAGACGCTTGATGTACGATTCGAACGCCTCGCGGCGCGCGCCCGGGCGCGCGGCCGACAGCCCTTCGGCCACCGCGACCAGCACGCCTTCGGGGGAAATCCATTCGATATCGCCGTGGTGAGCCATGATCGCGTTGACCACCTTGGGATGCTCCCCCAACTTGCGGGCGTATTCGCCGCCCAGGTTCGGATGCGTGCCCTCCTCCTCGTGGCTGATCGCTTTCCCCACGTCGTGCAGGAGCGCCGCGCGCTTGGCCAATTTGACGTCCAGCCCCAACTCCGCGGCCATCATCCCGCAGATGAACGCCGCCTCGCGCGCGTGCATGAGATTGTTCTGTCCGTAGCTCGTGCGGTATTTGAGCTTGCCCAAGAGCTTGACCAGGTCGGGGTGCACATCTTGAACGCCGAGGTCGAACATCACCTTCTCGGCTTCCTCAACCATCAGCTTCTCGATCTCCTTACGGACTTTCTCCACGACTTCCTCGATGCGCGCGGGGTGAATCCGACCGTCGTGCATCAGCCGTTCCAGCGAGACCTTGGCGATCTCGCGACGAAACGGATCGAAGCCGGAAATGATAATCGCTTCGGGCGTGTCGTCGATCACCAAATCGATGCCGGTCGCCGCTTCCAGCGCCCGGATGTTGCGGCCTTCACGACCGATGATCCGGCCCTTCATCTCGTCGTTGGGGAGTTGGAGCACCGACACGGTGGCTTCGTTCACGTAGTCGTGGGCGTACCGCTGGACCGACGAGACGATGATCTCGCGGGCTTTCCGCTCGGCCGATTCGCGGGCCTCGTCCTCGATGCGCTTGGTGAGCTTGATCGCCTCGAACCGCGCCTCCTGCTCCATGCCGGCGATCAACATCTTCTTCGCCTCTTCGGCGGTCATCCCGCTGATCGCTTCGAGCTGAGTCCGCTGTTGGAGCACGGCGGTTTCGAGCTGGAGCTCCTTCTCGGCCACGGTCTTTTCCCGGGCGGACACTTCCTTCTCTTTCCTCGTCAGATCGGATTCCTTGCGGTCGGCCGTACTCACTTTCTTGTCGAGCGACTGCTCGCGCTGATTTAAACGGCGCTCTTGCTCGACCAAATCGTTCCGGCGCTCCTTGTTCTCCTGCTCGAATGCCTGGCGAGCCTGATAGAGACGGTCTTTGGCCTCCAGCGTCGCTTCTTTTTGGAGGCGTTCGATATCGCGCCGAGCGTCTTCAACCAGTTTGGTTCCTTCGTCCTTAGCCTGTTTGAGGGTGCCTTGGGTCACCATCCGGCCGATCCAGACCCCGATGCCCGCCCCTCCGATCAGGGCGAGTACGCCGATGAGTATGATCCAGAATGTAGAAATGGCCCTCCTCCTCTCCCCGCGTGTGGCGCATCATCCGGGGCCGAATATCCGCCCCGATACTGCGCGGCGAAACCGTGCGTCGCCCTCGGTCCGACCGAGCCTGCGAGTGAACCGTCGAGATTGTTAAATCACGCGATGACGATGAGCCCCATCGGGGCCGCCCAGGGGCGCGGCGATGGACAGGAGGGAGAAAAAAAGCGATGCGGCGGCGATCAACGAGGAGGCGACGGCCCCAGAACCGCAGGTCTGGACACGATGCCTCGGTCCCCGTTGTCTCCGATCTCTCTCGTTTCGCAGGCCGCCTGAAGGCCTCGGCCTGCCATATCACGCATTCGCACCACGCTTTTTTGCCTCAATCGTTGTCCATCATCCGATGGGGGATCTACCGTCCTCCATCTCGACCGTGAAAACGCGTGCGCCGCGGATCACGCGGCGCACGAACAAGCCCCCGCCCATGCCGTGGCGGCGGAATCGCTTGAAGCCAAATGAGCTCCAAGTGGGCGCCTTCTGAGAGATTTTAGGCTTCCCCGCCGTAGCGGGGCATGCACACCATCTCTCGAGGGAAGACCCCCGTTGCACGTCTGTTGGCTCAAGCATCCCACCGGCTCACGCACACAGCAGGGGTGTTTCACCGACAGCTTAGCAAAACCCCAGCGGCAATTCAACCTGCACCGCGCCAAGGGCGCGGACTACAAACCCTCCACTTTCCTTTCAGGTGGCGGAGCAACCGACTGCACCGCGCCAAGGGCGCGGACTACAAACCCTCCACGGTGAGAGCGGGTTGCTACGCCGCGCAGACCTCGCGGTACAAACCTGCAATTACAAGGGCAGGTCGAGGTCCTCGAACTGTTCTTCGATGCTGTCGATGAGGTCCTTGGTCCGCTTCGAGACCGTGGCGATCACCGTATCTTTCTTGGCGCCGTCGTCCTGCAGTTGCAAGCAGTCGTGAGCCAGATTGATGGCCGCCAGGATCGCTAACTTTGCGACCGGGGTCCCGGGAAGGTGGGTGGCGGCTTCCCGGATTTTGCGGTCGACGGCCGCGGCGAGCCGCTTGACGTATTCGGCGTCGGCCTCGCCCTTCAGCAGGTAACGTTCGCCGTAGATCTCAACCGACACGGTCTGCGAGTTCATGGGGGTCTTCCGTTCCTTCGCTCTCGTGGGGGGACAGAGTGTCGAGTTCTTTCAGGAGGCGTTCGATGCGCTGCCCCAATGCGGCCCGCTCCTGCTCCCAGCGTCCGCAGCGCTCCTCCAAGGCCGCCGTCTGGGGCCGGGCGTGCTGGAGCTCATCGCGCAGGCGGTCCCGTTCGCCGGCGACGCGGGCCAACGCCGCCATTAGCCGACGGATTCGCGACTCCAGCGCGGTGAGCAAGAGCGTGACGTCGTTCATGGGGACTCGATGGCCTCGAGCGGGGTCAGTCGTTCCGCTCGATCGAACAATTCCTGCACGCTGGCGGCCTCACCTGGATAGGTCCCGGTGCCGACGGCCAGCTTCACTTCGAGGGTCTTCCCGTCGGGGCTCTTGAGGCGGAACGTCATCAGGGCGTGGGTGAGTCGCTCGAGGACGTCGCTGATTCGGTCCCCGGTATCGGGCATGACCACCGCAAATCGGGCGCCGTCGATGCGCGCCAGGATGTCGACGTTTCGAAACGTTTCGCGGACCATCCCGGCCAGCACGCGCACCAACTCATCCCGGCCCTGCGCCGTGAACGCGCGGCTGATCTCCTCGAAACGCATGACCTCCATGATCAACAACGACACCTTGCGCTGATAGCGCTCCGCGCGCCGGATCTCCTCGGGAAGGCGGATGTCCAGATACCGGCGGTTCTTCAGCCCCGTGATCTCGTCGATCGTGATCAGGGCTTGGCGGTCGTGGAACTCCTGAGCCTGAACCAACGCGCGACCGAGGTAAAAGGAAAACTTTTCCAGAATGTCCTGGTCGTCCTGATCAAAGGCGCCGCACGCGAAGGACTGGTAGATCAGTTTGTTGTAGGCCCCGACGGTGCCGACCACTTGGTCGCCCGCGAGAAGGGGGCCGGCGACCACCGATCGATACGGAAAGTCTTGGGGGAGCGCGACGCCGAATTCCTCGAGGCGGTCGCTCCGGACGAAGGCCCTGGACTCGCCAATCCTGGCGGCGATGGCTTGATCCAAATGGACCAACGTGGCGTCGACGTCATCGCGGTGCAGCCCGTAGGTGCCGCCGACCAACAACCGGGCGCCGCGCCGCTCGCGGACCCGGAGGATCACCGCCTCGGCATCCAAGATCATCCCCGTGGCGGCGGCTCCCGTCATCACCACCTTTTCCCGGTCGGTGAGGGCGAGGAGTTGCAGCCCTTCTTCATTCACCACCGAGAGTTTCATGACCTTTTGGGACATCTTGCGGCGTTCCGCGTCGCTCGCGATCGAGCCCCCCAGGATCTCGCCGATTTCGGCCAGCAGCGTCAGGAGCCGGGGGGTGACCTCAACGGCGGCCGGAGTCTCGACGAGGAATACTCCCACCGCGTTGCGCCCCGTCGACAACGGCACCGCGGCGAGACCGCGCGCGCTGCCCGCGGGAGACGGGTCGCCCGCGAGCCCCTCCTCCCTGAGGAAGAGGGAGCGGTTGAACTGGGTGACCTCGCCGATCAATCCGACGCCCAAGGCGATCCGGACCGTGCCGGCGTTGTCGACGCGGATGGTAGTCGACGCCTGCAGGAGGGCATCGTCGTTCTGGGGATCGCGGACATAGAGGTGGACGCCGGTGGCCTGCAGAATGGCCGCAATCGTCTCGACCGCACGGTGCAGCTTGGCGCGAATGGGTTGGTCGCCGGCCAACAGGGCCTTGATCTCGCGGCGCATGGCCTCGCCCTGCGCCGCGTCTCGCACCTCGCGCAGGGTCCGAAGTTTCTTGAGCGGACGAACGAGGTGGGGAGCGAACTCGTCCAGCCAGGTTTCGGCCTCGGGAGCGAAGGCGCCATACCGCTCGGTGCGCCGAAGCTCCAAGACCCCCAAAAAATCGTCCTCGCTCTGAATGGGAGCGGCGAGCACCGCTTTGGCTCCGTCTTCCTCAAGTAGCCATCCCGCCGACCGATCCTCTCCGGAGGCGGCGACTTTCCGACGATCGCGGGCCACCCGGAGCGCGGCTGACGAGACGGCGGACGGCCCTCCGCGCGTCCCGATCGGGACCAGACGCTGCCGACCCTCGTCCCAGCGCAGCAGGCGGACCACATCGGCATCGCCGACCACACGCGCTGTTTCGGCGATCGTGTAGGTCAGCTCGCCGGGGGTGGACACGTCGATCTGATCGAAGACCGGCTTGGCCCGCTTGAGGCTGAGGGCGGGGCGCTCGTGGGGGGGCGCCTCTTGGAGAGCCCAGAGCAGGCGGGCGGAGGCGGAGCCGATGACGGGCACGCCCTGTGCGACCTCCACGAGCGCTCGACGCAGCGCGCGATCCGAGGTGGCATCGACCACGAGATCGAGCCCGTCGAGATCGCGCAGCGCGTCGAGGGTCCGACCCAGCGGGATCGCGAACGCGTCGGCGAATCGATAGCCAAGCTCTTCGAGGCGGAACACCAGCGCGGCGGGATCGGGATCGACGATCATCGCCACCGTCGCCTCCTGCTGGCGCACGGCATGCGCCAGCGTTTCCAATCCCTCGGTGCCCCCACCCATCAACACCAGTCGTTTCACCGGGCGGACGCGGCGGGGGTGATCCGCCGGATGAGCCCCGTGGCGGCGAGTCGTTCCAGAAATTCAGCGTCGGTCTCCAGCCAGCGCGCCGTGCCCGCGCCCGCACGCCGCGGGTCGTCCTCGCCCTGCGCGCGACGTCGCAGGGCTTCGGCGATCAGGGTGGCCAGGGGCTTCGTGATCGTGGGGCGAGGGAGCACCGGCGGCGGCGGCTCGACGACGACGGTAAGCGACGAGGCCGGTGGCGTCATCGCGGCATAGAACGCCTCTTCCCCGGATTCGTCCGCGGCGGCGGCATCGAGCAGTCGCGCCCGGAACCAAGTCCACTCCGCGGTTCCGGTCGGCCAGGACAACTTGACCACGCCGTCGGTCGCGCGCAGCATCAACACGTGGCAGAGCTCGATCTGGGACGCGCCGTCGAGCGCCAGCGAGCCGCTCAGGGGCTGGGTCATGAGGCGGACCCGGCCCGCCTGCCGGGCCAAGAGACTGGCGACGGCCGCCACGAGCGCCTCGCCCTCGTAGGGTTTTTTTAGCACGTCGACGAGCCCCACCATCGGATCGTACAGCTCGGCGGGAAGGGTGTCGTGGGTGCTCAAGAAGAGAATGGGCACCATCGCCAGCGAGGGAATCTGGGCCAAGAGCCGTTTGAACTCCCACCCATTCAACTCGGGCATCATCACGTCGCAGACCACGAGGTCGGGAGTGACGACGATCCCCTTCAGCACCGCATCATGGACGCGCGACGCGGTGGTCACGTCGTATCCCAGATAGGTCAGACGCTCAGAGAGATGGGTCAGAAGTCGAAGATCATTATCCAGTAATAGGATTTTTGCGGCCACGATCTACCGCTCCGGCAGGGTGAACTCACTCTACAGACTTGCCTGGGGCTTGTCAAGATTGCCGGTCCAGGGCGGGGCCAGCCTGCCTTCAGGTGGGGTGCCCTGGGGCCGGTTGCGCTCGGCAAGGCCGGTATGGTACAAACGGCGCACGACGCAGGTAACCTATTGATTCCTTTCCGGACAGTTGTGGCGAGCGATGGCGACCGAAGAGTGGATTGAAGACGCGCAGCGGTATCTCATGCACACCTATGCGAGATTTCCGCTCGTGCTCTCGAAGGGCCGCGGCACGCGCGTCTATTCCCGCGATGGTCGGGAGTACCTCGACTTCGTGGCCGGCGTGGCGGTCAATAACCTGGGCCATTGCCATCCCAAAGTGACGGTGGCCGTGCAGAAACAAGCGCAGCGCCTGGTGCACACGTCCAACCTCTATTACACCGAGCCGCAAACGCTGCTGGCGAAAGCCTTGGTCACCCACTCATTCGCCGACAAAGTCTTTTTTTGCAACAGCGGCGCCGAGGCGAATGAAGCCGCGGTCAAATTGGCCCGGAAAGCCGCGCGGCCGGCCGGCGCCGCCGATCGCTATGAAATCATCACCACCGCCGGTTCGTTTCACGGACGGACTTTGGCGATGATCAGCGCGTCGGGACAGCCGAAGCTCCAGGCCGGCTACGAACCGCTGCTGCCGGGGTTCGTCTCCGTGCCCTACGACGACGTGGCGGCGGTCGAGAAGGCGATCACGGCAAAAACGATGGCCGTCATGGTCGAGCCGGTGCAGGGCGAGGGGGGCGTGCGCGTCCCGAACCGGGACTATTTGCGCGGACTGCGGGACCTGTGCGATCGCCACGGGCTGTTCCTGGTGCTGGATGAGGTGCAGACCGGCATCGGCCGGACGGGGCGCTTGTTCGCGTACGAGCACACGGGGATCACTCCCGACATCATGACGCTGGCCAAGGGATTGGGCAACGGCGTTCCGATCGGGGCGATGCTGGCGACCGAGCGCGTGGCGAAGGCGTTCACTCCCGGGTCGCACGCCGCGACGTTCGGCGGGAATCCCCTCGCGTGCGCGGCGGCGCTCGCCACGCTCGAGGCCATTTTGGACGACGGATACGTCTTGGACAATTGCCGCCGGATGGGAGAACGACTGGTGCAGGGGCTGCGCGGCCTCCAGCAGAAGTACCCCGTGATCAACGAGGTGCGCGGTCTGGGGCTCTTGGTGGGTCTGGCCCTCACGGTGCCGGCTCGCGAGATCGTGGCGCAATGCATGCAGCGAGGGTTGCTGGTCAACGCGACCGCCGAGTCGGTCGTTCGATTGGTCCCGCCGCTGATCGTGACGGAGGAAGAGATCGACCAGGCCGTTGCCGTGATCGATGCGGTATTGGCGGCTCAGGAAGGGCATGGCTGAGCGCGACATCTTGGCGCTGCGGAGCCTGTCGCCCGCGGAGGTCCGACGCCTGATCGATCGGGCCAAGTCGGGCGTGTGGTCGAGCGCCTTGGCCGGAAAGAGCGTCGGCTTGTTCTTCGAGAAAGCCTCCACGCGGACGCGGGTTTCGTTCGAGGTGGCGATCACCCAGTTGGGCGGGCACCCCGTCTTCCTCCCCGCGCAGGAGATCCAACTCGGGCGGGGGGAGACGGTCGCCGATACCGCGCGGGTCCTCTCGCGGTACCTTCATGCGCTGGTCATTCGCACGTTCGGGCAGGACCGCCTCGCGGAATGGGCGCGCCACGCGACGATCCCGGTGATTAACGGGCTCACCGACGCGCACCATCCGTGTCAAATTCTCGCGGACTTGATGACGATCGACGTGAAGAAGGGGCGGCTGGCCGGCTTGACGCTGGCGTACGTGGGCGACGGGAATAATGTCGCGCACTCGCTGCTCGAGGGGTGCGCGATGATGGGCGTGGCGTGCCGGATCGCCTCGCCCGCGGGATATCAGCCCGACGCGGAGGTCGTGAAGTGGGCCGAACTGCAGGCGGGACAACGGGGAACCACGATCCAGATCGGCGAGGACCCGAAGGCGGCGGTGCGGGGAGCCGATGTGGTCTACACCGACGTGTGGACGAGCATGGGGCAGGAAACCGAGTCGCAGAAACGCGCCGCGGTGTTCCGGCCGTACCAGGTCAATGCCGAGCTCGTGCGACTCGCCAAGCCGGACGCGATCGTCTTGCACTGCCTGCCCGCTCATCGCGGGGAAGAAATCACCGACGACGTGATGGAGGGACCGCAGTCGGCGGTCTTCGATCAAGCCGAGAACCGTCTCCACGTGCAACGGGCGATCTTAGAAATGTTGGTGGGGAATCACACACCGTAGGGGCGGATTTCAAGCGCGGTATCTGCGCGGCAACCCTCCCCTACCCACGATAGAACAGAAGAGGACTGAAACCCGTCATGTCAGGCATACGCTCAATCAAGCGACTCGTGCTCGCCTATTCCGGCGGCCTCGACACGTCCGTCGCCATCACCTGGATCAAAGAAGCGTACGGTTGTGAGGTCGTCGCGTTCTGCGCCGATCTGGGCCAGGGAGAAGACCTCGCGGCGGTGAAGGCCAAGGCGCTGGCCACGGGGGCCAAGAAGGCCGTCGTCCAGGACCTTCGCGACGTCTTCGTCCGAGAGTTTGTGTTCCCCATGCTGCGCGCCAATGCCGTATACGAAGGGGCATACTTGCTCGGCACGTCGATCGCCCGTCCGCTGATCGCCAAGGCGCAGATGGCGGTCGCGGCGAAGGAGAAGGCCGACGCGGTGGGCCACGGCGCGACCGGGAAGGGGAACGACCAGGTCCGATTCGAGCTCGCGTATCAGACGATTGATCCGTCGATCACGATCGTGGCGCCGTGGCGCGAATGGCCGTTCCGCTCGCGGCAGGACCTGATCGACTACGCCAAGCAGCATGACATCCCGGTGACGGCGACCAAGGCCAAGCCGTACAGCGTCGACAAGAATCTCTTCCACACGAGCTACGAGGGCGGCATCTTGGAAGACCCCTGGGCCGAGCCGCCGGCGGAGATGTTCACGATGACGGTCGCCCCGGAGCGAGCGCCCGAGCGGCCGGAGTACGTCGAGATCGAGTACCGGGCCGGCGATCCCATCGCGGTGAACGGGAAGAAGCTGTCGCCGTCTCGCCTGCTCGCCGAGCTGAACGCAATCGGCGGGCGCCACGGGATCGGGCGGGTCGATCTGGTGGAGAATCGCTACGTCGGGATGAAGTCGCGCGGCGTCTACGAGACGCCGGGCGGCACGCTCTTGCACGCCGCACACCGCGCGGTCGAATCGCTCACCCTGGATCGCGAGGTCTTGCACCAGCGCGACGCGATGATTCCGCGCTACGCCGAGCTGGTCTACTACGGCTACTGGTTCGCCCCGGAGCGGCGCATGCTGCAGGCCGCGATCGACGACGCGCAGCAGAACGTGACGGGCGTGGCGCGCCTGAAGCTCTATAAAGGATCGATCACCATCGCGGGGCGCAAGTCGTCCATGTCGTTGTACCGCCACGACCTCGCGACGTTCGAAGAGGAGGCGGTGTACGACCAGAAGGACGCGGCGGGGTTTATTCGGCTGAATGCGCTCCGCCTCAAAGTCGAGGGGAAGAGAGCTCGGAGTTCATAGCTCACGGGACTTCACCGGTACCGTTTTTAGGGGGTGCCTTGACCCCTCCCGGGTATGCGATCGTCGAATACAGGGCATCCTGGGAGGTCGTTTTTTGTTCATCAACAAACCATATTTCCTAAAACGGGTTTTTCTACAGCCTCAACGTATGACGTCATCAGATAAACCCTGGGGCGGCCGGTTTACCGAGCCCACCAAACCCACCGTCGAGACCTTCACCGCCTCGATCCCTTTCGATTGGCGTCTGTACCGCCACGATATCGCGGGCAGCATCGCCCATTGCCGTGCCCTGGCCGAGGCGAAGCTGATCAGCCCGGCCGAGCGGGATCAGATCATCCAGGGGCTGAAGGCGATCGAGAGCGAGATCGCCGCGGGCCGGTTCCCGTTCTCGATGCAGTACGAGGACATTCACATGAACGTCGAGCACGGCCTTGCCGAGCGGATCGGGCCGGTGGCGGGCAAGCTCCACACCGGACGGAGCCGCAACGACCAGGTCGCGTTGGACCTGCGGCTCTACGTGCGCGAGGAGCTGGACGCGATCGGCGACCTGCTGCGCGGCGTGCAACAGGCGCTCGCCCACTCCGCCTCGCGCCATCTCGATGTGATCCTGCCGGGCTATACCCACTTGCAGCGAGCCCAGCCGGTCCTGCTCGCGCACCATCTGCTGGCCTACTACGAGATGTTCCAGCGCGACGCCGAGCGGCTGCGCGACGCGCGCAACCGCGCCAACCGCATGCCGTTGGGATCGGGCGCGCTGGCGGGGACCAATTATCCGATCAACCGCGAGCTGATCGCCGAGTACCTGGACTTCCCGATCGTGACCAAGAACAGCCTCGACGCTGTCAGCGACCGTGACTTCGTGATCGAAAGCCTGTCCGCGTTCGCGCTGATCATGATGCACCTGTCGCGTCTGGCCGAAGAACTGGTGCTCTGGTCCTCGGCCGAATTCGGGTTCATTGAGCTGCCGGACGGGTTCTGCACCGGCAGCAGCATGATGCCGCAGAAGAAGAACCCGGACGTGCCCGAGCTGATCCGCGGGAAGACCGGCCGCGTCTACGGGTCGCTGGTGGCGCTGCTGACCACCACCAAGGCCCTGCCGCTCGCCTACAACAAGGACCTGCAGGAGGACAAGGAGCCGCTGTTCGACGCGGTCGAGACGGTGAAGGCGTGTCTGGCGATCACCGCGGAGATGCTGCCCGGACTTCGCGTGAAAATCGACACCATGGCGGCGGCCGCGGCCGACAGCCTGCTGTTGGCCACCGAGATCGCGGACGATCTGGTGACGAAGGGTCTGCCGTTTCGTGAAGCCCATGCGGTGGTCGGAAAACTCGTGCGGTTCTGCCTCGAATCGGGTCGCCCCTTGTCCGGGCTGTCGTCCGAGGAGTACCGACGCTTCTCGCCGCTGATCGACGCCGATCTGGCCTCCCGTCTGACCCCCGAGGCTGCGATCGCTCGCAAGACGCAGATCGGCGGCACGGCGGGTGAAGCCGTGCGGCAGCGGCTTCGCGAAATCACAAAGGGGGCCGGCAAATGAACCGCCTGGCCGCCGAGGAGGTGGTGGATGCAAGGCGGAACGAGGGTTGCGCCCGGAGCGTACTGGGTCGTACGTGAGGACGCAAGCCGAAGCGACAACGCAGCAGACGCCACCTCCTCGGTGGATCAGGCCGCTTGCATTCTTCCTCGGTCTTTTGCTAGCATCCTCGTTGAGTTGTGGCCGCAAGGGCGATCCGATCGCCCCCGAAGACGTGCCGCGGCCCGCCGATCACTCCTCTCAACGCGGTCAACCTTCCGGGCAGGAGCCGTCGGATCGCTCCGCGCCGTAGCGGGGGCGCAGGCAGGTCCGGTGCGTTGGGGTCGGCCGAGGATAGGGCGGAACGCGCGGTCCATGGACGGACAACAAGGAGAGCAGGATGGCGTCATCAACACTCATACAGGTCGGCAGCGGGAACTCTACCGTGACGGTCACGTCGCGCAAGCGGCGGCTGCTCCTGATCGAACCGTATCCCGACGATAGTCCCTATCGCTTCACCGACCGCGAGCGGCGCTCGTTGTGGTTCCCCAAGCTGAGTTTGCCGGTCATCGCGGCGTATACGCCGGACCATTGGGACATCACGTTCATCGATGAATCAGTCGAGCCGGTGGATGTGAATTTGGACGTCGACCTGGTCGGGATTTCCGCGCAGATGACGTGCTACGCCCCCGCGCGTATCAATTGTCCCAGAAATTCCGCGCGCGCGGGATCAAGACCGTCATCGGCGGCACCCACGTAAGTTATTGCGCCGACGAAGCGAGCCAGTTCGCCGACACGATCATGATCGGCGAGTCCGAGGATCTGTGGCCCCAGGTCATCAGGGATTTTGAAGCCGGTCGGATGCAGCGGACCTATCGGATGGACCAATTCCCGAATCTCGACGAGTACCGAAACCCGCGCGTGGACCTCCTGCGCCAGGACGCGTACATGACGAGCTCGTGCATCCAGACCACGCGCGGCTGTCACTTCGAGTGCGAGTTCTGCAGCGTGTCGCCGTTCAACGGCAAGAACTCCCGCCGGCGTCCGGTGGCCCACGTGGTGGCCGAAGTCCAGCGGATCAAAGAACGGCGCCGCAGCCAGATCATGGACAAGATGTTGTACGGACCCTTCAGCCAGCGGTTCATGGCGTCGCTCAAGGTCTTCAGCCGGATCGAGGACGGGACGATCTTCGCGTTCGTCGATGACCTCCACAACTCCAGCCGCACGTATTGTAAGGAACTCTGGACCGCGCTCAAGCCGCTCAAGATCAAGTGGGGCGCGCAGTGCACGCTGTTTCTGGGCGACGAGCCGGAGATGGTCAAGCTCGCGGCCGAGAGCGGCTGCGTCTCGATGTTCGTCGGCCTGGAGTCCATCGTCGAAGAGAGCATCGACGAGACGAACAAGCCCTTCAACCGCGTGCCCCAGTACGAGCGGGAGATCAAGTGCTTTCACGACCACGGGATCATGCTCAACCCCGGCGTGATCTTCGGGTTCGATCACGACGACGAATCGGTGTTTCCCCGGACGGTGGAGTTTCTGGTCAAGAATAATTTGGAGTTGGCATATTTCAACATCATGACCCCGCTGCCCGGGACGCCGCTCTTCGACCGGATGAAGGCCGGGGGCCGGATCTTCGATCACGACTGGGCGCATTATGACGGCAAGCACGTCGTCTTCTGGCCGAAGCGCATGAGCCCCGAGACGCTGCAGGAGGGCTTCTTCTGGGCGAACCACCGGTTCTTCTCGTACGACTCCATTTTCCGGCGGCTGTTCTACACGCGCCAGCGGATTCCGGCCCGCTTGGCGATGAACCTGGCGTTCCGGCACCTGGTGAAGCGGACGGCGCCCAAGGGAAGTCTGTCGCCGTTGTCGCGGATCATCCAGAGCCTCCAGGTGAAACTCCCGGCGTTCGCGACCGAGAACTTGATCCCCAACGCGCTCAATGCGATCAAAGAAAAAGCGGCCGACGCGGCGTCCCAGATCGACCGCTTCCTCCAAGTCAAGGTCAAGCGGGGCGATCTGCCCGCGTCGCATCCGGAGGCTCAGTCGCAGTCCGCGCTGCAACTGGACCTGGAAGGCACGCTGGACGAGCCGAGCGCGAAGGAGCTGCGCAAGCGCCTCCTGCACGCCGTGCAGAAGGCGAAGCTCGAGATCGTGGTGAACTTCGAACACGTGCGCCACGCGACGCCGCAGGCCTTCAATGCCCTGCTGGACGGCGATTACCTGCAGTCGCTGAAGGCGCATGCCTCGGTCAAGTTCATCAACCTGAAGACCGCCTTTCAGGCCGGGCTGGATCGGATCGTGCCGGCGCTGGCCTGGGGCGACGAGACAGTCGGCTAGGGGAGCCTGTCCATGAAGGGCCATCTGCGGCGTTGTCGCTTCGGTCTTGCGTCCTCACGTACGGCCCAGTACGCTCCGGGCGCAAGACCTCGCTCCGCCTTGCATCTGACCCCTCCTGAACAGGCTCCCACAGCGAGGAAGAAAAATCGATAATGCACGAATTTAGGGATATCGACGGGAAGCTCCACTGTGAGAAAGTCTCGGTGGCGAAGATCGCCAAGGCGGTCGGCACGCCGTTCTATCTCTACAGCCACCACACCCTGGCCTCGCACTTTGCCGCGGTGGACGGCGCGTTTGCTGCGGTGCCCCATATCACCGCGTACGCGGTGAAGGCGAACTCCAACCTTGCCATCCTGCGGTTGTTCGCCGGCCTGGGCGGCGGGGCCGACATCGTCTCGGGCGGGGAGCTGTTTCGCGCGCTGAAAGCCGGCGTGCCTCGGAGCAAGATTGTGTTTGCGGGGGTGGGGAAGAACCGCGAGGAGATCGCCGAGGCCCTCCGCGCGAAGATCCTTCTGTTCAACGTCGAATCCGCTCAGGAACTCCGGGTGATCGACGACGTGGCGCGGAAACAGAAGACGCGCGCACGGATCTCGTTGCGGGTGAATCCCCACATCGATCCGAAAACGCACCCCTATATTTCGACGGGGCTCAAGAAATCGAAGTTCGGGATCGACATCGACACCGCGCTGGAGCATTACAAACTGGCGGCCACGCTCAAGGGCATCGAGGTCGTCGGCGTCCACCACCACATCGGATCCCAACTCACCGATGTGCAGCCGTTTGTCGAGGCCATGGCCCGGGTGCTCGAATTGGTCGACCGCCTCAACGACCACGGGATCGCGATCCGCTACCTGGATATGGGCGGGGGCCTGGGCATCCCGTATCAGAATGAAGAGCCTCCCTCGCCGCGCGAAATGGCCGACGCGGTTCTGCCGCTGCTGCGCGGCCGGAACGTGACGTTGATCTTAGAACCGGGGCGCGTCCTCGTCGGTAACGCGGGGATTTTGGTGACGAAGGTGTTGTACACGAAGGAAGGGGAAGCCAAGAACTTCGTCGTCGTCGACGCCGGGATGAGCGATTTGATCCGCCCCAGCCTCTACGAGGCGTATCATGAGATTCGGCCGGTCGCCCGCACCTCGCGGCCGCCGCGGGTGGTCGACGTGGTGGGGCCGATCTGCGAGTCCGGCGATTTCCTGGCTCAGAATCGCGAGCTGCCCTCGTGCGAGCCGGGAGACCTGCTGGCGGTGATGAGCGCGGGGGCGTACGGCTTTGCAATGGCCTCTCGGTATAACTCGCGGCCGTTTATCCCGGAGGTTCTGGTCAAGGGCAACCGGTTCTTTGTGATCCGTGCGCGCGAGACGTACCGCGACCTGGTGCGAGGCGAGGCCATCCCGCCCTTTTTGAAAAACGCCTGATGGACGCCGCGACCGAGACCGCACCGCGCCCGAGAACACAAGCACGCAAAGGCCGCGGCTTCTTTCTGACCCTTATCATCGGGTCGGGGGTGGTGATCCTTGCCTTGACGTTCTTGTTTTTCCTGGGCAAGGACTTCTTTATCTTCACCTGGCAGAAGTTCGTCATCGAGAAGGCGTTGGTCCGCGCGCTGCCGCCCGATTACACGCTCGAAGAAGTGGAGCGTCTTCGGTTGGCGCTCCTCGCGTTTTACGACGCGGGCAAGCGGCACGAGGTGTCCGACGAGGCGCTGTACGGCATGAGCCAAGGGATCAAACAGATCCTGGCCGACGAACGGGTCACGCGGCAAGAGGCCGAGGCGCTCCTCGCGTTCGTCCACGAGCACGGGCCCAAGGGAGCCCCGTAGGAGCCTGTCCATGAATGGCCATCTGCTGCGTTGTCAGTCGGTCTTGCGTGCTCACGTACGAGCCAGTACGCTCCGCGCGCAAGACCTCCATCCGCCTTGCATCTGGCCATCCCTGAACAGGCTCCATCACACCGTGACTCGGACAGGCTTCTAGCATGGCGGGGAAGACGCGTGCGCGGATCCCGTTCGCCAAGATGTCCGGGAGCGGGAATGATTTCATCGTGATCGACAACCGCCGGGATCTCATCCCGCGCCGCGGCATGAAAGCCTTCGTCAAGGCGGTCTGCCGCCGCGGCTTGTCGGTTGGAGCCGATGGGGTCATCTTTCTCCACCGCTCGTCGCGGGCGAATTTTCGGTGGCACTATTTCAATGCCGACGGCGGCGAGGCCGAGATGTGCGGCAACGGCAGCCGCTGCGCGGCGCGCTTCGCCGTCTTGCACAAGATCGCGCCGAAGACCCTGACGTTCGAAACCCTTGCGGGTGTCATCCACGCCGACGTGGGGCCGAAGGCGGTCACGGTGCGGCTTCCTCTGCCAACCGACTTGCGACTGGGGATTCCCTTGGACCTCGGTGGGAAGGAATTCGACGCGCAGTTCCTCAACACCAGCGTCCCGCACACGGTCCTGTTCGTCGACGAGCCCGACACGGTGGACGTCGAGGGGCTCGGTCGGGCGATTCGCTTCCATCCGGCGTTTGCGCCGGCAGGCACCAATGTCAATTTCGTCCGCGTGGACGCGCCGCATCGACTCACGATCCGTACCTACGAGCGCGGCGTGGAAGGTGAAACCCTGGCGTGCGGAACCGGCGCGGTGGCGGCGGCGGTCCTGGCCGGGATGTTGGGCAAAGCGCGCTCGCCGGTGACGCTCAAAACCAAAGGCGGTCCGGCGCTCAAGGTCGCGTTCGACCTGGCCGGCGACGAGGTCACGCGGGTGGAATTGACGGGGGAGGCTCGGTTGGTGTACGAAGGCACGCTATGGCCGGAGGCGCTGGCATAACGATGTTCACGGGATCGTACGTCGCAATCGTCACGCCCTTTAAAGGGGGCAGGGTCGATGAACGAGCCCTGGGCGATCTGATCGAGTGGCAGATCGAGCGCGGCACGAACGGGATCGTCCCCTGCGGGAGCACCGGTGAATCCGCCACGCTGACCCACGAGGAGCACGACCGGGTGATCGCGTTGACGGTGGAGGCGGTCCGCCGACGCGTGCCCGTGATCGCGGGAACGGGCTCCAACGCCACCCACGAGGCGATTCGGCTGACCCGGCACGCGAAATCCGTCGGCGTCGACGGCGCGCTGCTCGTCTGCCCCTACTACAATAAGCCGACGCAGGAGGGGCTGTACCTGCACTTCGAGGCGATTGCGCGCGAGGTCGAGCTTCCTCTGATTTTGTACAACATCCCGGGACGGTGCGGCGTGAACATGGCGCCCCAGACGATCGCCCGCCTGAGCCGCATTACAAACATCGTGGGCGTGAAGGAAGCCTCCGGCTCGCTCGGCCAGATGAGCGAGATTATCGCCGCGTGCGACGAGCGCTTTCTGGTCCTGTCGGGCGACGACGGGTTGACGATCCCGCTCATGGCGATCGGCGGCAAGGGCGTGATCTCGGTGACGGCGAACGTGGCCCCGGGCGAAACCGCCGAGATGGTGAGCGCCGCGCTCAAGGGGGACTGGGACCGCGCGCGGCGGCTGCACTACCGCCTCCAACCGTTGACCAACGCGCTGTTCCTGGAGACGAACCCGATCCCGGTCAAAACCGCCTTGGGGATGATGGGCCGATGCGCGGACGCGCTGCGCCTGCCGCTCTGCGCGATGTCCGAGGGGCCAAAAACCCAGCTCAGGCAGGCCCTCACCCAGTTCGGGTTGCTCTAGGAGCCTGTCCATGAGCGGCCATCTGCTGCGTTGTCGCTTCGGAATCCCTCCTCACGTACGCCCCAGTACGCTCCGGGGGGATTCCTCACTCCGCCTTGCATCTGGCCACTCCTGAACAGGCTCCAATGTTCGCATACTGGGATAGGCGCTTAGCCTGGCGGGTTCCGTGACCCGCGGCTCTTCATCCCAGCCGGTCCGCGTCGTCATCATGGGCGCGAGCGGAAAGATGGGTGCGCGCCTGATCGCGCTTGCGATCGAGATGCCGGGCCTCGCGGTCGGCGCGGCCATGGAACGCGCCGGCCACCCGAGTCTCGGCCGCGACGCGGGCGAGGCCGCGGGGGCGGAGCCGATCGGCGTGGTGATCGGGGACGACGTCCGCGCCGCGCTGTCCGCAGGCGACGTGGTGATCGACTTCACGACCCCCGCCGCCACGCTCGTCCTGCTGCCCCATGTGGTCGACGCGAAGCTGTCCCTGGTGATCGGCACCACCGGCATGGACGCAAGCGGCGTCGAGGCAATCCGCGCGGCCTCGTTCCGTATTCCCATCGTGTTCGCGCCGAACATGAGTCTCGGCATGAACGTGATGTTCAAGGTCGTCGCCGACGTCGCTCGCGCGCTGGGCGCGGGGTACGACGTGGAAATCGTCGAAGCCCACCACCGCCAGAAGAAGGACGCCCCGAGCGGCACCGCCCTCGCGCTCGGCCGCGC
>JACQCD010000103.1 GCA_016201825.1 Nitrospirota bacterium | reverse complement strand
TAAATGCCCCGGCGCTCTTGCAGGCCCACGCGGCGGCCGGAACACCCGCCAATAAACAGAGCACCGCGAGCCAACCCAGACCGTGTTTGATGTTGTGAGTCATCCTGATCTCCTTCTTCAGTGTGAACGTGCAGGCTCCCGCCGATGGGCATAGCGAGAATCGATGGGTATCGTATCGTCCGGACGGCGTCAGTGTCAACGCGGGACCGCCTGCCACAGAACGCCTTTGTCGCGCCACCGTTCGGAGCGGTAGCGGGCCAGCACCAGCGCCATGCGGACGACCCAGTCGACCACCATCACGCCCCACACCGCGCCCAGCGGAAGATGAAGTCCGTAGCCGAAGAAGAGAGCGAGGGGCACGCGGACCGCCCACGCGCCGAAGACCGTCACCACGAGCAAGAACCGCGTGTCGCCCGCGCCCTTCAACGATCCGGAAAGCACCATCGTGATCGCGAGCGGCACCTGGAGCACCGCGACGATCTGGAGGAAGAGCGTGCCGAGGTCGATCACGGCGGGGTCATCGGTAAACCCGCGCAGGAGCGCGTAGGGAAAGAAAAAGAAGACGACGCCCATCGCCGCCATGACCGCGACCGCCAGACGGTTCGCCTCAAGGTTCTGGAACCTGGCCCGGGCGAGATTCTTGGCGCCAAGACTCCGGCCGAACGCGGTCGCGGCGGCCAGGGCGAAACCCACCCCCGGCAGGAACGAAAGCGATTCGATCGCCAAGCCAACCTGGTGGGCGGCGTAGGCGGTCGTCCCGTAGAGCAGAACGACGTTGGCGAAGACGAACTGCGAGCCTTGCTGGAGGGACCGATCCAGCGAGACCGGAGCGCCGACCCGCGCGACCGCGCGCACGAACTCGGTCGCGGGCCCCGGCTGGAGCAGCCCGCGACGACGAGCCGCGACGATCAGGCAGAGCACCCCGACCAGATTCGATCCCGCCACGGCGGCAGCCGCCCCCGCCACGCCCCACCGCGGCGCTCCCCACACGCCGTAAATCGTGGGATACGCAATCACGATGTGCACGACGTTCATGAGCGCCGTGACGTAGAGCGGACTCTTCGTGTCGCCCGTCCCCTGAAGCACACTCGAGAGCAGGGTGACGAGCAGCGCCAGGGGGAACGCGGCGAAGACGATGATCAGATACGGCCCCGCCAGGCTCACCACGTCGGGGGACGCCCCCAAGAGCGCGACGGCCTTTGCGCCCAAGACCGCACCCACCAGGCCGGCGGCCGCCCCCGCCCATGCGCCGATCACGAGGACGCGGCGGGAGCCGACCGCTGCGTCGGTCCTGCGACCCGCTCCCCACAACTGAGCGGTGACGACGAGTGTCCCCACGGGGAGACCGGCCACGACGCTTGAGACGAAGAAGACGAGGAGCTGACTGGCGCCGACGGCCGCGATGGCCGAAGCTCCGAGACCGCCCACTAAAAAAACATCGACGATCCCAACCGCGCGCTCCAGGAGGCTGCTCGCTACGACCGGCAGCGCCAGCGCCACCATGGATTGCCGAATGCGGCGGCGACCGCGTCGCGCGGGACTCACCACGGCAAATCCCGACGACGGCTGCTGCATGGTCGAGCTCGGAACGGTGTGGTATGATGCCGGGCATGGCGAGTCCGACACGAGAACACGCCCGGTTCCTCACGATCGCGATCGAGACCGCGCGGGCCGCGGGCGAGATTATCAGGGCCGGCATTCACGACACGCTCGACGTCCGCTACAAGGGCGAGATCAACCTGGTCACCCAGATCGACCTCGCCTCGGAACGCGCGATCGTCGACCGCCTGCGGGCGCGCCTGCCCGACCACGGCATCCTGGCGGAAGAGGGCTCGGCCGAGGAGGGCACGTCGGGCTACCGCTGGCTCATCGACCCCCTCGACGGCACCACCAATTACGCGCATCGCTTTCCCTTTTTCTGCGTCTCGATCGGGCTGCAATACGAAAAAGACCCGATCCTTGGCGTGGTGTACGACCCAGTACGGGACGAGCTGTTCACCGGGTCGCGCGGCGCGGGCGCGTGGTGCAACGGCCATCCCATTACGGTGTCCCCGACTCCTACGATCGCGACCAGCTTGCTCGTCACCGGCTTCTCCTACACCGCGCGGCACAACGCGGATGACAACTTCCAACACTTCATCGACTTCAGCCGCGCCGCCCAGGGCGTGCGGCGGACCGGCTCGGCCGCGCTCGATCTGTGCTACGTGGCCGCCGGTCGATTCGACGGCTTCTGGGAACTCAACCTCTCGCCCTGGGACACCGCCGCCGGCCAGGTCCTCGTCGAAGAAGCGGGCGGCCGCATCACCGATTTTACCGGCTCCGCCTTCTCGCCCTACGGCTCCCAAGTGGTCGCAAGCAACGGCAAAATCCACAACGCCATGTTGAACATCCTTTCCAAGGCTTCCTAACATTCCGTTCGTACCTAAAACTCCCGCCCCGGGAAGCGGAGCCGCCGGCCGTCAAGAAGGAGGCGAATGCAAGGCAGAACGAAGTTTCGTACCGGAGCGTACTGTGCCGTACGTGAGGATACGAAACTGAAGTGACCACGCCGCAGTCGCCCCTTATCGACGGATCGGCGGTTTCGAGGCGCGAACGGTGGGCCTGGTGCGGCTACGACTTCGCCAACTCCGCCTTCACCACCATCATCGTAACCGTCGCCTACAGCGTGTACTTCACCCGCGTCGTCGCGCCTGACGGAACCGGCGAGGCGTGGTGGGGACGAGGGTATGCCGCCTCGATGCTGCTCGCGGGCGTGCTCTCCCCGATCCTCGGCGCCGTGGCCGACGTCACCGCGTCCAAACTCCGCTTGCTCTTCGTCCTCACCCTCACGTGCGTGGTGCCCACCGCCCTGCTGGGGCTGGTCGGCCCCGGAGACGTCGCGTGGGGGTTGGGGCTCTTTATCATCGCCAATGTCGGCTACAACGGGGCGCTGCACCTCTACGACGCCTTCCTCAAAGAACTGGCCCCCTCTTCGGAGATGGGGCGCCTCTCCGGCTGGGGGTGGGCCTTCGGCTACATCGGCGGCTTGACCTCGCTGGCCCTGGTCTACCCGTTCCTCGCGGGCGGCATGGAGGGGAATCACGCCGCGCGCTACCGTCTCGCCTTTCCGCTCACCGCCGCGTTCTTCGCCGTCACCGCGTTGCCGACGTTCCTCTGGTTGCGCGAACGCGCCGTCCCGGTGCGCATCGATGGCTCGCCCTGGACCGTGGGCGTGCGTCGCGTCGTGGGCACCCTGCGCGGCCTGGGCCGCTACCCCACCCTCATCCGGTACTTCGTGGCCTACTTTCTGTACAACGACGCCGTCAATACCGTGTTCGTCTTCGCCGCGATCTTCGCCAATCAGGTCCTGCAGTTTACGGCACGGGAGATCGTGATCTTCTTCATCGTCATGCAGGTCTCCTCCGCCGCGGGCGCGTGGGGCTTCGGCGCGGTGACGGACCGCCTCGGCCCGGTCCGGGCCATTTCCGCGACCCTGCTCGTCCTCATCGGAGTGACGGTCTGGGCCGCGCGGGTCCAGAACACCTCGGAATTCTACGCCATCGGCCTCGTCGCGGGCGCCATGCTCGGCGCCAATCAGGCCTCCAGCCGCACCCTGCTGGCCCATTTTGCCCCCGCGGGACGGAGCGCCGAGTTCTTCGGGCTCTTTTCGCTGACGAGTAAATTCGCCGCGACGCTGGGACCGGTGCTCTACGGAGAAATCGCAACCGCGACCGGCAGCCACCGCGCCGCGGTGCTGTCGATCGGCGCGCTCTTTCTCGCGGGGTTGGTCTTGCTCCAACGGGTGGATGAGGCGCAGGGACGCCGGGAGGCCGCCGGCTACCCGTAGGGGTTCGACATGTCGAACCCCTACACCGAGAAGGGAACCGGCGTGAAGGTGAGGACGAAGATCACGAGGCTCGCCCACGCGATCAGACGCTGACGGCGCCCCAGCGGGACGTCCTGATCAACCACCGGCGGGTGGCGGAGGCCGATGATCGCGCCCAGAATCCCCCACACGAGCCACCCCGGCCACCACACCACGCCCAGGATCGCCAACACGAGTACCGCCGCGATGGAAATGATCCGGTGTTTGCGGCCGAAGAGCGCGTACGTGATGTGCCCGCCGTCGAGCTGGCCGATCGGGAGCAGGTTCAGCGCGGTGACGAACAACCCAAACCACCCCGCGACCGCCACCGGATGCAGCGCGAGGTAGGACCCTTCCGGAGGAAGTCCGACGAGCCACGCCGCCAAGCCTGAAAACAACAACGGGGAGCCGAGCATGACCTGAGACTCCTCGGCACTGTGCGCGACCGTCGAGTTCTCAAGGCCCACCCACACCGCCACGAACGCGACCACAAAACCGGCGATCGGCCCCATGGCGCCGATTTCAATGAGCGCCTGGCGCCTCAAAATCGGTGACCGCATACTGATAAAGGCACCAAACGTTCCAATCGGGTTCAAAATCACCGGCGGCGCGGGAATGAAATAGGGGAGGCTCGCCTTGACCCCGTAATACCGAGAGGTAATGTAGTGCCCCATCTCGTGGGTCAAAAGGATGGCCATGAGCGTAAACGAAAAGGGAATCCCCCGGTAGAGCTCACCGGGGTGGCGAAACGGATCGCCGCCGTCGATCGCGACCCCGGCCAGTAGGGTCGTCCCGACTGTGGCGATGAACAAACCCAGCGCCAGGCCGTACGACGGCCGCGGTTCGGGTTGGGCGATCGGGATCTCGGTGATGAGAGATTCGGGGGGAAGATGGGACGCCCACGAGGATCCCGCTCTGGGTTCTTGCGCCATGCTGCTCCTCCGCGGGATGGGCTAGGCCGCCGCTCGCACCGCGCTGATGTTGGCCAACGGGAGGGTGAACGAGCCCGCCGTGGTCACGAGGTAGAGGTCGGCCTCGTCGGCGCCCACTAAACGACCGCGGTAGAGGATGCCTTCATACACCACCTCCACCTCTCGTCCCTGCAGGACAGTCAATTCATCGGGCATCATCGCGCAATGTCCATTATATCGGACACACCTTGGCCGCTGCAACGCCCCCGGCTGCTGCGCCACCCGGGTTGCCTCGCTCAACACAGGTGTGGTAGGCTTAGTTGTTCAATCTATCCTCATTGAAGAGGGGGAACTCATGGCTCAGCCTTCAGATTTGACCACCGCGATCGCCGAAGCGAAGAAAAAGGTTGCCGAACGAAAAGCGACCGTCGAATCCATCCGTCAAGATCAGCCGCTCCGCGGTCTGCGAAAGACCCTCCGACGCCTCCAGCGGAAACAGCGGGCGGGCCTCGCCCAGCAAACTCTGCTCAAGGCCAAGATGACGAAGAAAACGGCGGGTGGGGACGCCGCAAAAGCCGGATAACTTTTCTCGGACTCATCCGACGCGACAGCGGTGAAACTCGGATTGGCACTCGGCGGGGGTGGCGTTCGGGGCTTCGCCCACCTTGGCGTGTTGAGCGTCCTTGAAAAGGCGGGACTGGCCCCGCACGTGGTGGCCGGAACGAGCATGGGGGCGATCGTCGCCGCGCTCTACGCCACCCTGCCTTCTCTGACCGAGGTCGAAACCCGTCTCGCCGACTTCTTTCGCCGCATCGGCCCCTCGCTGCTGGAGCTCGCCCGTACGGCCGCCGTCTCGCCGGGCGCCATCCCACTCGATCGCCCCTCGCTGATGGATGCGGCGATCTTCCACGGTTTCTTCGACGACTTGATCCCCGACATCCGCTTTGAGCAGACCCGCGTGCCGCTCGCCGTTGTGGCCGTCGATCTCGTGAGCAGAACCGAGATCGTGTATCGGTCCGGCCCGCTGCGCCCCGCTGTCCTGGGGAGCGCGGCGCTGCCCGGCATCTTCCCGCCGATTCCACACGAGGGACGGGTGTTGATCGACGGGGGATGGACATGCCGGATCCCCGTGGACGCGGCCCGCGCTGTCGGGGCGGATCGGGTCGTGGCGGTCGAGGTCTCGGAAACGCCCGACGACGAGACCGGACAGCGCGTTCCGACGACGGGCCTCGGCATCGTCTTACGGGCCAGCGAGATCACGCGGGACTACCTCGCCCGCCTTCGGGCCCTCGAGGCCGACCTCGTCCTCGCCCCCCCGACCGGCCACGTGCTCCTCTACGACGTGGGAAGCCTGGCAGCGTGCGCGCGCCTGGGAGCCGAAACCGCAACAGCCCACCTTCCCGCGATTCGCGCGCTCTTCGATAAACACCAGACGTAGCTGCTGTCGAAAGAGGTCGAGGGTCGGTGCTAGTCCCACTGGCGGGCCAGCTCGTCGATCCGACGGGCCATGCGGCGCAGTTCGTCTTGCGCCCGCGACGGCACGCTCCGCACGTCGCGCCGAAGATCGACCAGCGTCTTGCGGAGAGAGCCGAGCGCGGTTTTCGCGTCGGCGGTCGCGTCGGCGGCCGCGGCTTGAAGCCGCTCCGCCGCCAGCGTAAGCTCCTGCTCGGCGTCCCCGATCTGCTTGCTGCTCAGCGCCTGCCGCGCCCGGTCCACCGCGTCCCTTGCTTCCGCCAGCGCGGCCCGTCGCTTGAGCGCGGTCATCTCCCGATCGAGGGAGGCCGTCTTATCAGCCAGCTCGTTCTTGAGCGCCTTCACATGGTCGGACACGACATCCAGCCGGTGGGCGCCCAACCAATACCCCGCGGCAAACGCCAGAGCTAGAAACCCCGTGAACACCGCCGTCCGGAAGAGAAATCCCATACTGTGATACCTCCTAAGAGCGTGTCCGAGTATTTCGGTAGTGGAGCCTGTTCTTACCCCGCAAAGCGGGCCGCGAAACGAGCGCCCGGCTTCCCGGCGCGAGGCTTCGCACGGTTTGCAGGAATGCACCGGAAGCGAAACGACAAGGCAGCAGATGGCCATTGCTTCGCCACCTGCAAGGTCCCTCCGGGCCGATTAACATTCGCGCCCTCGGCGCGCCCAGGTTCATGGACAGGCTCCTAGCGCCGGACGATCGACGCGATGAACATTCCGAACACGACGACGGCCGCGGCCGCGCACAACCCCGCCGCCGTCGCGTGTCCGCGCTCCGAGAGCGCCACCGAACTCCACACGAACGCCAGGGCCACCGCCGCGAGCAGGGCGCGCTGCGACAACCCGTACAGCCGCGCGAGTCCGCCGGTCACCTCCTCCGACGACGTGAGGGTTTGAAACTCGCCGCGGTTGGCGCGGGTCAGGAACGCGTGCAGCTCCCGGGGCAACGCGGTCAGCAGCTCCGCCGCCTCGCGCCCCCGCCGCAGCCACGTCGCCCACCGCCCCCGCCGGTCGACGAGGAACTCGACCGCGTAGGGTTTGGCCAGCTCGATCAGGTTCAACTCGGGATCGAGACGGGCGCACAGGCCGCTGAGCATCCCGGCGGTTCGGCCGAAGAGGATGAAATTATTCGGCACCTGCAGCGCGTGGGAGACGCGGAAAAATTGCTCGATGTCATCCGCCACGTCGAAGGCGGTGATGTTCTTGAACATCCGCGGCGCCATGTCGCGGTAGCGGTCCATGAAGAAGTCCACCGCCCTCTCGATCTCTCCCACGTTCCCCGTCACCGCCACGAACCCCAGCGCCTGCAGCCCGCGGACGACCTCGGGCACGTCGCGGTCGATGACGGCGCGGATCGTGCGGGTGATGCCCTCGTGCATCTGGGGCGTGATGCGCTGCATAATCCCGAAATCGACGAAGACCAGCCGCGGCGAGCCGTCGGGCGCGCGCTGCACGAACAGATTGCCGGGGTGCGGGTCGCCGTGAAAGAACTGGTGCACGAGGATCTGCTGCATGTAGGCGCGAGCCACCAGGCGCGCCACCGCCCGGAGGTCGATGCCCAGCGCCTCCAACTGGACGAACTGCGTGATCTTGACGCCCTCGACGTACTCCAGCGTCAACACGTGCGCGGTCGTGTAGGGCCAGATCACCTCCGGCACGACCACCGAGGCCTCCCCCGCGAAGTTCGCGCGGAACCGATCGGCCGACCTTCCCTCGTTGAGGTAGTTGAGCTCCCCCTGGAGCACGCGGGCGAACTCGTCGTACAGTTTGTCGAACCGGATGCGCGGGAAGCGCCACTGCAACAGCCGCACGATCAGGCGCGCCGCGCGCAGGTCGGCGCCGACCACCGACTGGATGCCGGGGTACTGAACCTTCACCGCCACGCGCCGGCCGTCCGGAAGGCGCGCCTCGTGGACCTGCCCCAGCGAGGCCGCGGCAATCGGCCGGTCGTCGAACGCCGCAAAGAGGTCGGCCACCTCCCGGCCGAGCTCGAGGATGAGGCGCTCGCGGATCGGCGGAAACGGCATGGGAGGCACCTGATCCTGCAACGCCGCCAACTCCTCGGTGTACTCCTCCGGCAGGATGTCCATGCGCGCGCTCATGAACTGGCCGAACTTGATGAACACGCCGCGCAGGTCGATGGCGGCGAGGCGGATGCGGACCGCGGCCCGGCGATGGAGACGGGACCGCCGCGCGGCGCGCGCCTCGTCGGAGGAGAACGCGACAAGGGCCGCGCCCGAGTGGTACCGGATGAAAATCCAGACGGCGGTCGCGACGACGCGCGCCATGCGCGCCAGCGCGCCGGGCACCGTCACGGAGTACTCCGAGTGCGGATGAGGAAGCGAACGTCGCTCACGACGGTATCTTCATCCCAGTCGCTCCCGCGAGTCAAGCCCGCTTGATTTGTCCCCACCGCCCTGGTACCCTGCCGGCCATGATGACCGCCTCGCCGTTTCCTATTCGCAGCTCCCTCGCGCGGACCGCGCTCGCTGCGACCCTGCTGCTCGGTGTGTCCTGCGCCGTGCACGAAGATCCCCTGATCGAACCGTTGCTCACGCTTAACGAGCTCCAGTACGACGCCGGCGTCCTCATGACCAAGGCGGAAGATCTCTACGGCAAACACGACTACGAGCAAGCCGCCACGGAATACGAGCGTTTTCTGGAACTGCACCCCGTCCATCGTTGGGCCCCGCACGCCCAATTCAAGCTCGCGATGTGTTACGCCCATCGCATGCCGGAGGTGGGCCGCGACCCCGCGCTGGCGGAAAAGGCCAAGGCCGCCTTCGAACGCGTCCTCTCGTACTCCGGCAGCCGATACGATGAGGCCGCGCGGGCGAAGCTCGTGGAAGTCCGCCGACATCTGGCGGCGGCCGAATTGTCGGTGGGGCGGTACTACCTCAAGCAGAAGCAATACCCGGCCGCGGTCGTTCGATTCCGTCGGGTACTCGACGCGAACCTGGCTGATCGCACGACCGAGGAGGCCACGTATCTCTTGGCCGTCGCCTACGAACGTGACGGCCAGATCGACCAGGCGGCCGAGGCGGTTCGCTCGTTGCTGACCGCGTTCCCCCAGAGTCGCTATGCCAAACCGGCCGAAAAACTCCGCGCCCGCATCGCGGGCGGCACCGGCTGATCGTCGCTACTACCCCCTCGCCCTCGACCTGCGGGCTCGCCGCGTCGTTGTGCTCGGCGGCGGACAAATCGCCACCCGAAAAACCGCCGCCCTGTTGGACACGGGCGCGCGGGTGATCGTGATCAGCCCGGCCGTGAGCGCCCGCCTGACCCGCTGGGCGCGGGAAGGTCGGATCCACCTCCGACGCCGGCGGTATCGGCGGGGCGATCTGAGCGGCGCGTGCCTGGCGATTGCCGCTACCTCGATGCCCGAGGAGCACGCCAAGATCGCGGCCGAGGCCCGGCGGACCGCGACGTGGCTGCTCGTCGTCGACGAGCCCGCGCTCTGCGATTTCATCGCGCCCGCCGTGATCACACGGGGCGACCTGACCATGACGATCTCCACCAACGGCCGCAGCCCGGCGCTCGCGCGCTGGCTCAAGAGCAAGCTGCAGGGCCTGATCGGGGAGGAGTACGGCCGTTTGACGACCCTCCTCGGCGCCATCCGCTCGGACCTGCGCGAGGCGGGCCATTCCCCCTCCGCCCGCAGCGCGATGATCGACCGGCTCATGACCTCCAGACTGCTCGCTCAGCTCCGCCACCATGACCAAGCCGGAGTCCTGCGAACGGTGCGCCGGATCACCGGCCTCACGTTTGTCACCGTGCCACGCCGTGCACCGCAGGTTCGGCAGCGCCCAGACTAGGAGCACCCATGCCTCAACCCCGCTTCCCGCAATCGTTCGATAAATGGTGGTACTACGTTGCCCGTGGCGTGCAACTCATCGGGCTGCTGATCACCTTGAACGTGGTGATCCTGTTTTTCTTTCCGGAGTACAAGATGGGCCCGCTCCTGCAATTGACCGCGGTGGGGGTGCTGACGTTCTTCGTCGGATGGCTGATGCAGCGGTAGGGATTCGCCCTTACCGCGCAAAGATCGCGGCCGCCCGTCGAGCCAGCGCCGCCGGCGCCAGCCGCACGGCGTGGCGCTTCAGCCGCCCCCACAGATCGCGGTAGCCGATCTCTCCACGCAAGACCCCATAGAACCAGTCCACGACGTCGGGATGGGCGCGCATCGACTCGTACCAGAGTCGAGGGTACCCGTAGGCCAGCGCGGCCAAGCGTTCGGCGGCCTCGAATTCCGGGTACAGCGCTCCTTCGACCCATCGTTGGTACGCCGCCAGGTCGGGTCGTTCCGCGTCAAGCTGCCCAACCACGGCCCGACCGAGGGATTGACCGCTCCACACCGCGTAATAGATGCCCTCACCGAAGAAGGGATCAACCAAGTGACCGGCATCGCCGGCAAGACCGATCCGGGCTGACGCCAACGAGAGACCCGGGGTGTACACCGGGATCGGATAGCCAACCGCATCGAGCCGTTGGTCGCATAGCGCGGGCTGTAAGGACGCGAAGCGGGCGAACCGCGCCTTGGGCCGCGGGTCGGCTCCTCTGAACCCCGCGATCCCGACCGAGCAACCGCGCGCTTTGGGAAACGTCCAGCCATATCCCCCCGGGACGGCCCACATTTCGAGGATGGCACGGCGCTCAGGGGGACATCCCCCAACCGGAACCTCGGCCTCCAACCCATACGCCCGGCGGCGGGCGCGCGAGCCGTTGAGCGACCGCGTCGCCACGCCAAGCGCGCCATCGGTTCCCACCACGAACCGGGCTCGATAGGTCGCAGAAGCCGTTGTCACCGTAACGTGTTCGTCGGTTTCGTCGAGCGCGAGGACGGCCTCCGCGTCACAGAGTCGGGCGCCAGCCTCGGCGGCTCGGTCGGCCCAGAACGCATCAAAGCGATCGCGCATGACGAAATAGGCGAGGGGCGTCCGCCCCTCGATCGTGAAGGCCTCGCGCCCCTCGTAGCGGAAGGTGATGCCGGTGATCGCAGCCTCGACGGTCGCGTGGTACTCGCGCCCCGCCAGCGCGTCCAATCGCGCCGACACCCCGCCACCGCACACCTTGTAACGTGGAAAGCGTGCGCGATCGAGACCGAGCACCGACCGCCCCGCCCGAGCAATCTCGTACGCCGCGGACGAACCGGCCGGCCCGAGGCCGACCACGATCACGTCGTATATAGATGGAGTACTCATAGACTTAGCACAGTCCGCTGGACGAACCTACACTACGGCAAATGAACCAGCTACATTTAAAGCCTGGCCGCCGCGAAGGGGTCAGATGCAAGGCGGAGGGAGGGTTTGCGCGCCTGGTAGGGGTTCGACATGTCGAACCCCTACGTGTCGTACGTGAGCACGCAAGGCCGACCGACAACGCAGCAGATGGCCGTTCATGGACAGGCTCCTGGCTATTGGCCGATCGACCAGCCCAGGCCGTGCTGGGTCAGAAACGAGCTCAGAATGGAGAGAGAATTGGTGGTGATGAGGAGGCCCACCGCGACCAGAAACAGGCCGCTGACGAACGTGACCGCCGGCATGAAACGCCCGACGGTTTTCATCCGGGCGAGGAACGTGTTGAGCCCCAGCGCCGTCACCAACAGCGGCAGGCCGAGCCCCAGCGAATACGCCGTCAACAACTGGACGCCCTGCCCCACCGAATGGGTCGTGCTCGCGTAGAGCAAAATCGAGCCCAGGATCGGCCCGACACAGGGCGTCCACCCCGCGGCGAACGCGACCCCGACCAGGTAGGAGCCGAGGTACCCCGCGGGGCGCCCCTGCAGGTGAAACCGCTTGTCGGCCATCAGAAACCGAAAATTAAAGACGCCCATCACATACAGCCCGAAAAAGACGATGAGCCCGCCTCCGACCCAGCGCACCTCGCGCTGATACGTCAGCAGGAGCTGGCCGATCACCGTGGCCGATGCGCCGAACAAGATGAACACGGTCGAGAAGCCCGCGATAAACAAGAGAGCGTTCTTCAGCGTTGTCCACTTGACCCGATAACTTTCGTGGCCGCGGGTCAGTTCATCCAGCGAGAGACCCTTGACGAACGAGACATAGGCGGGGACCAACGGCAGGACACAAGGAGACACGAACGACAGAAACCCCGCCGAAAACGCGATCGCGAGTGAGGGCGCTGCGCCGTCCATCGCCCTACCCGGCGTCCCCTGCGGCGGGTCGGTCGCCTTCCCCGGAGGGATGGCGCGGCGGCGCGGGAACCGTGTTCGACGATCGGCCGGATTCGGTGACCAGCGATCGAACCAGGTCCCGGTTCTTCGGTGTATTCCAGTCCATCGCGCCGAAAAACTTGTAGCGAATGACGCCCTGCCGATCGAGGACGAGGCTGGACGGAATCGACCGCACCTCAAACCGGTCGTTCACCGCCATCTCGGGATCCAACAAAATGGGAAAGGTCAGTCCGAACGACTCCATGAACGGCTGGACGATCTGGGCGCCCTCGTAGTCGCTCGAAATCCCGACCACCACAAAATCTTGGGACGGGAACTCATGGGACAGCGCTTCCAACGACGGCATCTCGGCCCGACACGGCCCGCACCAGGTCGCCCAAAAATTCAGGAGCACCACCTTGCCGCGAAACTCGGTCGAGGAGGACCGGCCGCCGTCGAGACGATCGAGCGAGAACGCGGGGGCGAGAAATCCGACGCGGGTCCCTTCGCGAGGCGCGAGGGTGGCTGCCTCCGTCGTGCCGACGGGAACGGGAGAGGTGGCTGCCGGGTTATCGCAGCCCACCACCAGGACCGCCATCACGACGCCCCAACCCCACATGGCGAAATGCCATCGCATCAGGTAGACGTTTCGACCGGCCCAATCCACGAGCCCTCTCGCGAGAGGTACCCGTCTTGAATCGCGTCGTGGAGCACCCGACGGGCCTCGGCGACATCCGGCAAGGACACGCCGACTCGTCGTTCGCCGAACCGACCGATGGTCAGGGGATACGGGGAGATCGTGAGATCGCGGATGGAACACGCGATGGCGTGGTCGGCCAGCAAGTCGGCGATGCGGCCCGCCTCCAAGCTGTCATAGGTCTTGTAGAGTTCCACCACCGGTTCCATGTGACAGGTAATAATATAAGATCGTTTCTCGTGGCGTCAACCAAAGCGTCGGCCCCTGCACGGCTCCGGTCTCCGCACCGTGGGCCCGGGTCATCCTGGACAGCGGGCTAGGGCCTCCCGTATACTGAAACGCTTTATGTCCCGGACGAACCTTCCACGACCATGATCGCGATCCGCGGGTGCGATCTCGGCAAGTCGTACGGCCATTATCGGGTCTTCGAGGGGCTGTCCTTCGAGGTGGCCGCCGGCGAGTGCTACGCGCTCCTCGGCCCAAACGGCGCCGGGAAAACGACCTTGCTTCGGGTCCTCGCCACCCTGTATCGGCCGTCGGCCGGCCGGTTCGAGATCGCGGGACGCGACGGCGTCGCCGAGAAGGAAGCCGTACGGGCCGCGATGCTTCTGCTGGCGCACGGGTCCTATCTCTACGACGAACTCAACGCCACCGAGAACCTACGGTTCGCCCTGGCCCTCCGCGCCCTCAACCCGACCGATCGGCAGATCAAGTCGGCGCTCGATCGGGTCTCCATCGGCGCATTCGGGGATCTCAAGGTGCGCTACTACTCCGCCGGGATGAAAAAACGTCTTTCGATCGCGAAGGCGATGCTCATCCGCCCGCAGGTGCTCTTGCTGGACGAGCCTTACACCTCGTTGGATGAGTCGGGGATGTCGTTGATGAATCAGTACATCGCCGAAATCATCAAGGAAGGCGCCGCCGTCCTGATGACCACCCACGACCGCGTGCGCTCGGCGGAGGTCACCAGCCGCCTCGGCGTGTTGGACAAGGGACAATTGCGCCAGTTCACCGTCGACGAGCTGAAAACCCATGCCATTTTTTAACGTGATCCGGTGGGTGGCCTGGAAGGATCTCATCAGCGAGGTGCGGAGCCGCGAAACCATCTCGTCGATGTTTTTCTTCGCGCTCATTGTCATCTTGGTGTTCAGTTTCAGCTTCTCGATGGACCAAGCGGCGGCGCGCGAACTGATCGCGGGCATCATCTGGGTCGCCTTCGCGTTCACCGGCATCATCGGCTTGGGCAAATCCTTCTCCGCGGAACTGCAAAACGATTGCCTCGAACATTTACAGATCAGCCCGGCGTCCAAGGGCGCGATCTACTTGGGGAAGCTGGCCGCCAATCTGTTGTTCATGCTCATCGTGGAAGTGATTCTCTTTCCGATGTTCGTGATCTTCTTCAACCTCGACGTGGTTGAAGAGCTCCCGCTGCTTTTGTTAATATTCGCGTTGGCCACGTTGGGACTCTCGACCGTGGGGACGCTGTTTTCGGCGATGACCGTCCAGATTCGAGCGCGCGAGGTCATGCTGCCGATCTTGCTCTTACCCCTGGCCGTCCCCGTCATGATCGCCGCCGTCGAAGCCACCCGAGGGGCTCTTCACGGAGACCCCGTGTCGCTCTACGGGAATTGGTTACGCTTACTGGCGGTTTTTGACATCGTGTTTACCGTGCTATCCTTTTGGGCCTTCGAGTGGATCATGGATACATGAGCCGAGGCCGGATGGAGGGGGGAGTCTGAAGGCAAGATGATCAGCGCGCTGATCAAGTGGATGCAGCGGTACGAAGGCTGGGTCGGCGCCGGGGGCGGCCTGTGCATCCTCGCGGGATTGTATTTGGGATTGGTCGCCTCGCCGCCCGACTACTACCAGGGCGAAGTGGTCCGGATCATGTACGTGCACGTCCCCTTGGTCCAAACCGGGATGCTGGCCTATTCGACGCTCTTTATCGGAAGCCTCTGGTACCTGTGGAAACGCGATCCGATCGTCGACAACCTGTGCCACGCCGCCGCAGGCATCAGCGCGTTCTTCACGGCGCTGGGGCTCATCACCGGATCGATCTGGGCGAAACCGACGTGGAACACGTGGTGGACGTGGGACGCTCGACTCGTGTCGTTCGCCGTGATGTTCCTCATTTTGGTCGGGTACCTCATGCTGCGGACGTTCGTCGACGACCCGGAGCGTGAGGCCCGCTACGCCGCCGTCCTTGCGATCGTCGGCTTCGTCGACCTACCCATCGTCCACTTCTCGGTCGAATGGTGGCGCACGCTGCACCAGCCGCTCTCGTTTTCGATGCGCGGCGTCAGTATGTCGAAACCCATGCTCATTCCGCTCGGGATCATGACGGTCGGGTTTTCATTGACGTTTTTCTACATGCTGATGGTCAGAACGCAGATGCTGTATCTCGACCACCTGTTGACCGCAAAGAAAGGCCGGCTGCTCAGCCAGGCGCATCTTTCGTCGGATGTCGGATCGAGCCCGAGCTCACTGTCCACCCCATGACCGGGCTGTATCTTCGATGGAGCGCGCTCGTGATCGCCGCGGTGGTCATCGCCGCTCTTGCGTCCCGGTACTTCGAGCAGAATCTGACCAGTCTGACCCCCGAGGAAATAGTGAGCCTTCAGCCGACCCGCGTGGTCCGGGTCATCGGCCTGGTGAAGGGGGGGACGCTGCGCGGCGATCTCGATTCCGGCCACGCGAGTTTCGAACTCGCCGGCCGGCAGGAAGCGCTCCCCGTCGAGTACGACGGGCCGCCGCCGGAAAATCTGCGCGAGCTGAAGACGCTGGTCGTGATCGGTTCGTTGGATCCGTCGTCTGGAACCTTCCTCGCGCACGAGCTCGCGCTGGTGACCAATTACGGCTACGTCGTGGGGGCCTATCTGATCGGATTGCTCCCCCTGGCCATATTCCTATTCGGGATGGAGCGCAAGGTCACCTTTCTCTACCGAGAAATCAAAGAATCGAAGTTGTACGAACCGGAGACGGCGCACCATGTTGACACGCGGTAAAAAGATCGGGATCATCGTGAGCCTGCTGTTGGTGGCCGGCGCGCTCGCCTACCTCGCGCTGGGCAATTTCGGCGACAATCTCGTGTACTTCTTCACCCCGTCCGAAGTCGTGGCCTTCTCGTCCGAGCATTACGACCAGAAAGTCCGTGTGGGCGGCATGGTCGTGAAGGGGAGCGTGAAAAGCCAGTCCAACCCCGTGGGAATGACCTTCGAATTGACCGACGGCGCCGCCACCATCCCGGTGACCTTCCAGGGCATTCCCCCCGATCTCTTCAAAGAAGGACAGGGAGCGGTCGTCGAGGGAGTGTGGACCCCGGCCAAGGATTTTCACTCGAACATGATCATGGCCAAGCACTCCGAGGATTACATGCCGATCGAGCTCCGCCGGGCGGGGGTGAAGCTCCCCAAGAAGGATTTCATGAAGACGCTGGTGCAGTAGGGCGCCCCTTCTCTCCATCCGAGGTGTCGTCCGTCACCCCCGAGAAAGAAGCGTGATCGATGATCGTTGAAATAGGCCACTTCGCCGTGGTGACCGCCTTCGTCCTGTCGGTGCTGGGGATCGTGGCGCCTATCGTCGGGCTTCGCACGAGAAACGCCGACTGGGTCCGCGTCGGGCGCCAGGCCGTCACGCTCATCTTCGTGCTCTTGGCCGTCGGCATCGCGTCGCTGGAATACTCGTTTTTGACCCGAGACTTTTCGGTGGCCTATGTCGCGTCGACCTCCAACTCCAAGCTGCCGCTGTTTTACACCATTTCCGCGCTGTGGGGAGGCCACGAAGGCTCGCTACTGCTCTGGGTCTTTCTCCTTTCGATCTTCAGCACGGTGGCCATCTGGCTGCACTGGCGGACCCAGCCCGCCATCATGCCGTATCTGATCTCCGTGGAATCCATGGTGATGTTCGGCTTTCTGGCGTTGATCGTGTTCTTGTCGAGCCCGTTCGACCGCCTGATTCCCGCCCCTCTCGACGGGAAGGATCTCAACCCCCTGCTCCAAGACCCCGCGATGACGATGCATCCCCCGATGCTGTACATGGGCTACGTCGGCTTTTCGATCCCGTTCGCCTTCGCGATGGCCGCGCTCTTCTCGGGCCGGCTGGGGGAAGAATGGATCAAGGTCACCCAGCGCTGGACGATCTTCGCGTGGATGTGCCTCACCACGGGGATTCTGATGGGCGGGTATTGGGCGTATTACGAGTTGGGATGGGGAGGTTATTGGGGGTGGGACCCGGTCGAGAACGCGTCGTTCATGCCGTGGCTGGTCGGCACCGCGTTTCTACACTCGGTGATGGTGCAGGAAAAACGGAAGATGTTCAAGGTGTGGAATCTGTTCCTCATCATCGTCACGTTCTCGCTCTCCCTGATCGGGACGTTCCTCGTCCGCAGCGGCGTCCTGACTTCCGTTCACACGTTCGCCACCGATCCGCGTCGCGGTCTTTTTATTTTGATCTTCCTCGCCACCACGATGGGGGTGGCGTTCGGCACCTTGATCGTGCGGGGGGCGAAGTTGAAGAGCCAGATCGAATTGGATTCGATCGTCTCCCGCGAATCGATCTTCCTCTTCAATAACCTCTTCTTCCTGGTCGCGGCGGCGACGGTCTTTCTCGGCACGTTATATCCCCTGATGATCGAAACATGGAAGGGGTCCAAGGTCACGGTCGGCCCGCCGTACTACAACGCCGTGTTCATGCCCATCGCGCTCGGGCTCTTGTTCCTGATGGGCGTGGGGCCGTATATCGCGTGGCGCAAGGCCTCGCTGGACAACATCAAAAAGAACTTCCTGGTCCCGTTGATCGTGGCGTTCGCGGCGACGGCGTTGGCGTTCGCGCTCGGCTTTCGCAGTCCCTTCACGATCGCGGGCGCCTTCGTGGTCGGCTTCGTCACCACGACGATCGCCACGGATATCGGGAAGGTCTCGGCGTTCTTCGCGCGCCGGGATCGGGTGAACGTCCTCCGCGGCTTTCTGACCGCCTTCACCGTCAACCAGCGCCGTTACGCCGGGATGGTCACCCACATCGGGGTGTTGATCCTGGTCGTCGGAATCATTGCCTCCACGGTGTACAAGACCGAGAAGGTCGTGTCGCTGCAGATCGGCGACGACTTCACCATCGGCGCCTACCGGATCAAGTTGGAGCGGGTGCACGACGTCGAGGGACCCAACTGGTCGGCCAAGGAGGGCGTGTTCCAGGTGTTCCGAGGCGACCGCCTCCTGACCGAGATGCGCCCGCAGAAGCGCATCTATGCCGCGTCGCAGACACCCACCACGGAGTCGGCGATCTACGCGATCAATATGGGGCACGTGTTCTTAACGATGCCCGAAATCTCCCCCGACGGCTCCGTGACGGCCCGCGGCGTCCTTAACCCGCTCATCCTCTGGGTCTGGGGAGGCGGCGGCATCATGGGCCTCGGCGTGTTGTTGAACATCTTCCGGCCCCGCAAGCGAGACGAATGACGCGCGGCTGGCAAATCACGCTGGTCGTCGGTCTCCTCGGCCTGTTGGCGCTCTTCTACCAGGGTCTGTGGGGCAACCCACGGTTGATCCCCACCGTGCTGATCGGGACCGCCGCCCCCCAGTTCACCGGCCCGAAGGTGGGGTCGAATGAGACGCTCTCGCTCGACCAGTTCAAGGGGAAGGTCGTCATGCTCAACTTCTGGGCGTCGTGGTGCCAGGAGTGCCGCCTCGAACACACCAACCTCCTCGCGCTCAATGAACGGTTTCGACCGGATCCGAACTTCGTCATGCTGGGAATCAACTATCAAGACCGGGAGGAGGACGCCCAGCAATACCTCCGGACGTACGGAACAAATTTTCAGCACGTGAGGGACATCAAGGGCGCGGTGTCCTTCGATTACGGCGTCTACGGTGTGCCCGAGACCTTTCTCATCGACCGGCAGGGCGTCATCCGGTGCAAGGCGATCGGGCCGATCGTGGGGGAACTCTACGCCAACTACACGCAGAAGATTTTGCCCGCTCTCCTTGCGGGGTCCGGAGAGACCGTCCCATGTTGACGCGCCTCCTGGTGACCCTCGCCGTGCTCGGGACCCTCGCGTCCACGGCCGTCGCAACGACCGTTGATGAAACCGAGATCGACGTCAAAACCCGAGAAGTGGCGAAGACGTTGCGATGTACCGTGTGCCAGACCGAAAATATCTG
>JACQCD010000101.1 GCA_016201825.1 Nitrospirota bacterium | reverse complement strand
TCGCCTTGGTCCATCCGGAGACGATGGAGCCGGTCGAGCGGTTGACCGGGCCCGTCGTGGTGGCCCTGGCAGTGTGGATCGGCGGGACGCGACTGATCGATAACGCAGTGATCGAGGTGGAGAATGAATAACGAACGGTTATGGTACACGGTGCTGCAGCGAGCGGCGATCGTGCTGGCGGCCGCGGTACTGGCGGCGTGTGGTCCAGGCGGAGGCGGGGGGGTCGGTGGGGGCAGCGGCCCGGCGACGCTCTCCCCCGACACGGCCGATGTTCCGGTCGGCGGTCGGGCGACGTTCACGCTGTTGCCGGCTCAAGCCGCCGACTGGACCGTCAATGATCTAGTGGGGGGTACCGCCACGGTTGGTAGGATCAGCGCGATAGGGGGCTACACCGCGCCCTTCGTGATCCCCAGTCCCTCGACGGTGACGATCGCCGCATCGGTGGCGACCAACACCGCGACGGTCACTATCGTGAGTCGATTTGTCGCCGGTGGCACACCATCAATTGGCTCATGCACTTCCTCGTGCACCCCGAACGCCGTGATCGCCCCCGATCTCAACGGCGATGGGCTCTCGGATCTGGTCACGGCGAATGCAGGCAACGGCACAATCTCAGTCGTGATGCGGGGAAGCGCGTCGACGTTTCTGGTACCCGTGTCGCACGCTGTCGGAACCTCCCTCACTGCGGAGCCACAAGCGTTGGTCGCCGGAGATTTCAACGGCGACAGCAGCCGCGATCTGGTAATCGCCGACGCAGATTCCAGTGCGCCCGCGGTCTGGACCCGGTTGGGGCAGGGCGATGGGACGTTTCCCACCGAGCTCTCGGTGGGACTCGCGGCGGGCAGCAACCCGCTTTCCATCGCGTCGGGACGGTTTGATCCAGATGTCAATCTGGATGTCGTGGTCGCGAACTTCGTGACCAGCACGCTGTCGATCCTTCGAGGAGACGGAACGGGAACGTTCTCGACCCCTGCGACGATATCCAGCGACATTGCCTCGCCGCTCGGCGTCGCCGTAGCCGATTTTAACCAGGATGGGTATGACGATATTGCGGTGGCCAATAGTGGTAATGTGACGGTCGTGGTGTTCATGGGCGTCGGGGATGGCACCTTTCAAACGGCGCAGATCTACGCCATGTCGGCGGGGCCGAGCGCGGTGGTGGCGACCGACTTGAATGGCGATGGGTTTCCCGATTTAGCCGTGACAACTGCAACTGGGCGTCAACTGGTCCTGGTCATCAACAAAGGCACGTCGGCCACCTCGGGGTCGACGTTCAATCCGCCCTCAACGACCTACGCCACCGGCGCGCAGCCGATTGCGCTGGCGGCGGCCGATATCAACCACGACGGGTTTCAGGATCTTGCCGTTGTGAACAAGGGTGATAACACGGTCACGGTCTTCCTCGGCTATGGCGACGGAACGGTCGTTGCGTCCGAAACCTATCCGGTCGGCAACGCGCCCCTGAGCGTGGCGGTCGGCGATTTTAACGGGGATGGTTGGCCCGATCTGGCGGTGGCCAACAGCGGCGATGATACGGTGACGATTCTGCGCAACCGCGGGAGCTGAAACCAGGGGGAGTTGGTTGACTTCACGGGGTGGTCCTGGTAGGGTACGGCCTGTTCAGTGGGTTGAGGAGTAAGACTAAAAAGGTATGTGTTAAGCGATGTCAACCGTTCTCGTGACGGGCAATGCAGGATTTATCGGGTCCCACCTGGTCGAGCGGCTGCTTGATCAGGGGCACGAGGTGGTGGGGTTCGATAACTTCGATCCGTTCTACGACCCCGCCGTCAAACGCCGCAACCTGGCGACCGCGCTCGCGCATCCTCGGTTCGCCTTCATCGAGGGGGATCTCCGCCGCCGCGACCAGGTGGAGGCGCTTTTTGCGGGGCGGCGAATCGACCGGATCTTCCACGGCGCGGCGCGGGCGGGCGTCCGCCCATCGCTCAAGGACCCGTTGTTGTACGAAGAGGTCAATGTTCGCGGCACGCTCCACCTCTTGGAAGCGGCGGTGCGCCACGGCGTGACCAATTTCGTCTTTGCCTCCTCCTCGTCGGTCTATGGCGAGCAAAAAAAGGTGCCGTTTGCCGAAACGGACCCGGTCGACGGCCCGATCTCGCCATACGCGGCGACGAAGAAGGCCGGCGAGCTGATGTGTTATACCTATCATCATCTCTACGGCCTGCCGATGACGTGTCTGCGGTTTTTCACCGTCTACGGCCCGCGGCAGCGCCCCGAAATGGCCATCCACGCTTTTACGCGGGCGATCGTGCGCGGGGAGCCGCTGTCGCTGTACGGCGACGGCAGTGCGCGGCGTGATTTCACCTACATCGACGACATCGTCGCCGGGGTGCTCGCCGCGCTGGATCGGCCCCATCCGTACGAGATCATCAACCTGGGAGAGTCCGAGACGATCGAGGTTCGGGAGGTGATTGCGCGATTGGAACAGATCGTCGGCAAGCCGGCGGTCGTCAGGACCTTACCCGCCGAGCCGGGCGACGTGCCGGTGACGTATGCCGACGTGCGCAAGGCGCGGGCATTGTTGGGATACGTTCCCTCGACTCCGGTCGACGTCGGGCTGAAACACTTCGTGGAATGGTATCGGTCGGTGCAGGCCGGGTCGTAGGAGACATGGGAGACCGTATGCGGATCGTGGTCACTGGGGGGGCGGGATTTATCGGATCCCACCTGACGGATCGCCTCATCGAGGAAGGGCACGCGGTCTCGATCGTGGACGATCTCTCGACGGGGAAAAAGAAGAACGTCAACCCCAAAGCGGAATTCTACAAGCTGGATATCCTCAGCCCGAAGCTCGAACGGGTCTTTAAAAAGGAACGGCCCGAGGTCGTCATCCACCACGCCGCGCAGATGGATGTCCGGCGCTCGGTGGCCGACCCTCTCTTTGACGGGCAGGTCAATATCTTGGGGACGTTGAACGTGTTGGAGCAGGCGGTCAAAGCGGGGACGAAACGCGTGATCTTCGCTTCGTCGGGAGGCGCGATCTATGGCGATCAGGAAGTCTTCCCCGCGACGGAGCAGCACCCGACCCGCCCGTTGAGTCCGTACGGTATCAGCAAGTTAGCGGGGGAGCACTACCTCTATTACTATTTCCGAACATACGGATTGCAGTCGTCGATCTTGCGGTATGGGAACGTCTATGGGCCGAGGCAAGATCCGTTCGGCGAAGCCGGGGTGGTGGCGATCTTCGCCCTCAAATTGCTCCAGAACGAGCAGCCGATCATCAACGGCAACGGGAAGCAGACGCGGGATTACATCTGCGTCGAGGACGTGGTCGAGGCCAACATGGCGGTCCTCAACGGCGGACTGAACGACACGTTCAACGTGGGGACCGGGCGCGAAACCTCGGTCAACCAGTTATTCCGGGTGTTGGCCGACGCGATCGGGTCACCGGGGAAGGAACGGTATGGCCCGGAGCGACGCGGGGAACAGGTCCGGAGCTGTCTCGACGCGACCAAACTCTCGAAGGCCTCGGACTGGGAAGCGCGGGTCAGCGTGGCGGACGGGCTCAAGCGCACGGTGGACTATTTCCGGCAGACGATGGACCCGCGGTGAGCCTTTGCGCTGACCCGCGGGGCCCGCGCCGCCGCGGCATCCGCTTCCTCCGCGCCGCGGCCGTCGCCGCCTCGCTGGCAGCCGTCGGCGTCGGGTGCGCGTCCAAGCAGGTGCGCGTGGCCGATCAATTCGCGCGGGAAGGGAATTGGGATACCGCGGTCCTGCTGTATCAGGAAGCGTCGGCCAAACGCCCCGAAGACACGCGCCTCAAAACCAAATTGGACTCGGCCAGATCCGAGGCGGCCAAGCAGCACTATGCACGCGGACAGGCCTTGCTGAGCCAGCGGGCCACTGGTCTCGCGGTCGAGGCGTTCAAGCAGGCCGTTACCTTCGATCCCGCGGCGGATGCGTATCGCGTCGCGCTGGCCAAGGGGTTGAAGTCCAAAGAGGCGGAGGAACGATACGCCGCCGGCACGCAACTCCTCAAGGCGGAAAAATACGCCGAAGGGATCGAGGAACTGCAGAAGGCGCTGGCCCTCGATCCGACGTTCACGGAGGCTCAGACCGCCCTCGACGACGCCGCCGAACGCCGCAAGCTGCTGCAAGAATCCGACGAGCTCACGCTCACGTCGACCCAGCCCATCACGCTGCGGTTTCAGAACGCGAAACTCAAAGAGGTGTTCGATCTCCTCTCGAAGACCTCCGGCGTGAACTTTCTCTTCGACAAAGACATCCGGGACGACAGCATCACGATCTTCGTCAAGAACGCGTCGTTCCGCGACGCCCTTAACCTGGTCCTCACCACCAACAACCTGTTCATGAAGCGGGTGGGGGAGGATACGCTCCTCATCCTGCCCAAGACCAAGCAAAAGATCGACCAATATCAGGACCTCCTGATTCGGACATTCTACCTCTCCAACACCAAAGCCAAAGACATGGTCAATCTGCTCCGAACGATGCTGGAAACGCGCCGGGTCTTTGTGAACGAAGAACTCAACACCATCGTCATGCGGGATACCCCGGAAAAGATTCGTCTGGCCGAGAAGATCATCGAGGCGAACGACCGCCAGGTTGCGGAGGTGATGTTCGAGGTCGAGGTGCTGGAGATCACTCGGAACAACCAACTCAAGTACGGCTGGAACTTCTTCCGTGGGGATCAGGCCGGCGCCTCGGGCACCGCCAGCATCAACACCAATCCCCAGTTGACCCTCGGTACCCTGAAAGATCTCGCGAGCGGCGACGTCTTGATCACGTTGCCCAGCGTCTTGATCAATTTCATCAAGCTGGATTCGAACGCCAAGACCCTGGCCAATCCGAGGATCCGAGTCATCGACAACAAGTCGGCCAAGATCAATATCGGCGATAAGGTGCCGATCCAGCTCTCCACAACGACGTCGGCGCCGATCTCCACAACCACGGCCGGCGTGCCGACCACGACGACGTCGACCGAGTTCAAAGACGTCGGGATCAAGCTGGACATCAAACCCAGTATCCGCCTCAACAACGACGTGACGATGGACCTCAAGCTCGATGTGACCTCGATTGGAGACCTGGATCCTCAGGCGAAGCAATTCCGCTTCGGCACGCGCACCACCGAAACGACGATCAACGTGCGGGACGGCGAAACCGTGATCTTGGGTGGCTTGATCCGCGACGAGGAACGCGAGTCCCTGAACAAGATCCCCGGACTGGGTGATCTGCCCGTCATCGGGAAGCTCTTCTCCTCCACCGATAAACAGAAGATCAAGAGCGACGTGATGCTGACCATCACGCCCCACGTGATCCGCGGGTTGGGAACTCCCGAAGGGGGGGTGCAATCGTTCTGGTCGGGCACCGAAGAAAGCTACGGCACGCAGCCGGTCTTCTCGCCCTCCGAGGCGGTGAGCCGCCCCGGTGCCCCGGGTGAGGCGGGGCCGCTGTCCTCGCCGGCGCAGCCGCCCCCGCCGGTCTCGTTCCCGCCCCTCCCGCCCTCCGCGCCGAACTCGCCTCGGGGACTGTTTCCCCCGACTCCCTCCACGCTGTTCCCCCCGATTCTTCCGCGGCCGTCGACCGCCCGCTAGGAGTCTCGCTGAGCGCGGCGAGCACGCGACGCATGCAGGGGGGCAACCGAGGCGTCACCTTTCTTGAGCTCATCGCCACGATGGCGATCATCCTCATTCTCGTCTCGGTGGCGATGCCCCTCTCCAAGGTCACGGCCAAACGCGCGAAAGAGATCGAATTGCGGCAAGACCTGCGCGAGATGCGCATGGCGATCGATCGATTTCACGACGACTGGAACCGCGACGGCGATCTCCTCATCGGCCCGGTGTGCCAAGCGAATCAGTTGAGCTGCAAGGAGGTGGGGAGCGTCAACGGCTATCCCAAAACGCTCGACACCCTCTTGCGCGTGGATCTGTCGGGAGAGGCCGCGACGATCAAGGGCGTGACCGTCAAGCGCTATCTGCGCCGGCTCCCGATCGACCCGATCACCGGGGAAGACAAATGGGGTCTGCGCTGCTACGCCGACGACGCCGACGAGCACACGTGGTGCGGAGACGACGTGTACGACGTCCATTCGATCAGCGAGAAGAAGGCGCTCGATGGGACGACGTACCTTGAGTGGTAAGGCACCGCGTATGTTGCTGCGCCACTCGGGAGGATCGTTGAGGATTTTCAATCCGCGCCTTTGGCGCGGTGCAAGTTTGACAAGAGTTTTCGATTTTCCTACGCTGAGTGCATGATGGTGCGTGCGACACGATCTTCCCGGTTCATGGCGGCCGCCGTCGGATGTTTCGCGCTGGCGGGCCTCGCGCTTCCACTGGATGTCGGGGCCGAGTACGGCGACATCATCATGAACCGCGAGGCCGAGAAGGCCGAAATGCCCCCCGTCGTGTTCCCGCACTGGTTTCACCGGATTCGGTTCAAGTGCAAAGTCTGCCACGACGATATCTTTGTGATGAAGGCCGGCGCCAACGAGGTCACCATGATCAAGATCATCAAGGGCGAGTTCTGCGGGAAGTGCCACAACGGCCGCATCGCCTGGGCGCCGCTCTATTGCGACCGTTGCCATTCCGGCAAGAGCCAATTCACCATCGCGCCATCCCAGGGCGGGGGCGCGCTGCCGTAAGTTGCGATGGAGCCGAGTCACGCGAGAGCCGTTGTGGCCTCTTCCGCCCGTAGGGGCACGACATGTCGTGCCCCTACAACCCTCGTCGCGACCGTGCTGGCGGGGCTTGTGGCGGCTTGGCTGCCTGGGGCATTCGCCCAAACCCCACCGTCCAAACCCCCGACCGATCCGGCCCCGGCCGGCGATAAAGAGCGGTTGCAGCGCATCCAAGAGAAATTGAAGACGCTCGACCGTTCGCAGTAACAGCAGTACGTCTAGCGGGTTAAAGTCCCGTCCAAGGAGTTGTCCGTACGCCTTGGTAGCATGAGGAAGCGGCGTCGCGGTAACGCGGGGTCGTGAGTTTCCACACAGCGAAATAGCAGGCCGTA
>JACQCD010000112.1 GCA_016201825.1 Nitrospirota bacterium | reverse complement strand
TCCCTCCGCCTTGCATCTGGAGCTTTTTGAGCAGCCTGCTCACCTTGTCGCGTTCTTTTTTGGCGATCGCTCTACCCAATCAGGTGAACGGTCTTCGCGCTCGCCTTGTTTGACACACCCCAACGCTTCCCCCATAATCGACCGCCGATGTCCGACGAAGTCTTCATGCGCCGCGCACTCCGGTTGGCGGCTCGGGGCCGAGGGTGGACGAGCCCCAACCCGATGGTGGGTGCGGTGGTGGTTCACGATGGGCGCATTATCGGGGAGGGCTACCATCGGGGTCCGGGGACGCCCCACGCGGAGATTCATGCGCTCAGAGCCGCCGGTTCGGCGGCCCATGGGGCCGTTCTCTACGTGACCCTCGAACCCTGTTGTCACCGATTCAAACGCACACCGCCGTGCACCGACGCCGTGATCGCTTCAGGGGTGAAGCGCGTGGTGGTGGCGATGCCCGACCCGAACCCTCGGGTCCGCGGACGTGGGTTGCGGGCGTTGCGTCGGGCTGGCCTCGCGGTGGAGGTCGGCGTGCTGGCGGAGACGGCTCGGCGCCTCAACGAGGCGTACGTGGTGTGGATTACCACGGGCAGGCCGTTCGTGACCCTGAAAATTGCGTCCACGCTGGATGGCAAGATCGCCACCGCGTCCGGTGAATCGCGCTGGATCACGGGGCCGAGGTCGCGGGCGCTGACCCACCGCCTCCGGGCTCAGGTCGATGCGGTGATGGTGGGTCTGGGAACGGTCATTGCCGATGATCCGGAGCTGACGGCGCGGTCCGGCCTGCGCGGTCGTCAGCCCCACCGCATCATCCTCGATGAGCGGCTCGGGACGCCTCTCCGCGCGCGAGTGCTGCGGCCGCGCGACGGATCATGGACCTATGTGGCGACGACGGCCAGGGCGCCCGCGGCGCGGCGCCGCCGGTTTGAGGCGTTGGGGGTCAAGGTGCTCGTCGCGAAATCTCGAAAAGGGCTTGTCGACATGGCGGATGTGATGCGGCGGTTAGGGCGCCTGGAGATGACGTCGGTGCTGATCGAGGGAGGAGCCGCGGTCAACGCGTCGGCGCTCCGGTCCGGAGTGGTTCGGAAGGTCATCGTGATGGTGGCTCCGAAACTCCTTGGAGGCCACGACGCAGTGGGGTCGGTGGGGGGCGAGTCCCCGCGCCGGCTGCGGGACGCCGTTTCGCTCCGTGGTCGCGTGGTGCGACGCTGCGGCGACGATATTGTGGTGGAGGGATATCTATGACGGGAAAGCGGACAGTCGTGGTGGCGGCGGTGTGCGCATTGTTGGTGGCGGGTGCGGCGGTGCCGAACGTCGCCAGGGCCCAGGACGACGCGTTGGCCGGCGTGCTCGTGGATGGGTTTTACGGCGGCTTGGTCGGCGCGTTGGTCGGGACCGCGGTCATGGCCCTCACCTCGCATCCGAAAGAGCACTTGTCGTACATCACGAGCGGCGCGGGCATCGGTGCCATCGGGGGGACGCTCTACGGCCTGTCGAAGGTCGCGAATCGGGCGTTCGTCGACGTCGACCGAGGGCGCGTAACGTGGCGGGCGCCGGACATCACGACCACGGCGTCTTCAGACCCGGATGGCCGTTCCCATCCGATCTATTCCGTTGCCGTGCTCCGTTATCACTTCGAGTGAAAGTGCATTGCGAGCGCATTCCCCGCAGCTTGCTGGGGGGGGAAGCGAGCAACATGGAAACCGTGCTCCGTTACCTCCTTGTACTTCGAAGATTCCCCGCAGCTTGCTGCGGGGAGCTTCAATTCCGGGTCGACGTCGCGCGGATTCCCCCTCCTCTGCGCGGTCAGCCGGATTTCGCGACGTTCACCCGGATCGTTGAGCGTTCAATGGTTGCCAGCGCGGTGGCGACGGCGAGGCGCTCAACGGAGTTGAGCGATCGCCGTCCGTATCGGACGGTGTAATAGTAGGTTGTGACCTGCCGGATCTCGTTAGCCCAGGGGAAGCGCGCGGCGTCTCGCGTGGCGAATTCCCACGGGGTCGCGCCGGGGGGCTTCGCGATCCCCCTTCGAGAGAGGGTGGCGAGGAGCCGCCCATAGAATTCGACCCGGGGGGCAACGGGCGGCGCCCCGAACCACCGACGCCACGGCCGGTGCCGTGTGGCGAGCCCCACGATGACCGCCGCCATGGCGATCCCGAGCGCAACACGCACCCAGGCGCCGGGGAGGGCGTCCCGGACGGCGTTCCACGATGTCACGGCCGCTTCCAGCGAGGCGGACAGCTCTCGACGTGTCTCGTCCCACGCGGTTTCGAGTCGTTGAATTGCCGCGTGTTGATCCCCCAGTCCGAACTCGACGACGTAGCGATCCCAGGCCGCGCGGAGTGCGTCGAGGGAGTGGGGGAGGCGTCCTTCCCACGGACGGTCGCTTGCTGGAACGGACGGTGTGGGGTCGAAGCGGGTCCATCCGCGGCCCGGGAGATAGGCCTCAACCCACGCGTGCGCGTCACCCTGCCGCACGATGAAATACTCGCCGTACTCATTCCATTCCTGAACCAAGAAGCCGTTGACCAGCCGGGCCGGGATGTCGATCGCTCGCAACATCAGCACCATCGCGCTGGCGAAGTGCTCGCAAAACCCGGAACGTCTTTGGAATAGAAACTCCTCGAGGGGACGGTCTTCGCCGCCGGGCACGTCCAGCGTGTACGCGTAGTGTGACTTCAAGAACTGCTCGACGGCCGTCGCGCGGTCGGAGGGTGCCGCGGAGGAGCCCGCGGCCTCCCGGGCCAGCTTCACGATGGCCGCTGACCCGTCGAAACTCAGGGATCGCGCCAATCGTGCGGGCGATTCGTGAGATTGGACGGAGGCGTCGCCCGCAGGGCGTCGCCAGATCTCATAGCTGACGCGGCCGCGCCGAGCGTACGGAACGCCGAAGGTCTGCTCGTCGTCGACCGAGACCGTGGAAAACGGTCCTTCGATCGCCATGGTCCGGTCGGGTGTAAAGAGGACGGGCGAGTCAATCGGTTCCAGTCGAACACTGTAGACCGTCGAACGGGGTGGAACCCGTCCGATGGCGAACCGCCCCTCTTCGTCGAGGGGAACGAGTCGCCTGATGGGGCTCGTGTTGAGCCAGTTGCGACCGTCGTACGCGTCGAAAGCGGCGCCCCGGAGGTACAGCAACTCTCCCCCGATCGCCCCCTCACCCGCGGAGACCCGCATCACCACGGTGGGGTCCCGCTTGAGAGGACCGAGGGCGCCGAGGGTGACGTGAGGAGAGAAACCGGAAATCTGGATGTCGGGTCCCTGCGATCCCGCCAGCAGGCCGAACCCCATCCGTGGGAGAAACACGAAAAGGGTACCGGTCACGACCAGAGCTGCTCCGGAAGCGGCCAGCGGCCACCAGCCGAAGCGTTCGGCGATCGGACCGTGCGAGACGGAGATGCCGAACCGTTCGGTTTCCTCCATCAGGTGATGTTGCATGAGGACCCACACCATGACGACCAGGTAGGTGACGAACCAGGCGGCGAACGCGCTGCGGGAGGTCAGTCCGGCGGTGGTGAGCACCTGGAGGAAGACGATGACCGCCAATTGGAGGTATTCCCTCGCATCGGTGTGCCGCAAGCGGGTCAGCATCAGCACGACCAGCAGATGGGCGCCGACGTGGAGGAGCGTGGGCGCGATCCACAGATAATCGACGACGGCGAATCCCAGCGCGGCGACGATCAGCGCGTTGGCCAGCCAGGGGGGCGGCGTGCCGGCCTTGCGCGCCATGTCCAGGCCGAGGCTGACGAGCAGCGCCGCCACGCCCACCCCAAGTAACGGAAGGGCGATTTGCCCGGTCGAGGCGAGGGAGGCCAGGCCGACTGCAGCCATCGTATGCGAAGCGACCCGATCCGCGCGGATCATGACGCGGCTTCCTCCGGCTGCGCGCGTTGGGCCATCACCCACACCCGCTGGCACCGCGGCCGAATGCGCGCCCAGGCGGGGTCATCCCAAACGAGAATGAGGTGAGGTGTTGGGTTCGGGATCGCCAGCGTCCAGGAGATCAGGCGATCCCCGGGCGAGGGAGTGGAGACATCGATGGTCGCCAGTGTGCGGAGGAGCCGTTCCAAATGAAGACGGCCGTTGGCCGACCGGCTCGCGCCGTCCCACGTTGCCAGGAGGACTTCGTAGCCGTCGTGGATGGCTTGGGAGGCCAGCGACGCCGTGAGTCGCACGGCGTCTTCAAACCACTCGCGGTGAATCGGCAATGGATCGGCGGGCAGCCGGTTGCTAAAGACCAACACGAAGGTACGCGAGACTTCCCGTTCAGGTTCCCGCACCACCAGTTTGGCGCGCCGAGCCGAGTGTTTCCAGTGGATGTACCGGGGATCGTCGCCGGGGTGGTAGTCTCGAAGCTGGTGCAGGCCGGTCGTTCCCCGCCCGACGGTTCGCACGCCGTTGTCGGATTCGCCCCGTGCGGCCAACGGGGGCATGGCCTCGATCGGGGGATAGACCAACGACTGGGTTTCGGCGGGCAGCAGAAAGGTTTTCTCAAACAAGCCGAAGGGGAACGCCGTGGTCACCTCGACGCCTTTGAGGCGGTGCAGCCCCCGGTCGTGGAAGGTGATGGTCGTGTCGAAGTCCATGCGGCATCCCGGATCGAGACGCGGGCACCAGAGGTCGGGCGCCGTGACGCGGATGGCGCCGACGCGCTCTCGGACGCGCAGCGAGAAGGCCGGCATGAACCGCTTCGCGTTGGTCAGTGTGATCCGACTCGAAATCGGTGATCCGGCAAAGAGCCGAGGGGGGAGGTCCCGTGTCGCGGAGAGGCGCCGCAGGGTCCGTTCGGACAGGATGCCCGAGACCAAAATCAAGCTCAGCATCATGGCGAACAACAAATAGAGGAGGTTATTGCCGGTGTTGACGGCCGCAAGGCCGACCGCGAGGCAGAGCAGCAGATATCGGATCCCGACGGAGGTGACTTTCACGCTCCGAGCGGCTGGTGGTCGACGGCGCCGAGGGGACGGATGTGGCATCGGTGGCCCCAGCCGGATGGTTAGAGCGGGACCGGAACCTGGTCTAACACCTCGCTCAAGATCTCTTTGGCGTCGTCGGTGCGGCGGCCGAACGATTCGATCCCGGGATTCACGATGATCCGATGGGCGAACACCGGGATCACGAGCCGCTTGACGTCGTCGGGGAGACAGTAGGTCCGTCCTTCGACGAGGGCCATCGCTTGGGCGGCCCGGTAGAGAAAGACCGCGCCGCGCGTGCTGACGCCGAGGTCGAGGTCGGGCCGCGAGCGGGTGGCCGTCACGATTGCCATCAGATAGTCGATCAGCGAGTCGTCCATCGTGACGCGCGCCGCCTCGTCTTGGAGGCCGAGGACCTCCTCGGAAGTCAGGGCCGGGGTCAACTCATCGGCCCGACCGATGACTTGTCGGGAGGTCAGGATGCGCTTTTCGTCATCCACTCCTGGATAGCCCATGTGGACGCGGATGAGGAATCGGTCGAGTTGGGACTCGGGCAGCGGAAAGGTCCCCTGGTATTCCACCGGATTTTGGGTGGCGATCACCATGAAGGGCCTCGGCAAAGGGTGGGTGTGGTTTTCCACCGAGACCTGGGCGTCGTTCATCGCCTCCAGTAGGCTGCTCTGGGTTTTCGGCGTGGTCCGGTTGATCTCGTCGGCGACCACGATATTCGCGAAAATCGGACCGGGCCGAAATTCGAATTCACGGGTGTGCTGGTTAAACACCGACATCCCGATCACATCGGAGGGCAAGAGGTCGCTGGTAAACTGGATCCGTTTGAACGAACAATTCAGCGAGCGGGCGAAGCTTTGAGCCAGCGTGGTTTTGCCGACGCCGGGCACGTCCTCGATCAAAAGATGTCCTCGAGCGAGCAGCGTGACCATCGCCAGCGTCACCACTTCCGATTTTCCGCAAATGACTCGCTCGATGTTGTCGTGAAGGGCGGCGATTTTGGCCTGCGGATCGGCGATCACTGCGGAAGTGTAGCAAAGCGCCCACCCAGCGTCAAACCTGGACTGCGCCAAGGGCGCAGAATAATGTAGATGATTGTCTCCTTACAGGTCGCGGAGCACCGCGCACCGCGCCGAGGGCGCGGAATCGAAATGAAGTCATTCCTTACAAGTGGCGAAGCACCGCACAAGTGGCGAAGCAACCCGCCCCGCGTCGTGGAACTACGCCGCCTTCAGACGCCGCGAGCGGGATCGAGGTCTGGCGACCGGGATTCCCAGGGTGTCCATCTTATATTTGAGGATGCGTCGGGTGATGCCGAGGAGGCGCGCGGCTCGGGTTTGGACGTGTGCGGTGCGCTGCAACGCCTCGGTAATGAGCCCGCGCTCAAATGCGTCGACCGCTTCCGTCAGCGAGCTCGACCCCATCCACACGCTCTGGGCGAGCGCCCGTGGGCGGGTCCGGATGTCCAGGTTTGCCGGCAGGTCAGCGGCGTGAATGACAGGGCGGTCCGACAGCGTGACGAGGTGTTTGACGAGGTTCTCCATCTCTCGAACATTTCCGGGCCAGTCGTACTGCACGAGCCGATCGAGCGCGTCGGCGTCGATGCTTTTCTCCGGGGAAGTGATGTTCCCATGCCGGGCGAGGAAATGCCGGACGAGCAGCGGGATGTCTTCCGACCGCTCCCGGAGGGGCGGGACCGGAAGCGGAACGACGTTCAACCGGGAGAAGAGGTCTTCCCGAAAGCGGCCTTCCCGAATGGCGTCCTCGACATCCACGTGGGTTGCGCCGATCAGCCGGACATCGACGCGGACCGGACACGCGCCGCCGACCCGCGTGAACTCCCGCTCCTCCAGAACGCGAAGCAGAATGCTTTGTGAGCGGAAACTGAGGTCGGCCATCTCGTCGAGGAACAGGGTGCCGCCGTCGGCGAGTTCAAACCGGCCGTTGCGGGAGGTCCGCGCGTCCGTGAACGCGCCGGGTTCCTGCCCGAACCACTCCGTCGCGATGAGGTCTTCGGGAATCGCCGCGCAATGGACCGAGACGAACGGCCCGTCGCGGCGCATGCTGAGATCGTGGATGGCCCGCGCCACGAGCTCTGTGCCGGTGCCGTCTTCGCCGGCGATCAGTACCGTAGACCGGGAGTCGGCCACGTGGTGAATGGCCTCCCGCAATTGCCGGATCGCGGTGCTCTGTCCGATGAGCTCGGGGCCTCCGAGGGATGTTGCCGGCGCTGCGGGCGGGTGCGGTGCTTGCTGGGGTTCAGACATGGTGACACCGGGTACGAAAAAGAAACGCCATCGACTTGGTCGCGCCGCAACGCGGCGCGGTGCTCGGGTGAGAAGGATAACGGCGTTACGGTCTCTTGGCAAGCTCTTCGAGCGCTTGCTCGAGGCGTCGCAATTCCGATCCGTAGGCTTCCCAATTCCCTTCGCGGACGAACCGCTGAGCCTTGCGGTAGTGTTCGAGGGCGGATTGGCTGAGAATGGCCGTCGTGCCCTCCGGGGCGCGCGAAGGCGTGGCGACCGCGTCTGTGGTGCGGCTCTCGGGGGGCCGGGCGCCGAAGAGCCGGGCCAACGCGGTCTCCAGGTCGGGCTCCATCAGCAACTGGTTGCCGAAGGCGACGATGACGCGCCGCAGCTCCGGCAGGGCCCCGGATTCCGACGCGGCGAGGTAGAGGGGCTCGACGTAGAGCAGGGCATCCTCGATCGGAATCACCAGGAGGCTGCCGCGGATGGCCTGCGAGCCGCGTTGGGTCCACAGGGTCAACTGCTGGGAAATGGCCGAGTCCTGGTCGATCCGCGCCTCGATCTGGCGCGGTCCGTACACCAGTTTCTGTTTGGGAAAGAGGTAGACGATCAGCTTCCCGTAGTGCGGGGCGTCGGCCCGGGCCGCGAGCCAGGCCGCCATGTTATCCCGCTTCGCGGGCGTGTACGGGATCATCAGGATGAATTCCTCCCGGGCTTCGCCGGGGAGTTTCATGATCGTATAGTAGGGCTCCATGTCCCGCTCGCCCTTTTGCGGGATATTCCACAGATCCTCTTTGTTATAAAAGATTTGCGGATCCTGCATGTGATACGTGGCGAAGACGTGGGATTGGATCGTGAACAGGTCTTGCGGATAGCGCAGATGCGCCCGGAGATCGTCAGGCATCTCATCCAGCGGATGAAACAGGCCGGGAAAGACGGCGTCGTACGCGCGGATGATGGGATCGTCGGGATCGCTGATGTACGCGCTCATCCGACCGTCGTAGGCGTCGATCGTCACCTTGACCGAATTGCGGATGTAGTTTCCGACCCCCCGTACCGGGAACGCGTACGGCAATTGCGTCGTCGTGGTGTAGCCGTCGATGATCCACACCAGCCGGCCCTCGTTGGTGATGACGAGGTACGGGTCCTGATCGTACCGGAGGAACGGCGCGAGCATCGCGACGCGATCCTGGATATTCCGATTGATCATGATCCGGCTCTCGGACGTGAGATCGTTGGAGAGCAGGATCTTCATCGTGCCGAACGACGCCGCGAACGCCGCTTTGTGGAGGAACGTCTTGACCGGAATACCGCCTTCTCCCGTGTAGGTCGCGTATTCGTTCGTATCTCCGGCGGGGTAATCGAATTCCTTGGCCGTCGTGTTGACGAAGACATAATCGTTGGGGAGTTCACCGTAATAGATCTCGGGCCGTTTAACGATGATCGACGTTGAGGAGACCGGGGGAATGTTCTTGATGAAGAATTCCGGCAAGCCCTCTTGCGAGACCCGGTTGACCGGGCCCAGCGTCACCCCGTAGCCGTGGGTGTACGTGAGGTGCTCGTTGATCCAAATCCGGCTCGGGAGGTTCTTGTAGGAGAGCTCCCGCGGGGAGATCATGACCTGACGAAGTTCCCCGTCGATGACGTACCGGTCGTTGTCGACGTCGATGAAGTCGTAGTAGGTTCGGATTTGCTGGAGTTGGCGGTAGGTCGCGAGCAGGGGGCGGTGATCCCACAGCCGGATGTTCTTGGTTGTGAGCGGGTTGGCCGCCACTTGTTGCGCGCTGAGCCGGTCGGAGGCGGGGAACTCCTTGGCTTCGACGTGATCCAGCCCGTAGGCGAATCGCGTCATGCGAATGTTGTGCTCGATATACGGGCGCTCCATGACCATCTCGTTGGGGAGGACCTGAAACCGATGGAGCAAGTCGGGAAGGACCGATCCACCCACGAGGCCCGCCACCGGAAGGGTCGCGGCGGCCGCGATCGGCAAGATCCAGCCGCGGCGCGTCGCGCTGAACACGAGGACGAGGGCCACCGCCACGGCCAGGACGACCAACACCTGGAGGGCGGGCAGCCGCGCGTGGACATCGGCGTAGAGCGCCCCGAAGGCGACGCCGCGCTGCGAATACAGAAGCTGGTATTGATCGAGCCGATACCCCCACCCGACGACCAGGGCCGCGAGCGCGCCGAGGCCGAAGAGGTGGCGGCGCGCCGTGGGGGCCACGATCACGCGCGTGGGGTCAAGACGGATTTCTTGATTCGCGATGTAGAGGAGGCCGCTGGCGACGATGGCCAGCCCCGTGGCCAGCAGGAGCCATCCCTTGATTGTGGACAGGAATGGGAGGGTGAACACATAGAAGCCGAGGTCGCGGCCGAACAGCGGATCAGGCTGTCCGAAGGCGGTCGGATGGCGAAAGAGCAGGAACTCCTGCCACTGCGCCGCAGCCTGGAGGCCCTGGAAGACGCCGACGATCAACGCGGCCCCGATCAGCAGGGGACGGATCGGCCGGTTGGCCAGCATCACGCTCCACGGCGGCGGGAGCAGCGTCAGGCGGCGCCGAGCGGCCCAGAGGACGTTGAGTGCGAGCCATCCGAACAGGGCTGCGCCCACGCCGGCTCCCAGTTCGATCTGGGTGGCCACCCGGGTGGTAAAGACCGACAGATAACCGATTTCTTGAAACCAGAGGGCGTCGATGTACAACGAGAGCGCGGCGCCGCCGAACACAAAGACGACGAGGAGCAGCGCGATGAGGAGGAGGGCTCGAATCGACACGGGGTGAACCCCCTAGCGGGGAGCCCCGATTTCAACCAGCACGGCGGTGATGTTGTCGACCCCCCCGTGCCGATTGGCGGCCTCGATGAGGCCCTGCCCTCGAAGGGAGACATCGACGCCAGGCGCCTCGAGGGTCGACAGGATCTCCGCGGGCGGAACCAGGTTCGACAGACCGTCGGAGCACAAGAGAAAAAGATCCCCGGGCTCCAACTCCAGGGCGCGGAGGTCGACCGTCACCGACGGTCCCGTCCCGAGCGCGCGGATGAGGACGTGTTTCATCGGATGGCTCCCGGCCTCCTCGGGCGTCATGATCCCGCGGAGTATATAGTCGTTGACAAGCGAATGGTCGGACGTGAGTTGTTCGAGGACGCCGCGACGGACGCGGTAGATTCGGCTGTCGCCGACGTGACCGACATAGCCGGTGCTACCGTCGATCCAGAGCGCGGCCACGGTCGTGCCCATGCCGGACAACGCCGGGTCGTCTCGCCCGGCGGAAAAAATCCGCTCATTGGCCAATTCGATGGCCCGAACCAAGCGATGGCCGGGATCGGGCGCATCGCCGCTCGGGTCCGTCCGATCAGCGAGAGCGGTTTCGAAAGTGTGGCAGACGATCTCCACCGCCATCTGGCTCGCGATTTCGCCGGCAGCGTGGCCTCCCATTCCGTCGGCCACGACGTACAGCGCCAAGTCGTCGAATACCCCGAGATAATCTTCGTTGGTGCTCCGGACTTTACCGACGTGGGTAGCGCCCGCGGATCGGATCTTCATGCAGGGGGGAGACCCTCCAGGGAAAACCGGGCCAGTGTAACGAAAATCCGCCGGCATGTCCAGCGCGGAGCGCAGGCGCCGGAGGCGCGAGGGCGCGCGACCCGGCCGGGAGACGCGCCGTTCAGCCGTCCTGGCCGGCCGCTTCTTGTTTCAGTTCGTCGTTCGGGACGATGTGGAGCTCGACCCGTCGGTTCTCGGTGCGCCCGTCGGGCGTGGTGTTGGGTGCCACCGGATTGTCGGCGCCGAATCCCATCGCGGTGACGCGATTGGCGCCCACGCCGCGATCGACCAAGGCGAACTTGACGGCATTCGCCCGTCGCTCGGAAAGCTTTTGGTTATAGTCGGGGCGTCCCGTGTTGTCGGTGTGGCCAGCCACCGTGATGGTGGTTTTGGGGTATTTGGTGAGCACGGCCGCGAGCTTGTCGAGGCTTGCCGTCGCGGCGGGTCTGAGGGCGGCGCTGTCGACATCGAAGAGGATCTTGTCTTTCATCGTCACGATGATGCCGTCCGCGGTCCGCGTGGTGTCCGCGACTTTTTCGAGTTCCTGGGCCTGGCGGTCCATGTAATTGCCGATCAACCCGCCGGACAGCGCCCCGATCGCCCCGCCGATCAGCGCGCCGCGCCCGGCGTGGCCGCCGCCCTTCCCGAGCAGCGCCCCGACGCCTGCGCCCACCGCCGTGCCGGTGAGCGCGCCCTTCTGGGTGCGATTCATCCCCTCGCAGCCGGTCAGCAGGCCGCTCCCAAGCGCGAGGCTGAGCACCAAAACCACCCAACGAGACACGTGCCGCCGTGAGATGTCGTCCATGCGTGTTCCTCCCCGGGATGAGGGAGCGCCGCACACCGCCGCGCTGCCCGCCTGAACGTGAGCATCACGATCGTCGCTTCTTTCGCAGACGCTCTCGCGCGCCGCATCCTGCGGCGGAAAGACTGCGCGGTACTATAGGTAACCGCCGTTCGCGTTGTCAAGACGAGCGCACGCCGCGCGCGATGCCCGATACGATCACGGTGTGCCGTCGCTTGACAAGCCCAAAAGGCCCGTGTTAGAAGAAGGGCTCTTTTTTACCCAGGCTGCGCCGAGGGGACGCGTACGGGTACCCCTCGGGCGCATTCACATAATCGCAAGGAGGGGACCATGGCAGCAGAGATCCAGGTGGGGGCGACCGCTCCCGACTTTACGCTCAAGGATCAGGACCAGAAAGAGGTCAAACTGAGCGAGTTGAAGGGCAAGAAGAACGTCGTGCTGGCGTTCTACCCGCTCGATTGGAGCCCCGTCTGCACGAAAGAAAATAAGTGCCTGACGGATGATTTCCCGAAATTTTCGTCCGCCGAGACGGAGATCTTCGGCATCAGCATCGACAGCGTGTACTCGCACAAGGCTTGGGCGGATTCGATGGGCCTCAAGCACCGGCTGCTGTCCGATATGGGCGGGAACGTCGCCAACAAGTACGGGATGTACATGGAGGACAAGTACATCACCAAGCGCGCGACCGTGATCGTGGACAAGCAAGGCACGGTCCGCTACGTGAAGGTCCAGGAGATCTTGACGGCGCGAGACGATCAGGAGATCCTGAACGCCTTGAAAGCCCTCAAGTAATTTTTCGACACGGCGGGAAACGGGTAGGGGCGCACGGCCGTGCGCCCCTACGGTTTTCGGCCGGACCGGATACATTGAGGTTCCCCCTGTTTTTCGTCTTCCAGCGGGCCAGTTTCATGCTACCAGTTTTTCCTCATGCTGATCACTGATCCAGGACTCCATAAACTGGATGGGTGACTTGTAGCCGAGGGTGGAATGACGGCGTGTGCGGTT
>JACQCD010000108.1 GCA_016201825.1 Nitrospirota bacterium | reverse complement strand
TCAAATTCTGCCCGGCCAGCACCGGGTCGGGCGCATCGGTCTTGGTGATCGAGAGGTCGGCCGAGGCATTGACCGTCGTGGACGCGGTGGAGCTGTTATTGCCCGAAGTCGGATCCGACACCCCGCTCGACACGCTCGCGGTATTGCTCAGCGTGCCCGCCGCCGCGGCCGTCGGCGTCACCACGATGGTGACGATCGCGCTCGCCCCGTTCCCCAGGATTCCGACGCTGCACGTCACCGTGCTGGTCCCGCTGCAGCTCCCTTGGCTGGACGACGAGGAGACAAACGTCGCACCGGCCGGCAGCGGATCGGTCACCGTCACCCCGGTGGCGCTGTTCGGGCCGAGGTTCGTCACGGTGATCGTGTACGTCAGGTTCTGCCCCACCAGCAGCGGATCGGGCGAGTCGGTCTTGTTGATCGACAGGTCGGCCGACAGCGAGCTGACCGTGGTCGTCACCGCGCCGCTCGCCATGGTGCCCAGACCGCAGGTCACCGTGCCGCTCGCCTGCGTGCAGGTCGGGCTCCCCGGCGTCACCGAGACAAACGTCACGCCGGCCGGCAGCGGATCCGTCATCGTCACGCCCGTCGCCGCGCTCGGTCCCGCGTTCGCCACCACGATGGTATACGTCAAGTTCGATCCGACCAGCACCGGATCGGGTGCATCGGTCTTGGTGATCGACAGGTCGGCCGCCGGATTGACCGTGGTCGTCACCGGCCCGACGCTGTTGTTGGCGGTATTCGGGTCGGTCACGGCGCTCGTGACGCTGGCGCTATTGCTCAGCGTGCCCGCCGCCGTCGGCTTCACCACGATCGTCACCGTCGCGCTCGCCCCGTTATTCAGGGTGCCCAGGGCGCACGTGACCGTGGTCGTGCCGCTGCAGGTCCCCTGCGTGGGCGTGGCGGAGACAAACGTGACGCCCGCCGGCAACGTGTCCGTCACCGTCACCCCCGTCGCCGCGCTCGGCCCCGCGTTCGCCACCGTGATCGTATACGTCAAATTCTGCCCGGCCAGCACCGGGTCGGGCGCATCGGTCTTGGTGATCGAGAGGTCGGCCGAGGCATTGACCGTCGTCGTCGTGGTCGAGGAGTTATTGCTCGTCACCGTATCCGTGACGCTGCTGGTGACGCTCGCCGTGTTGCTCAGCGTCCCGACCGCCGCGGCCGTCGGCGTCACCACGATCGTGATCGTCGTGCTCGCCCCGTTCGCCATGGTCCCCAGGCCGCAGGTCACCGTGCCGAGCGATTGCGCGCACGTCGGGCCCCCAGGCGTCACCGACACGAACGTCACGCTCGCCGGCAGCGCATCCGTCATCGTCACGCCCGTCGCCGCGCTCGGTCCCGCGTTCGCTACCGTAATGGTATACGTCACGTTCTGCCCCACCAACACCGGGTCGGGCGCATCGCTCTTGATGATCGACAGATTGGCCGAGGGATTGACGGTCGTCGTCACCGGACCTGAGGTGTTATTCCCAGGAACCGGATCACTGGTCGCGCTCGACACGATCGCCGTGTTGCTCAACGTACCCGCCGCGAGCGGCGTCACCACGATCGTGACCGTGGCCGTGGCTCCGTTGGCCATGGGTCCCAGGCTGCACGTCACCGTGCCGCCCGACATCGAGCAGGTCCCCTGGCTCGCCGTGACCGAGCCGAACGTCACCGTCGTCGGCAGGGTATCCGACACCGTCACACCCGAGGCCGAGTTCGATCCATAATTATGGACCGTCAGGGTGTAGGTCAAGCTCTGCCCCACCAAGACCGGGTCGGGCGCATCCGTCTTGGTGATCGACAGATCGGCTCCCGACCCAACGTGTTCCCCGCAATGGTCCTCATCAACGTCCTGCCCGCCGTTTGCGGTCGTCTGATTATGAAGCGACGACCCGGGGAAAGAGGAACACCCATCGTCGTCGTGGGCTTTCCAGTACAGCGCCCACTTATCGTCACGGCTTCCAGCCTCCGCCGCGGAAAAGTACACCGACCACACGTATTGAATCCGACGAACAGACAAGGACCCGCCAGACCGAGGCGGATCCTCATCGATGCGGCCGTCCGCGTCATTATCGATGCCATCCACCGGGTCTTCGTCGATGCGGGTATCGTTGTCGTCATCGACCCCGGTATAAAAAGGGCCCGTGACGATACACGGCTTCGCGGCGTTCGGCACGTCGCCCAGCAACCTGGTCGCCTGAACGACACAATTTTTCGTGAGCGCTCCCTCCGTGTAACCGGGAACCGACGGCCCGGCCCCAACGTAGAACCCGCTCGCGCTGGACACACCGAAAATTCCACTGCTCAGATTGTCCTGTTCGGTCATGTGAGAATAGACGCCGTCGCTGCCGATGTCGCGCAAACCGATCCTGAGACGAAACGGGACGTCGTCGCCCGCGAACCATCCACGGAGCGACGAGGCCGACCAGCCATTGATGGGAGACGATCCACCGGCCCAACCGGCGGAACTATCGTACGTGCACTTTCCTCGATCTTTTGAGCATCCCTGAAGGAGGTATTGCGGGCCGTCGATAAAGGTCGTGGTCGCAAGCACGGTCAAGGGGGTGCCGGCGTCTCTCGCGTTGGCGGTCACGATGCCGGCATACGCCGCCGGGGGCCCCTCAATAATATAGGAATACGTAAACGCCCCCATGCCGTCCGTGACGACGGTGTCGCTGCCGGGAGTATTCGTCCCATCCCCCTTGACGACGGTCCCGTCAAGGCGTTTCACCTCCATGATCACCGAGACGTTCGGCGCAAACCCGACGCCATAGATCACCGCCGTGTCGCCGAGCGTGTACTCCGGCTGGTTGGCCGAGATCGCTTCGGTTGCGGGGGTGACGTGAGTGGCCAACGCGGAGCTTGCCAAGAAGAGGCCGCCGAGCAACCCGACCAGTGCGATGAATGGATGTCTCATGAGCTTCCGATCCATGGTAGCGTTCCTCCCGCGTGAAGATTCGCTTCGAAATGAGTGGTCATACCCTATCGGATGGCCCTGGCCGTATGGGAGTCCCCTGACCTTCCTTGGGAAAATAAAGAAGGGCGAGAGGGGATTTTCTCACGCAGCGGGGCATCAACTCGTTGGGGAAGGGGCGATAAAATGACACGACCGACGGACGCAAGGCGTTCCATCGGTCGAACAAGACGGATGAGGGAAATACTCCGACGCTGAAGGTACGTCATCAACTAACCCCTTCCGGTCGCACCTTAATGACCGGGTATGACGGGCGCCA
>JACQCD010000097.1 GCA_016201825.1 Nitrospirota bacterium | reverse complement strand
TCCCGGATGCCCACGTCAAAATCGGGAGCGCGTTTCAGACGCTGCGACTCAGGGCCGATCAGGGGTCGGCACGCGTGAGCTGGGCCGAATACGACGCCGCCCTCGGGGTCGTCCTCGACGCGAGCGCGACGATCGACCCGAAAAAGCGGGGCCCCGAATTTATTCTCATGCCCTACGGCGGTTTTGCGTGGTCCGGCGTGGATAACGGGATCACCGGGATTCCGGAAGACAACAGCTTCGGCCTCTTTCTCGGCCTTGGCGCGAAGAGCCGAAGCAACGTCACGTTCGGCATCGAGTTGCGGCTCGTCGACCAGACCGCCCTCGCGCTGAGCGCGGGGATGGTGTTTTAAGAACCCCGATCTTCCCTGGCCGGTGGGGTGATCCCCCCCGGCCTTTTTTTCGTCACGCCAAGGATGGGCCTGGGCACACAGGGATACCCGCACCCCTACGTCCTCGAACGCGCTGTCCGCTTCGCCCGCGGAACCGTTCGTCGCGCGGCCAGTTGCTCGGCATCGTCCACCCACGTTTTCAGGACCTCGATGCCGCCGCTCCAAAAACCGCGCTCGGTGATGTCCACGCCCGCCTTGGCCAGGAGCCGTTCGGGGGCGTCCGATCCGCCAGCCGCGAGGAGGTCGAGGTATTTCGGGACGAACGACGGGCCCTCATCGAGATACCGGCGGTAGAGGGCGAACACCAGGAGCGCGCCGAACGCATAGGCGTAGCAGTAGAACGGCGAGTGGATGAAGTGCGGGATATAGCTCCACCACAGCGCGTAATCATCGGTGAGGACGACCGAGTCGCCGAACATCTCGCGATTGGCCGCCATCCAGAGCTCGTTGATGCGCGCGGTGGTCAATTCCCCTTCGCGCCGTCGGGCCGCGTGGAGGGCCTGTTCGAACCGCGTGAGGGCCACCTGCCGGAAGATGGTCGAGCACGAGTCCTCGATCTTGCCGCACACCAGAGCCAGCGCCCGCTCGGGATCGGTCTCGGCCGCGTGCAGGGCCTTGAACACCAGCATCTCCCCGAACACCGACGCGGTCTCGGCCATCGTGAGCGGCGTGTCGGCCTGCAAACACCCCTGCCCGCGCGAGAGGTATTGGTGGACGCCGTGGCCCAGCTCATGCGCCACGGTCATCACATCGCGCGCCGTGCCGGCATAGTTCACCAACACGTAGGGGTGCGCCGACGGCACGGTGCTGTGCGAAAACGCTCCGCCGCGCTTGCCGGGACGAATGGCCGCGTCGATCCAGTCGCGCTCGAAGAACAGGGCTGCGATCTCCCGCATCCGGGGGGAGAACGCTCCGAACGCCGAGAGCACGATCTCGCGCGAGGCCTTCCAGTCCACCGTCCACTCGGTCAACGAAAGGGGCGCATACCGATCGTAGTCGAACAAGGTGTCCACTCCCAAGAGCCGGCGTTTTAAGCGATAGTAGCGCTGGACCAACCCGTGTCCGGTTTCGACCGCCTCCATCAGCGCGTCCACCGCGGTCTGCTCGATCTCGTTCGACAGGTTTCTCGCCGCCATCGACGTCGGGAATTTCCGCATTCGATCGGTGTCCGCGTGGTCCGCGACCACGACGTTGAAGACGTACGTCAAGAGATGAGACTGGGCGGCGAGGCCCCGGGAGAGGCCGCGCGCGGCGGCTTTCCGAACCGTTCGATCCGAGACGTAGAGCCGGGAGAGGATTTCCTGTTCGCTCAGCGTCTGCCGCGTGCGGCCGCGCGCGAGCACGAACCGGGCGTGGGTCATCGTCTCGTCGAACAGCCGTTCAAACGCATGGACGCCGGTGTTCGTTTTCGCCTCGAGGACGAGTTCCTCGGGCTCGGACAAGCGATGGGGCGCCATCCGCCGCTCGACCTCCAGGTAATGCCGGTACGGCGCCAATTCGGGGGCGGTGAGGTACTCGGTCGCCCGATCGTCCGGGAGCCTCGCCCATTCGAGCTCGAAGAAGGTGAGGTGTTCGCGCAGCGCCGTGGCCTGTTCGCGCGCGGATTGGTACAGCGCGCCGTGGCGCGGCCGGCTCGTGTCGGCGGAAAACACCAGCGACGCGTAGGCGACGACCTTGCGGATCCGCTCGTACATCGCCTCGATCAGCGCGACCGCGTCCGCGAACTCGGCGGCCGAGAGCGTCCCCGAGGCGATTTGGCCGCGATAACGGTTCTCGAACTCCACCGCGCGGTCCAAGGTCTCCTTCATATCGCGTTGAAGCGCCGGATCATCCGGCCCCGCATACAAGTCGTTTAAATCCCACGACGGGACATCTGAGGTCTTCAACTCGGTCTCCCCGTTCCTTCCGCGAACATGGTGGCAATCACCGATTCGATCGCCACCTCCTCGATCGACAAATCATCCACGGGCAGCGCGCTGAGCAGCGCCTGGGCCGTCTGGGCAAGATCCTTCTTGGGGACCTTGAGCGTCACGGTCAGCCCGTTGCGCTCGCTCACGCTTCCGTACCGGGCGAGGGTTTCATCCGGCACCCGCCGGGCCAGACGGAGGGTCACGATCTTGTGATCCACGTACCGGTCGGCCAACTCACTCAAGGCCCCGTCGTAAATAATGCGGCCGTCGTTGATGACCAGCACGCGCCGGCAGAGCCGCTCCACGTCGCGCATGTAGTGGCTGGTCAGGACCACGGTGGTCTTCTTCGTCCGGTTGTACTCCTCGATGAACGTCCGGATGTGTTCCTGCGAGATCACGTCCAATCCGATCGTGGGCTCGTCCAGAAACAACACGCGGGGTTGGTGCAGCAGCGCGGCGATCAACTCGCACTTCATCCGTTCGCCCATCGAGAGCTTGCGGACCTGGACGTCCAACAGGTGCCCGATGCCCATAATCTCGACCAGTTCGTCCAGCATCCGATGATACGCCCCGCGATCGATCGCGTAAATGTCTCGGTTCAGCTCGAACGACTCCCGAGCCGGGAGGTCCCACCAGAGCTGGTTCTTCTGCCCCATGACGATCGAGAAGGCTCGCTGGTACACGGCTTCTCGCTTCCAGGGCACGTGACCCAGCACGGACACCTCGCCGGACGTGGGATAGAGGATCCCCGAGAGGATTTTCAGCGTGGTCGTCTTCCCCGCCCCGTTCGGCCCGAGAAACCCCACCAACTCACCCTCTTCGATCGAGAACGACACGTCCTTCACCGCGTGGTGGTACAGCGTCTCGCGCCAGAACAGGCTCTTGAGCGAGCCTTTCAGGCCCGGTTCTTTCTTGAAGTAGTCAAAGGTCTTGTTGAGCCCCTTGACCTCGATGGCCGCCATACTATGAGCTCGCCGACGAATAATGTCGCAAGCTCCAGTTCCACAGCGCGGTCGCCCCGCTCATCATCCCGACGGCAACGATCAGCGCCAGCGCAATGAGGCCCCAGTCGCGCCGCCCCGCAAGCACCGACGCGGGCGTCGTCGCGATCAGGCTGATGGGGATGACGAACGTGAAGATCGCCTTGCCGAGACCGCGGTAGATGTCACGCGGGTAGCGGGCCGTTTCCATGAATGTGTAGACGATGCTGTTGAGCTCCTGCGACTTGACGATCCAGAATACCGCGCTGTTGATCGCGAGGCAAAACGCGTAATAGATGACCAGCGACACGCCGAGCATCGCCACGTACAAGGGGACCGCGAGCCAGCCGGTCTCGACGTGGGCAAAGCCGTACGCCACCAGCCCCAGCCCCATCAGGCCCTCGCCCAGGCTTTCGGTGAGCGACACGTGGCGAAACCCCAGGTGGATGTTCGGCCGAACGGGCTTCACGAGCAGGGCGTCGAACTGGCCGGTGCGGACATAGTCGCCCAATTCGAGAAATCCCTGGCGGAAGAGGAGGTACGCGGCTTCCCGTACCAGGCCCACGCTGCCGATCAGGATCATCGTCTGATGAAACGTCCAGCCGCCGATGGTCGTCACGTTGGCGTAAAGGATCGCGAAGAACGCGATGTTGATCCCCATGAAGAAGATGTCCATCCCCACCAGGAGGACGAAATTGGCGCGATAGATCATCTCGTTCTTGAGGTTGTGCACGTTGGGATCGGGCGCGGGCGTGACCACGATCTGCGCGATGTGCACTTGCGGCTCGGCGAGGTTGAAGCTGGCCTTGTTGCTGTTGTAAAAGCCGGCTACGTCGGCGTCGGTGATGGTGATGTGGGAGGTGATCTCCTTGTTGAAAAGCTTCTTGATGCTCAGGTCGCGGCGCAACTGGGATTTCAGATCGTCGGCGCTCAGCTTCCGGCCCTGCAACTGTTTTTCGAATTCTTCCTTGGTGTAGGGAGCCTTGAGCTCGTTGA
>JACQCD010000099.1 GCA_016201825.1 Nitrospirota bacterium | reverse complement strand
TTGACCCCGATCGCCCTCTTGACCCCGATCGCCCTCCGTGGCCAGCCCTCTGATCAGTGCCCCTGGAGCAACGATGGTGGTCTAGTTGCAGGGTATCGGCCGTCTCGATATACTGCTTGACTATGGGATATTCAACACCAGTCTGTGTATTGACAGTCCTATTCGTCTTTGCATCACTTTCCCCCCCAGCGGCAGCCGAGCCCTGGGATGGAGATCCAGTCGATCTCGCCACCGGTCTCTATGTACTCCAGGAAGATGACATATTCATCCCAGGCTTGCCTCCGATTCACCTGACCCGAACCTACCGAAACCGTGATCGTGTCTCGCGATCCTTCGGTGTCGGGACGATGCACCAGTACGACCTCTACCTTGTTGGAGACGCAACACGTTTCAGATGGGTCGACCTTGTCCTCTCTGACGGCAGCCGCATTCACTACACTCGTGTCTCACCTGGGATGGGATACCAGGACGCCGTCTTTGAGCATACCATGACACCGACCAACTTTTATCGCTCGCGCCTGTCCTGGGAAGGGAGGGGCTGGACTATCTGGCTGACTGATGGCAGTGTGTATTCTTTTCACGGATGCCAGGATGATCGAGCTTGCAGCCTGACTCGGTATCGAGATTCAGCAGGAGGAGTGGTTGAGATCGAACGAAACGGGGCCGGGGAGGCGGTAGAGATTCGTCACCTGGGTGCGACGGGGATGGCCCTCGCTTACGACACGGCGCATCGAATTATTCGTATAACGTATACCAACTTCGGACGCAAGCAGGACGTTGCCTACTCCTATGACTCCCGGGGGCGTCTGACAAAGGTCGTCAAGCACCTCTCGGGCAAGATCGGCCGAACAATAAAAGTCACCAGTGAGTATAGCTACGATGAGGCCGACCAGATCCAAACGCTTAAGGAAGGGAACATCTTTATGCAAAATCAATATGATGACCACGGCCGTGTCATCCGCCAGATCCTGACAAACGGGAAGACTTTCGAGTTTGGCTACCAGACCGACGAGCAGGGGAAGATCACCCAAACTGATGTCCGTCAGCCTGATGGGACACTCCGCCGCGTCACGTTCAATTCCAATAGCTACACGATAATCGACACCGCGGATCTCGGCATGCCCACCGAGCGGGCAATCCTCTACGGCCGTGATCCCGTGAGCAATCGGGTCACAGCGATAACAGTTCTCTGTCGGACCAACAGCGGGCGAGGGGAATACCGCGTCGAAGCTACCCCCGGTGAAAAAGTCGAAACCACAGTGGACCAGATGTCGACCCCCTGCCTGAAGCGCAAATAACGAGCGGAAAGGTGCCTTCTGGTCAGGTGTACGGATGAAATGGGGACGGATTATTGTAAGCTGTAAAAACCAGTACTCGATCTAACAGACATCGTCAAATTCCACGACTGATGGGGACGTTGCGGCATTAGCGGCTTTGTATTCGCCACCGACACGGGAAAAGCCACAGATTTATTTTCGCCCCTTCAACAACTTCTCTACGGACTGCAAAAGTTAACTACTCAACAACGTCCCCGAGGCCGTCCCAGGCGGATCAACTCCTGCCTTTGCTCAGGTTTCATAGGGCCGTTCTCTTCCCGCTGTCCTTACTTTATAAGTGGCGAGTTTTTCCCGGACCCGAAATCCGATCTGTTTGCGTGGCGGTTCCGGTTCCGATTCCACTGGCGGATTCAGAAGTGACATGATCTGCTGAATAATGTCCGAGATCACACGCTCGTGAAGGTCCTGCCGCTCCGTCAGTGTTTTCTCCAATGTCGACAGCTTTGCAGCCAAGTTCTTTTGGGCGGCGAGCATCGAGCGTATCTTCACGAAGGCACGCACGACCAAGACACTCATCTGAATGGCCCGCTCGCCGTGCAAGATATTCGCCGCCATGACCGCGCCATGCTCAGTAAACGCATACGGCGGCGTCCGCCTTCCGCCGCGGCCCGGTTTTGACATCGCACATTGCGATGTCAAAACGGCGAACTCCTCAGCAGTCAGTTGGAACATGAAATCGCTGGGGAAGCGCTTGCGGTTACGTTTGACGGCCTCATTGAAGCGAAACGTGGGAACGTCATACACAGCGGCAAGGTCACGGTCCAAGATGACCTTTTGACCACGAACCGTGAGAATCAGTGGTTCGATTCCGCGCGCCGCGTATTTCCCCGGTTTCGTCGCCATGAGCACTCCCTGTTTCCAGCGCGTCGATATTGAAATCCCTGCGAAGCGGCGCCTAGTAGCTTTCCTTCTCCGAAGGAAACTGCCCGTTAATCACCTCGTCCTTGTACTGGGTGACGGCGGTCGAGATGATTTCGCGCAGGTTGACGTACCGCTTGATGAACTTGGGGCTGAACTCGTCGAAGAGGCCGAGCAGGTCGTGCAGCACGATCACCTGGCCGTCGCACGCCGCGCCGGCTCCGATTCCGATGGTGGGGATCGACACGGCGCGGGTGATGTCGCGCGCCACGGCCATCGGCACGCCCTCGATCAGGAGCGCAAAGGCGCCGGCGTCCTCCGCGCGCTTCGCGCTGTCCAGCAAGCGCTGTGCGCCGCCGGGGTCGCGGCCCTGGACCTTGTAACCGCCCATCTTGTGGACCGACTGGGGGGCGAGGCCGAGGTGCGCCATCACCGGAATATCCGCGGCCGCGATCGCGGCCACCCGCGAGAGCATCGAGGGCGGGCTCTCCAGCTTGACCGCGGCCGCGCCGCCCTCCTGTAAAAATCGGCCGGCGTTGCGGACGGCTTCGTCGTCCGAGACCTGGAACGACATGAACGGCATATCGCCGATCACCAGGGCGTGCTTGACCGCCCGCGAGACCATCTCGGTGTGGTAGACCATCTGGTCCATCGTCACGGGCAAGGTGGTGCCGTGGCCCTGCACCACGATCCCGAGCGAATCCCCGACAAGGATCATATCGATGCCGGCGTCGTCCACGATGCGCGCGAAGGGATAGTCGTATGCGGTCAGCATGGTGATCCGCAGGCCGTCGACCTTCCGGCGTTGGAGATCGGGAATCGTGATGCGGGCGGCTTTCGTCATCCCAGCCCGGCGCGATCCAGAATTTCGGGAATGGCCTGATCGGCTCCCACCGCCATGATGTGGACACCGTGGCACGCCTCGCGGACCTGTTTGATGATCCGCACGGCGATGTCGATGCCCACGCCCAGCGCCTGCTCCTTGCTGGACGACGCCAACTCGTCGATGAAGTGCTGCGGCACTGAAATCCCGGGGATGTTCTTGTTCATGTACTCGGCCATCTTGGCGGACTTGAGGACCACGATCCCCGCCAGAACCCGGGCGCCGAGCGGACGGGCCTTTTCCATGAACGCGCGAAACCGATCGGGGTTATAGACCGCCTGGGTCTGGAAGAACTGGGCGCCCGCCTTGAGTTTCTTCTCCAGGCCGGCCAACTGCGAATCGGGCGGCTGCATCTCCGGACTCACCGCCCCCGCCGGGAAAAAATCCGTGGACCCCGATAACGCATGCCCCCCCAAGTCGTGTCCGCCATTAAGCGATCCGATCAGCGCGAGCAGTTGCGCGGCATCGAGGTCGAACACCGGCTTGGCGTCCTTGTGATCACCCACCGAGGGATCGTCGCCGCGCAGGCACAGCACGTTGCGGATGCCCAGCGCGTGCGCGCCCAGTAAATCCGATTGGAGCGCCAACCGATTCCGATCGCGGGTCGTGATCTGGAACACCGGGTCGTGCCCCTGCTCGAACAGCAGACGACACATCGCCAGCGACGACATCCGCATCACCGCGGCCTGATTGTCCGTCACGTTGATGCCGTGGACCCGCCCCAGCAGGGCCTTCGTGCGGGACAGGACGCCGGTGACGTCGGTGCCCTTCGGCGGCTCGCACTCGACCGTCACCGCAAACTCCCCTGCCTCAATCACCTCGCGTAATCGGCGCATCGTGTCCCCCTGTTAGGTCGTCGATGCGGCGAGCATCGTGTTGCGCATCAGCATGGCGATCGTCATCGGCCCCACACCGCCCGGTACCGGCGTGATCCACGAGGCTTTGGCCGCGACCGCCTCAAAATCCACGTCGCCCACCAGCTTGCCATCCGCCTCTCGGTTGATTCCCACGTCGATGACCACGGCGCCGTCCTTGACCATCTCGGCCCGGACGAACCGCGCCTTCCCCATCGCCGCCACCAGGATATCCGCGCGCCGGCACACCGCCGGCAGGTCGGATGTTTTCGAATGACAGACCGTGACCGTCGCGTGGCGGTGCATCAGGAGCAGCGCCGCCGGTTTCCCCACCAGGTTACTGCGCCCGACGACGACCGCCGTCTTGCCCTCGATCGTCAGCTTGTAGTAATCCAGCATCGCCATCACGCCGGCGGGGGTGCACGGCACGAACCGGGGCTCCCCCATCATCAGTTTGCCCATATTGAATGGGTGCAGGCCGTCGACGTCTTTGTCGGGCGACATCGCGGAGAGAATCGGCTCGCTCCGCAGCGGCTTGGGGAGGGGGAGCTGGACCAGAATCCCGTGAATCGCCGGGTCGCGGTTGAGCCGCTGGATCAGCGTGAGGAGGTCCTCCTGCGACGTGGTCGCGGCTAATTCGTGACCCACCGTGTGCATGCCCAGGTCTTCGCACGTGCGCTGCTTGTTCCTCACGTACACGTGCGAGGCGGGATCGTCGCCCACCAACACGGTGGCGAGCCCCGGACGGATACCGCGAGCCTTGAGCGCTTCAACCCGCGTCCGAACGTCTTCTTTGACGGCCTTGGCCACGACTTTCCCGTCAATCAATTGTGCCGACACGACGACTCCTTATCCTGACGCGTTTACGTTGACCCGGACGCCGCCGGCGTGGACCGGTTCGCCGCACGAGACCGAATGACGCGCTGGTCGGTCACGATCACCGAGACCCGCACGTCGTGTCCCTGCGACGGCACGGCCGGGACGATTTGCCCCTCGAAGGCCAGCGCGATGATCGGCACGCCGGGACGCACCCGCTCCAAGAGCCGATCGTAATATCCCGCGCCCCATCCCAGCCGATTCCCCTGGTCGTCGAACGCCACCCCCGGAATGACCACGGCATCCACGAGCCCCAGATCGATGACCTTCCGGCCGCTGGGCATCGGCTCCGGAATGCCGAACGGCCCGGGCGCGAGTGTCTCGTGCCCCTCGAACTCCACGAGGAGGAGACGGCACTCGCTCACGAGGGTGACCGGCACGACGACCCGAATCCCCCGCCGCCTCGCTTCCGCCACCAAGTCGCCGGTCTCCACCTCGCTGCCCACCGACAGCGAGAAGTGCACCGTGTGCGCGGACGCGATCTCGGGCAGCCGCCAAAATCGGTCCGCAATCGCGCGACTCAACCGTCGCCGCTCCTCGGCCGGCAACCGGTCACGCCGCGCCAACGCGTCCCGACGCAACCCCTCGCGCTGTTCAACGGCACCCACGATTGGCAGAATAGCAAGGCGCCGCAAAACGAGTCAAGCCTAGGAGCCCGTCCAGGAAGGGTCATCTGCTGCGTTGCCGCTGCGCTTCCGGTCCTCACGTACGACCCAGTACGCTCCGGTCCGGTCACAGGCGCGCATCGCGCGCCGTGCAATATTGCCACGGGCCGACGGTGTCGGCCCTGTGCGCCTTGCATCTGGCCCTTCCTGAACGGGCTCCAACACCAAATACCCGGACACACTTCTAGGCACGTTCGTCGTCTGGTTTGTCGGTCGCTTCCCGCCACTTCTCGAGGCGCCGGCGGATTTCGCGTTCGTAGCCCTCTTCGGTGGGATCATAGTAGCGCTGGCCCACGAGCCGATCGGGCAGGTACTGTTGCGCCACGGTATGGCCCGGGAAATTGTGCGGGTAGCGGTAGCCCTCCGCATAGCCCTCGGCCTTCATGAGCTTGGTCGGCGCGTTGCGCAGGTGCAGCGGGACGGGGAGCGTGCCGGTCTCCTGGATTTGGGCGGCGGCCGTGCGATACGCGAGGTAGCTGGCATTGCTCTTCGGCGCGGACGCGAGATAGGTCGCGGCGTGGCTGAGCGGGATCCAGCCCTCCGGCATGCCCACCGCGTGGAACGCCTGGAGCGCGGCCACCGCCACCAGCAGCCCCTGCGGGTCGGCGTTGCCCACGTCTTCCGACGCGAAGATCACCATCCGCCGCGCGACGAACATCGGGGCTTCTCCCGCCTCCAGCAACCGGGCGAGCCAGTACACCGCCGCGTCGGGATCGCTCCCGCGCAGGCTCTTGATGAACGCCGAGATGACGTTGTAGTGCTCTTCCCGCCCCTTGTCGAAGAGCACGACGCGGTGTTGCGCGGCCTCTCGCACCTCGCGGGCGGTCAGGACACAGCCGTCCCGCCCCTGCGGGCACAGCGCGACCGATTGCTCCAACAGATTCAGCGCGCGGCGGGCGTCGCCCTCCGCCCACTCGGCGACTTCCCCGAGCAGCGCTTGATCGCACTCGATCTGCTGATCGCCCAACCCCCGCTCGCGGTCGCTCAACGCCCGGCGCAGCAGCGAGACTACCTGCTCTACGCGCAAGGGTTTGAGAGTCAGGACCTTGCAGCGCGAGAGCAAGGGGCCGGTGACCTCGAAGCTCGGGTTCTCGGTGGTCGCGCCCATGAGAATGATCGTGCCGTCTTCGATGTGGGGAAGGAACGCGTCCTGTTGGACGCGATTGAAGCGGTGGATCTCGTCGACGAAGAGAATCGTCCGTTCTCCGCGCTCCCGCCACACGCGCGCCTCCGCGACCAGCTCGCGGACGTCTTTGACGCCGGACAGCACGGCGGAGAAAAACACGAAGTGGCAACGCGAGGCCCGCGCGATCAGGTGTCCCAGGGTGGTCTTGCCCGATCCCGGCGGTCCCCAGAAAATCAGCGAGGGGGGACACTCGCTCTTGAACACCGCCGAAAGAAACTTCCCCTCGCCGACCAGGTGCTCTTGGCCCTCGAACTCTTCTAATGTGCGGGGTCGCATCCGTTCCGCAAGCGGCGGTCGCGGCGGAGGGGCGGACGGTTCCGAAGCGAACAAGTCCATGTCGCCGGCACTCTATCACATCTCCGGATTCCCCGACCATCGGTCCGAGCTTGCTTAGCGCAAGGCAGGCGCGAACTCCAGCGCCGAGGTTGCGAGACGCTTGTGACTTTGGCTCCCATGCTATAATCGCCCCTGTTTGTGCACCGCAGGAGCGGAGGAGACGCGAACTCATGGGACGGTTTCACTATCATATTTTTATGTGCATCAACGAGCGGTCGGCCGACGACCCTCGGGGCAGTTGCACCGCGAAGGGCTCGGCTCGGCTGCAGGAGTTGTTCAAGTCGGAGGTAAAACGTCGGGGTCTCGACGGACAGGTTCGAGCCAACAAGGCCGGGTGTCTCGACGCGTGCGAGCACGGTCCGACCGTCGTCATCTACCCCGACGCCGTCTGGTATCAGGTGAAGACCGACGCGGATGTGCTGGAGGTGATGGATCGTCACATCGGCCGCGGGGAAGTCGTCACCCGACTCATGATCCCCTTCGCGCCACCAGCCGATCTCCCGAAATAAACGCGGCGTGCGCGTCGCCCTGGCGTTGACCGCGTTTTACTTCGCCTCGTTCGCGGCGCTGGGCATCTTCCTCCCCTATTTTAATCTCTACCTCCTCCACCTCGGCCTCGCCCCTTGGCAAATCGGCGTGATCGCGGCGGTCCCGCCCCTGCTGAAAATCGTCGTGCCCACGTTCGTCGGCCTCACCGCCGACCGGACCGGGCACCGCCGCCTCTTGATCATCGGCACCTGCGCGGCGACCACCGCGGCGTTCGCGCTGCTCTTGGCCGTCACCCACTTCGTCGCGATCCTGGTGGTGATGATCGGCTTCGCCTTCGTGTGGGCCCCCGTGCTCCCCTTGGTTGAAGCCACCACGCTGGAAGCGGTGGAACGACTCAGGCGGTTCGACTACGGGCGCATCCGGCTCTGGGGGGCGGTGGGATTCATCGCCGCGACGGCGACCATGGGGGTCGTGCTCGACTACCTATCGGATCGGGCCATCCTCTACGGTGTGCTGGCCGCGTTTGCGGCGACCACCGTCGCAGCATTCGGCATGCCGACCTCGGCGGCCGTGCGGGAAGCGGAACCGATGCCCCTCGGATCGCTGCTGAGTCAGCGGCCGTTCCTTCTGTTTTACTGCGCGTGCTTGTTGATGCAATTCGGACACGGGACGTACTACGGGTTCTTCTCGATCGCGCTCGAGTCCCACGGGTTCTCGTCCTCGGCCATTGGCGCGCTGTGGACCACCGCGGTCGCGGCCGAGGTGGTCTTCATGTTCTGGTCCGGCCGCGTGCTGGCGTGGATCGGGGCGCCGTCGCTGTTCGTCGCGTCCTTCGCGGCCGCCGCCATGCGGTGGATGCTGATGACCCTTCCCCTGAGCGTGAGCGGCCTAGCCGCCGCCCAGTGCCTGCACGCCCTGAGCTTCGGGGCGTTCCACATCGCCGCCGTCACCATCATCCATCAATCCGTGCCCCGCTCGCTCCGCGCGACCGGCCAAACGGTGTACAGCAGCCTCGCCTACGGCGTCGGGTCGGCCCTCGGTCTCGTCCTGAACGGCTGGCTGTACGCCGACTGGGGACCGCGTATTTTGTTCGGTCTGAGCGCCGCGGCCTCAGCGGCCGGGCTGATCTTGGCCGTTCGCTTTCTCCTCGCGTCGAAGACCACCACGATGCGCTTGGGTAATGCCGACACTCCTGGTGGGAGCGTCGAGCAGGAATAATCCACGGGCCTCATCGGTTGAATATTTCATTTTCCTTGACACGCATTCCCCGCCTTGCTACAAGTAGGGGCTCCTTGGGGAGGAACCCTTGGCGGACCGGTCCTTGATTTTGGGAACCACCCTCGTTCTAATGAGTGGAGTTTTGCTCGGGGTTCCCCTCTCCGCGGCGGATAGTGGCCCCGACCGACCGTTCCAGCGTCCGCCGCCGAGCACGGTCGCCTCCCAACCCCTCCCCCGCCAGATTGACTCGCCATTGGACCAGAACGAAGCCGAACGGCAATTCGAGGAGGGCTTGCGCCATGCGTTCGGCCACGATCTGGCCCAAGCCGTCGGAGCCTTCCACACCGCGATCGCGTTGAACCCGACCAATCCGTTCTTTCACTACAACCTCGGCCTGGTCTACGGGATGCAGCACCGCCTGGACTCGGCCATGGCCGAGATGCGCACCACGGTGTCGCTCAAGCCCAACTTCACGCCCGCCCACTTTCGTTTGGGATTTCTGCTGGAGCTGACCGACCGGTACGACGAAGCGCTGCGGGAATATACGTTGGCGATGGCCGGCGCGGACTCCGGCTGGGAACACGCCGCGGCCCGCCAGCGCCTCGATCACGTCCGCGACGTGTTGCGCGCCAAGCAAGACGTGCCCTCTCCGCAGCCTCTCGACCCGTAACCGGCTGCTGAAAAAATCGGTAAAGCCTTTAGGCTGCTCAAAAAGCTCCAGATGCAAGGCCGCAGGAAAATCTTTCGCCCTTGTAGGGGCGAGGCGCTGCCTCGCCCAGGGCGGGTCACCGACCCGCCCCTACAGGTCGTACGTGAGAACGCGATCTATGCGTGGCGCAGCAATTTCCGACGACCGAGAACGCAGCAGATGGACTTTTTCAGCAGCCGGCTAG
>JACQCD010000110.1 GCA_016201825.1 Nitrospirota bacterium | reverse complement strand
GGCGTCGTGTTGCAAGCGTTTGAGGTAGACCTTCCACTCCAGGTTATCCAGCGCCACCGTCACCCCCAGATGTTTCTTCCACTGGGCTTGCAGATTTTCCGCGATCAGCGTATTGACCGGACCCGTGTTGAAGACGTACGCCACGGGGGGAAGGCCCCGGCCGTCGGGGTATCCCGCCTCGGTCAGCAACGCTCGCGCCCGCGCGGCGTCGAACGGCAGCCCAACCGAGGGGTCGTAGCCGAACATGCCGGGAGGCACCCAGCTTCGCGCCGCGTGCTCCCCTCCCCGGAGAATTTTGGGGAACTCCTCGCGGTCGAGAGCCAACGTAAAAGCCCGCCGGACTCGTGGGTCGGTGAACGGAGGCTTCTTCACGTTGAACCCGACGTAGTAGCCGCGGAGAATCGGGAACCGCGTGTGCTCCGCCGTGCCCTCGAACGACGGGATCGCCTCCGGCGGGAGTTGCGCATAGTCGAGATCGCCGGTCTCGTAGAGCGTCAGCTCGGTGGTCCGTTCGTTCACGACGTACATCAGGACGCGGTCCAGCGCGGGCCGTCCCCCGTAGTACGCGGCGTTGGCGGCCAGAACCAACCGGTATTCGTGCCGCCAGTCGGCGAGACGAAACGGCCCGTTGGTGACCAGGTGACCGGGGTCGGTCCACCGGTCTCCGAACCGTTCGACGAGGTCGCGGCGCTGCGGAAAGGTCACGATGAACGTGGTGAGGCTCGGGAAATACACGAGGGGCCGTTCGAGCCGGACTTCCAACAGCGAGGCGGACAGCGCCCGGACGCCGACCAGCGCCGGGTCCTTCAGCGCGCCGGTGTTGTACGCCTTGGCGTTCATCACCGGGTACAAGAAGTATGCATACTCCGATCCGGTAATGGGATCGAGCAGACGTTTCCAGGCGTATTCGAAGTCCCCGGCCGTCACGGGACGCCCGTCGGTCCAAGCAACGTCCGGTCGCAGGTAGAACAGGTAGCGGCGTCCGTCCGGCGAGACCTCCCAACGACCGGCCACGGCGGGAACCGGTTGGAGGTCCCGGTCGAAGCGCGTGAGGCCGTCCATGAGGTTCTCGATCACGGTGATGGACACGCTGTCGGTGGCGAGCGACCAATCGAGGGTCGGCGGCTCGTTGGAGAGGACGAGGCGGAAGGTCCGGTCGGAAGACGCGGCGTGAGGCGAGCACGCCAGCAACCCGAACGAGAACGCAATGGTGGGGGCAACACCGCCGATCGGAACGGCGAGTCGGCTGAACGCCCTCGCCATCCGGTCGGCGACGCGGGCTATCCGCCCAGGCACTCCTTGACCCGCGCCTCCATCGCCGTCCGAAGCTCGGCCAGGTGTTCGGGGCTATCCGCTTCGAACCGGAGCACGAGGACCGGCTGGGTGTTCGAGGCCCGCACGAGCCCCCATCCCCACGCGGTCCGGACTCGCACGCCGTCGACGTCGACGACGTCTTGGATCGGGAGCGGAAAGAGCCCCGGTTGCTTGGCGGCACGTCGAAAAAAGTCCTGGAGCCGATTCACGACGCCGAACTTCCGCTCGTCGGAACAGTCGACCCGGATCTCGGGCGTGACCTGCGTGATCGGCAGACGGGAGGCCAGCGCGGACATGGATTGCTTGGCATGGACGAGGAGCTCCACGACCCGGCACGACGCGTAGATCGCATCGTCGTAACCGTAGTAACGATCGCCGAAAAAGAGATGGCCGCTCATCTCACCGGCCAACGGGGCATCGAGCTCCTTCATGCGCGCTTTGATCAGGGAATGCCCCGTCTTCCACATCACCGGTCGGCCGCCGAGCCGAGCGATTTCGTCGTAGAGCACCTGCGAACACTTGGCTTCCGCGATCACCGGCGCGCCGGGCCTCGCCGCAAGAACGGGAGCGGCCAGGAGCGCGAGCAGACGGTCTCCCCAGAGGACATTACCCCGCTCATCGATCACGCCAAGACGATCGGCGTCGCCGTCGTAGGCGATCCCCAGGTCGGCGCGCCGTTCCTTCACCGCGGCGATCAGATCGCGGAGATTTTCGAGCACGGTGGGATCCGGGTGGTGATGCGGGAATCGTGCATCCGGTTCACTGTACAGCTCGATCACCTCACAGCCGATCGCTTTCAATAAAGCCGGCGCCACGAGTCCGGCCACCCCGTTCCCGGAATCGGCAACGACTCGGATCGGCCGACCACCACGCGCGCCGCTCTGCGCGGTTCGAAGGGCGGAGAAGTGCCGGGCCAGCTCGTCGTGGTACGCCGGGATGATCGCATACTCCGATGTCCGTCCCGCTCCCGTAAGACGCTCACCACCCTCGACCATCCGGCTGATCGTTTGGATCGCCGCGCCGTAAATCGACTCTTTCCCCACGCACATTTTCAGGCCGTTGAACTCGGGGGGGTTGTGACTGCCGGTGATCATCACCCCGCCGTCGACCCGGAGATGAAAGAGCGAATAGTACAGCAACGGCGTCGGGCACACGCCGAGATCCACCACGTCGACGCCGGTCGAGAGAATGCCCGCGGCGAGGCGATCCCGAATCGGAGTGGAGTGCTCGCGAACGTCGCGCGCGAGGCTGACCGAGGACCCGTTGTGGCGGCGCACCATCGTGCCGAACGCCCGCCCGATCCGTTCCGCGAGATCGAACGTCAGATCAACACCGACGACTCCGCGGATATCGTACTCTCGGTAAATGCTCATCGCGTTCTCATTCCCGGTTTCTCATTTTCGTCCGAAATCGTCGTCGAACCGGACGATGTCGTCTTCGCCGAGGTACGGTCCGCTTTGCACCTCGATGATCTGGAGCGGGATCGAGGGATCGGCGTTTTCGAGCCGGTGTTTGGTCTGGGGAGGAATGAAGGTGCTCTCATTGGTTCCGACGTCGTAGACCCGGTCCTCACGCGTCACGCGGGCCGTTCCGGCCACCACCACCCAGTGCTCGCTCCGACGATGGTGCGATTGAAGGCTCAAGCGTGCGCCCGCATTGACGACGATCCGCTTGATCTTGTAGCCATCGCCTTCCTCCAAGACGGTATACGTTCCCCAGGGTCGCTGCACCGTCTTATGGACGACGTGTTCCTGCGCGCGCTGTCGTTCGAGCGCGTCGACCACGCGCCGAACGTCTTGCGCACGGTCCTTGCGACAGACCAGCGTGGCATCGGGAGTATCCACCACGATCATGTCCTGGAGCCCGATGGTGGCGACCAGACGGTCCTGTGCGTAGAGGATCGATCGTTCGCTGTCGATATCGAGCACGCGTCCGCTGACCACGTTGCCGCGCTCGTCGTGCTCCGCGACGTCATCGAGCGCGGCCCAGCTCCCCACGTCGCTCCACCCCATCTCGATGGGAATCACGGCGGCGCGCGTGGTGTGTTCCATCACGGCGTAATCGATGGAGACGGGCTCGATCCGCTCGTACAACTCCTTCACCCGCCCTTCATCACTCCCGTCGCGAAGGGCCGTCGCGATTTCGGCGGCAGCCTGAGCCAGTGCGGGAGCGTGCGCCCGAATCTCCTCGAGAATGGTGGCGGCCCGCCAGATAAACATGCCCCCGTTCCACAGATAGCCGCCTTGGCTGATATAGTGTTCCGCGGTCTTGCGGTCGGGCTTTTCCACGAACCGTTCGACGCGAAACACATCAAGATTCCCGTCACCCTCACCCTGAGATCCGGACGACTGCAACGGCTCGCCCCGCTTGATGTAGCCGTACCCGGTTTCGGGCCGCCGCGGCACCAACCCGATCGTGACCAGAAATCCCCGGCGCGCAATCTCCTCTCCACGGGATACACACCGGAGAAACTGCTCGGGTTTGGCCACGACGTGATCGGCCGGGAGTACCGCCATCACCGCCTCGGGGTCTCGTTCGACGAGGCGATGTGCCGCCACCGCGATCGCCGGTCCGGTATTCCGGCCGACGGGCTCCACGATCACCGGACCGCCACCCCCGATCGCCCGCACCTGGCGGTCGACTTCGTCCTTGTGCTCTCGACCGGTGACGATCCACACGCGGTCCGGCGGCACCAACGGCGCCACCCGCGCCACCGTCTCTTGAAGCATGGTTCGATCGCTCAAGAGCGCGATGAGTTGTTTGGGAGCCGATCGGCGCGAGAGGGGCCAGAACCGGGTGCCGCTGCCACCGGCCAAGATCACGGCGTGCAGGTGCGAGGACGTCATGGGAGCGGACTCGGCACGAGCGTCCACCGATCGGTTAGTGGCCGTGCCCCGCCCATAAGACCGCGCACTGCGCGAGGAATGCTCCGACGGCGTCCGCTGTAAGGTCGTACACGTCGAGCCGCCGATGCGGAACGAACGATTGATGATATTCATCGCTCACGCCGTACAGCACCGTCACCGTCAGCGCGAACCCGGAAATCAGCAGCAACGACGTTCGAGGCCGCGATCGGCGCAGTGCCGCGAACAACACGCCGGAGAACAGACCATACACCAACACGTGGATGACTTTGTCCACCAAGAACGGCAGTCGCCTGATGCCAAAGGGATAGGGCTGGGATGAAAAGAAAAAGATGCCGAGCGCGTAAAGCCCCGCGGCCACCCACCACCACGTCGGACCGACCGTCGCCATTCCAACACGTCCCACCGGGGCGGGCTCGGCGCCGCGGCCCGTCATGCGTCCAGGCTCCCGTCGAGCGAGTTCGCTTTGACCTGGATGACCCCCACCTGCACCAGCCGGCCGATCAGGGTCGGAGGGCCGTCAAAATTGACGACCAGGTTGCTCGACGTTCGCCCCATCAAGCGGGACCGATCCGTTTTGCTCGGCCCCTCCACTAAAATTTCTTCGACTCGGCCTTGGAACGCGTCATTCTTCCGGCGAGTGATCGGCCGTTGAATCGCCAGCGCCGCCTGGAGCCGTCGATCCTTCTCCGGTTCGGGGACGTGGTCCTCCAGGACCAACGCTGCGGTGTTGGGTCGCTTCGAGTACTTGAACGCGTAGATATTGTCGAATTCAATCATCTCCAGCGCCGCCAACGTCTCTCGGAAGTCGGCGTCGGTCTCTCCCGGAAATCCGACGATCACATCGGTCGTCAGCGCGACGTTCGGCAGACGCCGTCGTAGCTCGCCGACGCGAGCCAGATACTCCGAGAACGTGTAGTCGCGGCGCATCCGCTCCAACGTGCGATCCGACCCCGCCTGCATGGGAAGGTGCACGTGACGGCACACCTTGGGCAATCGCGCCAGAGTCTCCATCAACCGAGGCGTCATCGCATTGGGGTGCGAGGTCGTGTACCGAATGCGCGCGAGCCCCTCGATGGGATGGATGAGATCGAGCAGCGCCGCGAAGTCGACGCCCTCGGACGACGTTCGGCCGTACGAGTTCACGTTTTGCCCCAAGAGGGTTACTTCCCGACATCCAGACGCGCAGAGCGACGCGATCTCGTCGTAAATTTCTTGACTCAATCGGCTGCGCTCGCGGCCTCGGGTCGCGGGAACCACGCAGAAACTACACGCGTTCTCGCACCCTTCCATGATCGACACCCACGCCCTGACCCGCTCCCGCCGGTCGGCGGGCAGCGTCGGCGCGAGCCCGATGGGATCCTCCGTATACACGACGGGGCGGCGAGTCGTCAGGGCCTCGGTCAGCAGCGCGGGAAGATGTTCGATTCCCTTGGATCCGAACACCAAATCGACGGCGGGCGATCGTTGCAACAGCGCTCGGCCTTCTTGTTGCGCCACGCAGCCTGCCACTCCGATGACGACCTCCGGGCGCGCGGCCTTGACCGCGTTGAGCCGGCCCAGGTCGCTGTAGACCTTTTGTTCGGCTTTATCGCGGATGCTGCACGTGTTGAGCAGGATCAGATCGGCATCCTCCGGCGTCGCGGTCAGGATATATCCCATGGGCGCAACGAGGCCGGCCATGCGCTCGGCGTCGTGCTCGTTCATCTGACAGCCCCACGTTTTGATGAAGACTCGCTTTACCACGATCGCCCCGTTAGTGAGCGGCCACCCTTCGGTCACGGCGGGAAATGGACGGAGTCCGAAGGCCGATTGGCTGAACGTCGCCGCCGAGCGGCGAGGACGCGATGGGGTCTACCTTATCGAAACAGGGCGTAAATTGCAAGGCGTGGAGCGCGTCACGCGGCAGCCGGGAGGGGCGTCACAAGCTTTAAGTCGTGCGCGATTTCCTGTATCAACTCTTCGTCGATCTTGTCGCGTTTCCGCAAAAATCCTTCCAAGAGGGCGTTGTCGCACAGCGTGTTAATCAGCCGCGGGATGCCCCCCGTACACCGGTGAACGGCCGCAATCGCTCCCGGCGTAAAGGGATTCTGTTGTGAACCCGCCACCTTTAATCGGAAGAGGATGTAATCTTTGGTCACCGCTTCAGTGAACGACTGGAGCTGATAGCGGATGGCCACGCGCTGGGCTAAAGGTCCGTCGAGTGAGGTTCCCCCTGTTTTTCGTCTTCCAGCGGGCCAGTTTCATGCTACCAGTTTTTCCTCATGCTGATCACTGATCCAGGACTCCATAAACTGGATGGGT
>JACQCD010000109.1 GCA_016201825.1 Nitrospirota bacterium | reverse complement strand
GACGACGCTTTTCCAAGCTCGCGGCTGATCCGAGGGGGCGCATGCCTCATAGTACCACCGTTCTATTACTTACGCAAACCTCAATAATAGCTGCCAGAGGTGATGTGGCTTAAACGCTTCGACTACTTTCAGTTCGAGTAATAGGTCATCAATGAGGAGATCACCATCGGCACCAATAGCGATTTTGCCTACGTGGGCGCCGAAAATGGGATTGTACTCCACCGATCCGCTCGGCAAGTCTTCTTGTGCGGCTTTGATGAGAAGCTGGAGTTCGTCAACGAATTGATCGGGATAGTGTTTTCGTAAAGCTTCACGAAGATCGTTTGTTCCACGAATTTTGGATGAAGAAATCCATTCGGGAACCGGCACGTTTGCTGCGCGGGTCATGGCGTCAAGATTGGCCAGGAGACCAAGTCCTCTGAAGAAGTCACGTGGGCGCTTGCCGGTTTTTTTGTTCCGCACAGATGGCAATTCGCTGAGGATCAGTTCCCGTAGTGACTGAAGGAGGCTAAATGTGGTCTCAGTGTCCCCTAAAGGGGAGATTCTCTTAATCGTTCCAGCACGGACATGGATTTCACATTTCGACTCCATCCCTTCGGTCACGCGCTGGAACGGTTTCTCCAATGCCGAAGAGTCGCTCGTATTTGCCCAGAGCAAGCCCACAAGGTAGTCGAATGCCGTTCCCACAAGGCTCTGTCGTCTATGCCTCTCGACCCACGAAGAGGGAGGGATTTTCATCTCTCTGCGGACGGAGCGGTTTATCCCTTCAAGAAGATAGCGTCTTGTCTGTGGCAGATACTCCCTCAGCGCATTTTGTACTCCGCTATCCTTAATGACACTAGTAAGCGAAATGGCCATAGGCTAACTCCTAGCAAAAGGACTTTCCGAGCGTACCACTTGGAGAAGGACCGTCAAGGGAAGAGCTGGTATTCCCAGCATCACCGAAAAGCGGTCGCTCGGTAGATCGGCGATTGGCCCGCTATCCCTGGGGGAGAGAGTGTTCGCCAGGCCTCAAGGAGGGAAAAATTGTGCTCGAAATGTGCTCACCTCCACAGGTTTCTAGCCTATTCCGCCCTACTCCAACCAAAATTGGCGGAACGCGAAACTCTTTGCTGGAATTGGATTTAGTGAGTTGCAGTGAGTTGGAGCAGGGCGGTTCTTCCCGAGTGTGAAGCAAGTGCTCTACCACCCCAGCGAATCGCCCGCCGCTTCGCCCCCCACAGTTCACGAGCACCAGGAATGCAGATCGGGGGTCCCGCAATGCTCAGCCCGCGCTCGGCCGATTTTCAATCCGGAATCGGGAGTCAAACCGGGAGTGACGAGATTCGCACGACGGATGCCGAGAAGAGCAAGGTTACCGAACTGCCAGAAATTCCTACGCGAACGAAGTGGAGGCGGCGGGCGGGTTCGAACCGCCGCATCGCAGTTTTGCAGACTGCTCCCTTAGCCACTTGGGTACGCCGCCTTGGCCCGGCTCTTATAGCAAATGGGCCGAAGACGTGTCAACGCGGACTGTAAAGAGCGCCGCAGACCATCTCATGAGGGGCGAAGCGATCTGCATTGCGCCAAGGGCGCGATACGCGAACGAGGTCGCAGGCCATCGTACCGGTGCCCAGCAACCGGCGTCTCACCTCCGGAAATTGACTTTGGGCTCGCTGCGACGATAGGATGGCCATCTTACGGGCGGGGACGACGGTGAGCGCACCCAAGATTCAAGCGATTCGCGGCGTCAAAGACATTCTTCCCAGCGATATCGCGTCTTGGCACATCCTCGAGACCACAGCACGGAATCTCTCGGAAACCTTCGGCTACGCCGAGATCAAGATCCCGATCTTCGAGGCCACCGAACTCTTCGCGCGCAGCCTCGGCGCGGCCACCGACGTCGTCGAGAAGGAGATGTACACGTTCGAGGATCGCGACGGGAAACTGATTACGTTGCGCCCCGAGGGGACGGCGTCGGTGATCCGAGCGTACATCGAACACCACCTCTGGACGGAGTCCCCTCTCGTTAAACTCTATTACGTCGGCCCGATGTTTCGACACGAACGGCCCCAGGCGGGACGTTTCCGCCAGTTCCACCAGATCGGGGTGGAGGCTCTGGGGTCGGCGAGCCCCTGGCTCGACGTCGAACAACTCGTCCTGCTGAATCGGCTGTTCCTCGCGCTGGAGATCGCGCCGACCACCTTGCTGCTCAACAGTCTCGGCTGTCCCCTCTGTCGGCCCGCGTACCGGGACGCTCTGAAGGCCTTCCTCTCCCAGCGCGCCGAGAACCTCTGTGAGGCGTGTCGGCGGCGCATCGACGCGAACCCCCTCCGCGTGCTGGATTGCAAGCGGGAGGAATGCCGCGCGCTGACCCGTGACGCCCCGGTGATCACCGGCTTTCTGGGCTCCGAGTGCGTGGAGCACTTCAACGCGGTGCGCGCGGGGCTCGATGACGTGGGCGTTTCGTACGTCGTGGAGCCCCGGCTGGTCCGCGGGTTGGACTATTACACCAAGACCGCGTTCGAGTTCACCGCCGAGGGCCTTGGCGCTCAGAACACGATCGCGGCCGGAGGCCGTTACGATGGTCTGGTGGAAGCCCTCGGCGGCCCCCCCACGCCCGGTGTGGGGTTCGCCTTGGGAATAGAACGCGTGGTCACCTTGTTCAAAAAGGGGGCTCCGACTTCGCCGTCCCCGGATGTCTTCATTGCCACGGTGGGCGAATCCGCTAAGCGCCGCGTCATGGGCACGCTCACGGCCTTGCGGGACGCGGGAATCAAGGTTGAAACCGACTACGACCAGGGCAGCCTCAAAAGCCAAATGCGGCGGGCCGACAAGCTCGGCGCGCGCCATACCGTCATCCTGGGGGATGACGAGCTGGCGAAAGGACTGGCCGTGGTTCGCGATATGGCGACCAAATCGCAAACCGACGTGGCGCTCGACGGCTTGGTCGCTCACCTCATTACGTTGCTCGCTCCCGCTCGTCGCGCGTAGCGTCGCGCTGCTGTTGCTGCTCGCCGCGTGCGGCAGCCCGATCGAGTTACCGGCGCCTCCTCCGGCTCCGCCGCCCCCTGCGCCCGCTCCCCCGCCTCCGGCCTCAGTCGACAGTCTCGTCGCGGCGCCGCTCTTGGTCGGGGTGCCGACGAATGTGACCGTCACCGCGCAAGACCGCAAAGCCTTCATCGGGTGGGACCCCGTCAACGGGGCCAACTGGAATCGCATCGAGTGGGAGACGGATCCCCAGCCCCTCGCGGTCGGCACTGGGGCGGTGGACGTCACCCACGGTGGGGCTCCTGCGCCCCCTCTCCCCGGCAACACGCTCTATGTCTATACGGTCACGCGAGCCGATCACTCGACCGTCGTCGTCTCCGCGATGCCGGTCCCGGACGATCCGACGATCCCCTCCGGTGTGTCCCTCACGCCCGGACCGCGGAACAACCGCCTCTCCTGGAATGCCGTGACCGGCGCGATCGCGTATCGGGTCTATTGGAGCTTCTGGAGCTTCAGCGGAGGAGTCACCTCGTCAAACGCCACGGTGATCGAGGTCGTCTCGGGCACCACCTATACTCACGAGGACCTCGAACCCGGAACGGACTATCACTACGCGGTCACCGCCGTCTTTTCGCAGGTTGAGGAAGGCCGGTCCTCGGCCGAGGTGGGGGGACGCCCGGGAGAAACGGCACCCGTCACGGTCACCGTGGGGAACCGGACGGTGACACTCGCGTGGACCGACGCGATCGAGTCGATCGCCTACGTCGCCTCACAGGCGGAGTTGGTGGCGCCCCCATTCACGTTCCCCTTTGAGGTATCGCCGCTTGACAACGACCGGCGATACGGGTTTCGGGTGGTTCCGCACTTTCCCTCAGGTGAGGGCCGGCCGTCCACCCGCGTGTACGCCACGCCCGCCGCACCGCCTTATACCATACCCGCCGCACTACCCTCGGATGCTCCACGCGGCGTGAGGCTCACCGCGGGGCCTGGCTACAACACGATCACCTGGCCGCCGCCCGTCACCGGGGCCACGAGCTATGACCTCACGTGGTGGCGATCGCTCGACACCACGGGGCCGCCCGACGGAGTGTTCTCCGGCCTCAGCGGCACAACCTACCGGCACGCCGGGCTGGACACGTGCACGACCCTCGACACCCCCTGTCCGACGTACGCGTATGTCGTGTCGGTCTCGGGCAGCACGGTTGGATTCAGCGAAGTCGCCGCCGTCTCGATCCCGCTCCATCCGTTCCCACCCCTGATCACGAATCGACCGGTTGTACGATTGACGGGCCTCAAACCGTCTCGAAGCCACATCACGCTCAACGGCAACGAGATCGTCGGCCCGACCCGAGAGACATGGTTTGAATATCCCACGCCGCTCTCCGAAGGGCCCAACTCGCTGACGTTCGTGGCGCTCGATGAACAGGGCAATTCGAGCACCGACGCCGTGTATCAGATCACGCTCGACGTCACGCCACCGTCGCCTCCGCAGGTCACCACGAGGCAGTGCGTCTCATCACCCGCAGGCTCCCTCAAGGCGACGTTCACCGGCAAGAAGGATCCCTACACGGCGATTCTTCAACTCGGCTCGGACAACGTCGAGCAGTTGTTGGTGGGGAGCGACGCTCAATCGACGTGGACCGCCACCCCGGACGTGACGTCCGGCACGGTCACATTGATCGCGAAGGACATCGCGGGCAATGCGGCGAGCCCCGACGTGCTTACGCCGGCCTGCCCCTAACTCACCGGCGCTTCGAGAATGCTGAGGGTGTTTCCCTCCACCGCGGCGCGGACGCCGAATGGGAGGGTGACGTTCGTGCCTCCGTGACCGGACGGGAAATCGATCAGGATGGGGCACGGTAGATCGCCTAAGACGTCCCGGATCACGTCTTCCAGCGTGTACAGGTCCTGCGACGAAGGATGACAGTCGGGCATCAGGCCGAACACCACCGCCCGCACCCCTTCGAACTTGCCCAGTTGCTTGAGGTAGGTGAGCATCCGGTCGATGCGATACGGCGGCTCGTTGATGTCTTCCAGGAAGAGGATCGCCTCGTCGGTCTGGATTTCATAGGGGGTCCCGATGGTTTGGCAAACCAGCGTGAGGCAGCCCCCGGTCAAGATCCCCTCGCCGCTCCCCCCTTTGAGGACGTTGACCCCCGTGACGGTGAACGGGCCGGGAGGCGTGGTGGCGCTCAGGACGCGGATGAACGCGTCGTTCGTGGCCGGCGAAGAATACTTGCCGAAATTGGGGCTGACCATCGGCCCGTGAAATGTGACGAGTTGACACGCCGTCCGGAGAAAGTGCAGGAGGATGGTCACGTCGCTGCTGCCCACGAAGATCTTCGGGGAGCGGGCCAGCGCGTCGGCGTCCAAGAACGGCAGCACCCGCGACGACCCGTATCCACCCCGAGCGGCCACCACCGCCTTGACCTCGGGGTTGGCGAACATCTGGGTGATGTCGGCCGCGCGGTCCTGGTCGCGGCCCGCGAGGTAGCGCGAGGTCCGGTACACCGCGCGGCCCAACGCGACGCGAAATCCCAGCTCCTCCAACCGACGAATGCCGGCGCCCAGGTCATCGGCCTTCACCGCGCCCGCCGGCGCGACCACACCGACGAGATCCCCCCTCTGTAGCGCCGGCGGCTTCCGAAGCGGCGTCATGCCGGCGCGAGCGAGGAGAGTGCCGACAGCAATTTACTATGGATGCCGTCAAACCCGCCGCTCGACATCACGCACACCAGATCGCCCGGGGCCAGTTGCGGCGCGATCGTCCGAACGATCTCATCGGCGGTGGCGAGCACCGCGGCGTGGACGCCGCGACGGTTGAGATCGGCGACCAATCGTGCGACGTCAAGGCGTTCGGCGTCGGGAAGTTTTTCAGCGGCAAAGGGCTTCGCAATGACGACTCGATCGGCCAGATCGAACGCTTCGGCGAACGCGGTTTGAAAGGTGTTCCGCCGGCTGGTGGCGGAGCGCGGCTCGAAAATCGCCCAGAGCTGGCGGGAGGGGTACCCCATCTTCAGCGCCGCCAACGTCTCGCGGATCGCGGTCGGATGGTGGGCGAAGTCGTCCATGACGATGATGTCGCGCACGGTGCCGATGATTTCTTGCCGGCGTTTGATCCCCTCAAAGCGCCCGAATGCCTCCACGATGTCGCGGGGCGTCAGGCCGGCGTGGTCCGCGGCGCCGATGACGGCGAGGGCGTTCATCACGTTGTGCCGGCCGAGCAAGGGGAGACGGAACGCCCCGTACGGATCGCCCCGTTTCCGCACCTCGAACGCCATCCCAGCGGCCTCGGGCCTGACGGCCTCGGCCCTCCAGTGACTGATCGCCTCGAACCCGTAGGTCTCCACCCGACAGGCCGCGCGCGCCGCGACCGACGCCACGGTGGCGTCGCCGTCGGCCGCCAGCAAGAGGCCGTCGCGCGGAATCAAGTCCACGAACTTGATGAAGGACGCCACGATCTGATCCAGGTGGCCGTAAATGTCCCCGTGGTCAAACTCGATACTGGTCAAGATCGCGGTGCGGGGACGGTAGTGGAGAAACTTCGGTCCCTTGTCGAAGAACGCCGTGTCGTATTCGTCCCCTTCGACGACGACGTACTCCCCCTTGCCGAGTCGGTAATTGCCCTCGAAATTTCTGGCCCACCCGCCGATCATCGCCCCGGGGTCTCGGCCCGCCGCCGTCAACACCCACGCGAGCAGTGCGGTCGTGGTCGTCTTGCCGTGCGTCCCGGCAACGACCATCGCGTGCCGATCGCCGATGAAGAACTCCGCGAGCGCTTGCGGGAACGACCGATAGGGAATGCCCCGCTCCAGCATCGCCGCCACTTCGGGGTTGGTTTTAGCCACGGCGTTACCGACCACCACGAGATCGGCGCCGTCCAGATGCGCGGGGTCAAATCCGGAGTACGGGACGATCCCCTGCGCGGCAAGCAGCGTGCTCATCGGCGGGTAGACGTTGCGGTCCGACCCCGTGACGTGGAAGCCGGACGCCTTGAGCATCCCGGCGAGCGATCCCATCCCGGTTCCGCAAACCGCGATCAGGTGGATGTGGCGGATGGGGTTCATGGGCGCAGTTATTATAGGAGATCAGAAATGGGTTGTCACGGCACACGCAGCGCGGGCACCACGTCCAGCTCCAACTCCCGGCCGACACGCCTCGCCACGGAGTCGCCCCAGAGGCGTGTGATCGCCATGAGGGCGAGTGGCGCGCCCCACGCCCCGCTCGCGGCGGTTCCCACGACGCCGTCCTCCACCAGCGCCTCGTCGCTCGCCGTCACCCCCTCGAAGCGGCCGAGGCGCGATCGGTACTTCCAATGCGTGGTGGCTCGCTTGCCCGCCAGGATCCCGGCCTTGGCTAAGACGAACGTCCCGGTCCCGATCGCCGCCACGTACCGCGCCAGCGGCGCGCGCTCATACACGAAATCCCAGAGGCCGCCTTCCTCCATTTCGGGAACCGTCGGTTCACCGATCTCGCCCGATCCGGGAACGATCAACACGTCGAGAGGAGGGCACATCGCGAAATCGTAGTCGGGAAGGATCCGCAGGCCGTTGGCGCCGTGAACGATCCCGGGAGTCCGGGTCACGGCCAGCACGGAGGTCTCGGGCAGGTCGACGTCTCGAGAGTCAAGCTGCAACCGGCGTAGCGCGGAAAACACGCCGTAGGGCGCGGCCAGATCGAATTCCTCCACCCCGTGGAAGACCACGAGGCCCACGACACACGTGCCGGGCGCGTCACTCATCGCCGGGCCGGTTCGTCGGTCCAGACCGCGACGCTCGCCATCACCGAGCGATCCGCCGTCCAGCCCCCGACGAGGTACAGGTTC
>JACQCD010000096.1 GCA_016201825.1 Nitrospirota bacterium | reverse complement strand
CTAGGAGCCTGTCCATGAATGGCCATCTGCTGCGTTGTCAGTCGGTCTTGCGTGCTCACGTACGACACGTAGGGGTTCGACATGTCGAACCCCTACCAGGCGCGCAAGGCAATGCCAATGGCGATTTCCCAACCGGAGCGCCGTGCATCTGGCCACTGCTGCGCCACCTACGGTTCCTGAACAGGCTCCGTCACCCCGATACGCGGGCGTTCTCTTAGAAAATCCATGACGCCATCGACCGTCCACCCGTTCGAGGAGGCGGCGTTGTGGAAGGAGCGGATGCCGGACGTGATGACCCAGACCTTGGTCCGGTCGACCAACCTTTGGGGCTACCGGATGTACCCGCGCAACGTGATCGCGCTCTCGGTCAAGGCCTTTCTGCCGTACGTCGACGTGTGGCGGTGTTTCGATTTTCTCAACTATGTCCCCAACATGATCCCGATCGCGGAAGAGGTCATGAAGGGCGGCAAGCTCTTCGAGCCGGCGATCTCATTTTCCGTGTCGGACGATTGCACCAACGCCTATTACCTCAAGGTGACGAAGGAGATCCTCAGTCTCACCGGGGGCCCCAAGGACATCGTCCTGTGCATCAAGGACATGGCCGGCGTGGGCTCGCCCAAGCAGATCGCCTCGCTCGTCGATGCCTTGCTGCAGAAACACCCTTCGCTGGTCATCCACTACCACCGCCACACCACCGACGGCCTCGCCGTCCCCGCGCTGGTCGCGGCGGCCAAGGCCGGGGCCAAGATCCTCGACGTGACCGACGATCCGTTCACGCGGTACTACGGCCACGCCCCGATCCGGTCGGTCAACGCGCTCTTGGAGGAGAACGGTCTCCAGACCAATCTCGACCTGATTCAGGTGGATGAAGCGAGTCGCGTGGTCACCGATTTCATCGGCCATTACCAGGAGTTTGAGTCCCAGTTTCGTGGATTTTCGTACAAGGTCACCGAGCACCGCATGCCGGGTGGCGCGTTCCCCAGCTCGTTCGAGCAGGCCGTAAAGGGCGACTTCCTCCATTTGATGCCCCACATCCTCCGCGGGATGAGCTTCGGCAACCGCTTCATCAAGTATTTCGACGTGACGCCCGGCTCGCAGATCACCTGGACGACCTGGGTCGGGATCGTGCAGTACCACTTCAAGGAGGGCGGGTACAAAGCGGTCGAGTCCCTCTTGGACCTGTGCGAGCGCTTCATCGCACGCGGCCAACGGCTCAACACGCTTGAACCCGAGGAGCGCGAGCGCCTTGTCGGCCTCTATTCGCACGCGACCGACGACCTCAAGAGCCTGTTGTTGGGCCGATACGGACCGCTGCCGTTCGGGTGGCCGGCCGACTGGGTGTACCAATCGGTCTTCGGCGATGGGTGGCGCGAGCGAGTGCAGAAGGAGCGGATCGAAGCGTCTCCGCTGGCCAAGAAGAAGAACGAGGACGTCGAGGCGCTCAAGCGGGAGCTGGAGGCGAAGATCGGGCGTCACGCCACGCCGTCGGAGCTCATCCTGTATCTGCAGCACCCCGGCGCGACCGTGGACTTCCTCGTGTTCCGCCGCAAGTACGGCAACACGTCGCTCCTGCCCACGCCGGTGTGGCTGGACGGATTGAAGGAGGCGGGGAGGGAGGTTCGCTTCGAGCAAAACGGAAAGCCCAACACGATCAAGCTGGTCTCGATCGGGGCGGAGGCCGGCGGGATACGGCACATCGTGCTGGCGGTGAACAACACGATGCACGTCTTCCCGGTGGAGATGCCCGCCTACAAGGAACGCCTCAGGGTCGGCCCGCGCTTCGCCGACCCCTCGATCAAAGGCGAGGTCGCCTCGCCCATGATGGGCAATGTCTGGCGGATCGGCGACAAGGACCGCGTGCTCAAAGTAGGCGACATCGTCAAGGAGGGCCAGGAGATCATGAACATCGAGGCGATGAAAATCGAAACCGCCATCCTGGCCCCCAGGCACGGCGTGGTCAAAGAAATCCCGCTCAAGCTCAACGAGGCGGTGGTCGAGAACCAGTTGGTGATGGTGCTCGGCGAGGTCCCGTGGTCAGAACCGAAGCGGAAATCCGCCGCGTCGAAGGGCGCCAAGAAGCCGGACTAGCCCCCCTCGGGCAGCCAATGTTCCAATGGCTCAGCGAACCATCTCCGAAGACCTCGATGCGTCGCCATCCAATCTTTGCCCTTTTGCGGTGAAAGTGCATTGCGAGCGGATTCCCAGCAGCTTGCTGCGGGGTAAGCGAGCAACATGGAAACCGTGCTTCTTCACTTCATTGCACTTCGAAGATTCCCTGCAGCTTGCTGCAGGGAGCTTCAATCCGCAGTAACAGTCCATGTGACGCGATGGCCCTGAACGCCACGATCTGTAAGGCCACGCTGCACATCGCCGACATGGATCGCCACTACTACCAGGATCATGCGCTCACCATTGCGCGTCATCCATCCGAGACCGACGAGCGCATGATGGTGCGCATCCTGGCCTTTGTGCGCCACGCGCACGACGCGTTAGCGTTCGGCAACGGGCTGAGCGAGGAAGACGAGCCCGATCTCTGGCAAAAAGATCTGACCGGCGCCATCGAGCTGTGGATCGACGTGGGCCAGCCCGATGAAAGGAGCATTCGCAAGGCCTGTGGCCGCGCGAAACAAGTCGTCATCTATACCTATGGCGGCCATAGCGCCGACCGGTGGTGGGAGCAAAACCGAGCCAAACTCGAACGAGTGACGAACCTAACCGTGATGAACCTGCCGGTCGACACAAGCCGAGCCCTAGCCAAGCTCGCACAGCGCGCGATGGAGTTGCAATGCACCATTCAGGATGGACAGATCTGGATGGGTGATCGGGATAACACGGTGCAGGTCGCACTCGAGACGCGAAAAATAACCGACTCTGAGCCCTGACCGCATGACGACGTTCGTGGCCCTGCTCCGCGGGATCAATGTCTCGGGCCAAAAGCAAATCCGCACGGCCGATTTGCAGAAGAGCTGCGAAGTATTGGGGCTGACTGATGTGCGGAGCTACCTGCAAAGTGGAAATCTGGTCTTTCGCGCGAATCGGGCGGGCCCGCGCAAACTGGCCGTGGCCTTACGAGCTCGGATCGCCGAAGACTTCGGACATGACGTCGAAGTCCTGGTCTTGTCGGCAAAGGAACTGGATCTCATAGCCAGTTCCAATCCACTGTGGCCACGATCAGGAGGCGATGGAACATTGTTTCACGCCACGTTCCTCTTTGAGCCCATCTCAGAACACCGCTTCCGAAACCTCACACAGCTGGCCCGGTCGGGAGAGCAGGCCGTGTTGGTCGGGCAGGTGGTCTTCCTGTACTGCCCTCACGGGTACGGAAGAACGAAGCTGAGCAACGCTTACTTCGAAAAGGCGTTAGGGATGCCCGCCACAACCAGAAATTGGCGAACCGTTCTCGCACTCCAAGATCTCTGTAGCAAGCCATGAACAAACCACGCGCGAATCACCCGGTTGGTTCCTCACTCGGCTGTGGTAATGTACACGCGTTCGAAACCCTCAATAAGAATTCTTCGGCCGTTTGGCCTGAAACTCTCCGTGACGATAATTCAGAAGAAGGCGAGCCGAACGGCGGCGAGGAGTATGAGGAGTATGATGAGCGTTGAACGATTGAATGGCATCCCGGTTGGGCTCATTCGCGGACCACTCACAAGTAAAGATTTGATCGTTCGCAGTAACAGCAGTACGTCTAGCGGGTTAAAGTCCCGTCCAAGGAGTTGTCCGTACGCCTTGGTAGCATGAGGAAGCGGCGTCGGAACGTGTCAACAAGAATGAGACACTGCCGGTCAGAATTTAGTGTCCAACGCCTCAGTGGACCCGGCCGGCGTCCTCGGTTTGTTGATCCACACGGCCTGGGGGAGCGCAGGCGGTTTGGGTACGCCCCGGACGAACC
>JACQCD010000105.1 GCA_016201825.1 Nitrospirota bacterium | reverse complement strand
GCGCGAGATCGGCGGCCTCCTCCGTGAGAACGCGGACGCCGAGCGGTATCCCTGCTTCCTCGGCGCGGGCGCGTACGACCACGCGATCCCGTCGATCGTGCCGTTCTTGGCGTCGCGGTCCGAATTTTCGACCTCGTACACGCCATACCAAGCCGAGATGAGTCAGGGTCTCCTGCAAACGATCTACGAGTTTCAAACGATGATCTGCGAGCTGACGGCAATGGACGTCGCCAACGCCTCGATGTACGACGGCGCCTCGGCGCTGGCCGAGGGCGCGTTGATGGCGTGCCGCGTGACCAAGCGATCCCACCTCGTCATGCCCCAGACCATCCACCCGCACGTTCGGGCGGTGGTCGCCGCGTATCTGCAAGGGATCTCCCACCCCCTCCACGCCGTGCCCTCTCGGAACGGCCAGGCCGACCTCACCGCCATCGAGCGCGAGGTGACCGACGAAACCGCGGCGGTCTTGATCCAGCATCCCAACTTTTTCGGGAACCTCGAAGAGGTCGCGGCGATCGCGCGGATCGCCCACGCTCGCGGCGCACTGGTCGTCGCATCGGTCGATCCGCTCTCGCTCGGCCTGCTCGCGCCCCCCGGCAACTGGGGGGCGGACATCGCGGTCGGGGAAGGCCAGGCGCTCGGCAATCCGCTGAGTTTCGGCGGTCCCTACGTGGGGTTCATGGCGACCAAGAAAGACTTCATGCGCCAGATCCCGGGACGTATCGTCGGCGCCACCGTGGATACCAAAGGACGTCCGGGCTACTGCCTGACGCTCCAGGCGCGCGAACAGCACATCCGCCGCGAGCGGGCCACCTCCAACATCTGCACGAACCAAGCCTTGATGGCGCTGACCGCGTCGATTTACCTGGCGACGCTCGGCCCGCACGGGTTGCGCGAGGTGGGCGAGCAGTGCCTGGCGAAGGCCTACTACGCCGCCGACCGGATCGCGGCGCTGCCGGGCTATAGCCGACCGTTTTCGACACCGTTCTTCAAGGAGTTCGTCGTCAAGACGCCGCGGCCCCCGGCTGAGTTAAACGCGCGGCTGCTCAAGGCCGGTCTACTCGGCGGCCTCGACCTGGGTCAGCTTGATCCCGCGTGGGCCAACCTCTGGTTGGTGTGCGTGACGGAAAAACGGACGCGTGAAGAGATCGACCGGTTGGTAGCGGTATTGGAGGAAGGCAATGCCTGAATCGTTGTTGTTCGAGAAAAGCACCCCCGGCCGCCGAGGCTATCGCTTGCCTGCCTTGGACGTCCCCGAGCCACGCGCGGCCGCCGTGCCGACGTCCGCGCGTCGCACGACGCCGCCCGCGCTGCCCGAGCTAAGCGAGGTGGACGTGGTTCGCCATTACACCCGCCTGTCGCGCGAGAACTACGGCGTGGACCTCGGGTTCTATCCGCTGGGGTCGTGCACGATGAAGTACAACCCCAAGATCAACGAGGAGATGGCGCGGCACCCGGGCGCGGCGGCCGCGCATCCTCTGCAGGGCGAGGCGCTCTCGCAAGGCGCGCTCCGGTTGATGTACGAACTGGAGCAAGGGTTAAAAGAGGTGGCGGGCATGGACCGCGTCTCGCTGCAACCCGCAGCCGGCGCGCAGGGCGAGTTCGCGGGCATCCTCATGATCCACGCCTACCACGCGGCGCGCGGCAACCCCCGCCGCCGCGTCATCATCCCCGATTCGGCGCACGGGACCAACCCGGCCTCCGCCGCGCTCGCGGGCTACGAGGTTCAGACCGTTCATTCCAACGCCGAAGGCTTGGTCGACGTGGGCGACCTCTCGAAATTGATCGACCACGACTGCGCGGCCTTGATGCTCACCAATCCCAACACGCTCGGGCTCTTCGAGAAAGAGATCGTCCAGATCGCGAAGATCGTTCACGACGCGGGCGCGCTCTTGTACATGGACGGCGCCAACTTGAACGCGCTGCTCGGCCTGGTGCGGCCCGGCGACATGGGATTCGACGTCGTGCACTTCAACCTTCACAAAACGTTCTCGACCCCGCACGGCGGGGGCGGACCCGGGGCGGGCCCGATCGGTGTCAAGGCGCCGCTGGCCGCCTACCTTCCCACACCCACGATCGAACGCGACGGCGCCCGCTTCTTCCTCGACCACAATCGCCCGCAGTCGATCGGACGCCTTCACAGCTTCTACGGCAACTTCGGCATCCTGGTTCGCGCGTACACCTACCTGCGCCGGCTGGGCGCGGCCGGCCTGGCCGAGATCAGCCGCAACGCGATCCTCAACGCGAACTACGTCCGCGCGCGGCTGGCCTCGGCGTATCAGATCGCGTACGACCGCGCGTGCATGCACGAGTGCGTGTTCTCGGCCAAGCGCCAGCGCGCGAAGGGTGTTCACGCCTGGGATATCGCCAAGCGTCTGATCGATTATGGCTATTATCCCCCCACGATCAATTTTCCGATGGTGGTGGAGGAAGCGATCATGATCGAACCGCCGGAGAGCGAGGCCCGCGAGACCTTGGACGCCTTCTGCGACGCGATGCTGGCCATCGCCAAGGAATGCGAGGAGCAACCCGAACTCGTCAAAACCGCGCCGCATACCACGGCGCGATCGCGCCTGGACGAGGTCTTGGCCGCGCGCAAACCGCAGGTGCGCTGGACCCCGCCGACCTGATGTTCGCCCACGACATCCTCATCATCGGCGGGGGACTCGCCGGAATGCGGGCGGCGATCGAGGTGCCTCCCGGCATCGACGTCGCGCTCGTCTCCAAAGTTCACCCGTTGCGCAGCCACTCGGTCGCCGCCCAGGGGGGCATCAACGCGGCCATCAATCCCCGAGACTCGTGGGAATCGCACGCCTTCGATACGGTCAAAGGGAGCGACTATCTGGGCGATCAGGACGCGATCGAAGTGATGTGCGAGGAAGGCCCGCAAGACATCCTGGCGCTCGAGCGCATGGGAGCGATTTTCAGCCGGGATGCCGACGGGCACATCGCGCAACGGCCGTTCGGCGCCGCGAGCTTTCCGCGCACCTGTTACGCCGCCGACCGCACCGGCCACGCGCTCTTGCACGTGATGTACGAGCAGCTCCTCAAGCGCCGCGCGAAAACGTATGAAGAGTGGTACGTGACGTCGCTCGTCATCGAAGGCGGCGCCTGCCGCGGCTGTGTCGCCATGAACATCTTCACCGGCGAGTTGGACGTCATCGCGGCCAACGCCGTCATCCTCGCCACCGGCGGGTACGGCCGCGTCTTCGCGCCGAGCACCAACGCGTTGATCAACACCGGAGACGGCATGAGCATGGCCTACCGAGCCGGCGCGCCGCTGATGGACATGGAGATGGTCCAGTTCCACCCCACGACGCTCAAGCGAACCGGCATCCTCATCAGCGAAGGCGCCCGCGGCGAGGGCGGCTATTTGATCAACGCCAAGGGCGAACGCTTCATGGCGAAGTACGCGCCGAACAAGCTGGAGTTGGCGAGCCGCGACGTCGTCTCGCGCGCCGAACAGGACGAGATCGACGAAGGTCGAGGGATCAACGACTGCGTCTTGCTCGACCTGCGCCACCTCGGCCGGCAGAAAATTCTTGAGCGGCTCCCGCAGATCCGAGAACTCGCCATCACCTACGTGGGCGTCGATCCGATCGAGGCCCCGATCCCGATCCGCCCCGGCGCGCACTACAGCATGGGGGGGATCAAGACCGACACCTGGGGCCGGACGTCGATTCCCGGTCTGTATGCCGCGGGTGAATGCGCATGCGTGAGCGTCCACGGCGGCAACCGATTGGGCGGGAACTCGCTCCTCGACACGATCGTCTTCGGGCGGCGCTCGGCGCAGCACGCGCTCCGGCAGATCCGTGGCGGGGGCACACCGGAGCCGGTGGGGCGCGAGCACCTCGAGCGGGACCGAGAGCGGATCGAGCGCCTCCGCGCCCGCCGATCGGGCGAACGCATCGCCGCGGTCCGCGAGGCCCTGGGTCAGGCCATGAGCGAGGACGTGAGCGTCTTCCGAACGCGCGAGCGCCTGGAGAACGCCCGCCGCGCTCTGCGCGAGATCCGCCCGCGCGTCGAATCCGTCGTGGTGCAGGACAAGAGCCGCGTCTTCAACACCGAACTCATTTCGGCCCTCGAATTGAGCTGTTTAATGGATCTGGCGGAAACGATCGTCGAAGGAGCGCTGGCGCGCGAGGAAAGTCGCGGCGCCCATGCGCGTCGCGATTTCCCGACACGGGATGACGCGAACTGGCTCAAACACACGCTGGCGTATGCGTCACCGTCGGGACCGCGGCTGGAGTACCTGCCGGTGACGGTGACGAAGTATCTTCCAAAGGAGAGAACGTACTAATTCACCAACTATTCCGCGCCTCGCACGCTACCCCCTCTCGCGGAGCGGCCGGCGACATCGGCATTCCGCAACCGCTTCTCATCATCGACGAAATCTCTTCCCTCTCCCCGTGGGAGAGGGCTAGGGTGAGGGAAGGCAAGGGCTTGTAAAATGGTCTCCAACACGCCTTCCGTGTTTTTCAAAACCTCGTGGTTCCAGAACCGGAGTACGTGGATGCCTTCCGCTTCCAGCGCCCGTGTCCGTTGGGAATCACGCCACGACTGTTCAGGAAGTGCATGGACCCCGCCATCGAGCTCAATCGCGAGTCGCGCTGCATGACAGTAAAAATCCACGATAAAACTTCCATGAGGATGCTGGCGGCGAAACTTCATCCCCTTTAACTGCTGGTTCCGAAGCAGGCTCCAGAGCAATGCTTCAGCGTCGGTTAGGCGTCGCCGAAGTTCTCGGCAGCGTTGTACCAGATGGGGTGGAAGCGCACGCCCTGGCATTCCCCGCACCTCGCTCCCTCTCCCCATGGGAGAGGGAGCGAGGTGCGGAGGGGGTAGGATTCGAACCCACGTCCCTTTCGGGATACGGTTTTCAAGACCGTCGCCTTCGACCACTCGGCCACCCCTCCCATCCTCGCTTGCGTAGCCGAACACAGCGCCGCTTTCCCGGCGCGAGGCTCGGAGACACCTTTGACCCTTCCCTTTTCCCATCCTCGCTTGCGTAGCGCAACGTAGGGCCTGTTGTCCCGGCCCGAGGCTGCGAGACGCCATTGACTTTGACTCTCTCTATCTCGTTTGCGTCACCCAGTAATCCCGCCGTCACCCGCCCTTCTTCGCCTTCTGCTCCTCCACGCTCCGCCCCAGCCAGACCGTGACGTTGTCGCTCTGAAAATTCGCCACCGCCACATCCAGCACCTGATCGCCGTTGAAATCCTCCGCGACCACTGCGAACGGTCCGCGGTCGGTTTGATAGTCAAACGGCGGAAAGCGAAAGGTCCCGTCGCCGTTCCCGATCACGACCGAGAGGTTGTTACTGACGCTGTTGGTCACCGCGACGTCGAGGTGATGGTCGCGGTTAAAATCGCCCGGTACGATGAAGACCGGACCGCTCTCGGCGCTAAAGCCCCGGCCCGCTTCGAAGGTCCCGTCTCCACGCCCCAGAAAGACGGTCAAGAGGTTTCTCGGGCCGTCGGTCGCCACCAGATCGAGCTTGCCATCCTCGTTGAAGTCGCCCATCGTCAAGAAGATCGGGCGGATGTGCTCGCCGTATTCGCCCGCGGCCTTGAATGCCCCTTTGCCGTCGCCCAGAAACACGGCGATGTTTCCCTTCATCATCCCGCTGTTCGCCACCCCCAAGTCGATCAAGCCGTCACCGTTAAAATCGGCGGCGACGACGGCGGACGGCGTATCACCGGGGTCGAAGGCCTCCCCCTCTCGGAACGCCCCAGTTCCATCCCCCAGGAGAATCACCATGCGATCGAAGCGAAGACAGACCGCGAGATCGGCGAAGCCGTCGCCGTTAAAATCGGCGGAGGTGAGGGCCAGCGGGGATTGGCCGACCGGCCGATGCACGGCGTCCAGGAAGGTCCCGTCTCCTTTGTTCTTCAGGATCGAGATGGAGTTGCTGCCGTTGTTGGCCACCACGAGGTCCGGCACCCCGTCGTGGGTGACATCGACCGTCACCAGCGTTCTGGGGAGTTCCCCCACGCGGTACCGTATCCGCTCGTTGAACGTCCCGTCGCCGTTCCCCAGCAGGATCGAGACATTCTGGCCGTTGATGTTCGCGGTGACGAGATCGGCGATGTGGTCGGCGTTAAAATCGGCCGTGGCAAGAAAGGTCGGGTTCTGCCCCACGTCGTAGGAACCCGCCATTTTGAAAAGATCGGGCGTCGGCTCGTGCGCCTTGCCGCGCGTGCACGCCGGCCCACCCGCCAGCGCTACGCACACGATCCACCCGACGGCAAGCCGAACGCGCATGGCGCGGATTATAGCAAAGGTGGAGTACCCCATTGCAAATCGAGAGAGATTTTCCTACAATCAGGGGCTTTTTGCATAAGCCAGTGTGAAAGTACTCACGCGGGAAAAACCGAGAACGTCAAAAGCGTCTCGCAGCCTCGGACCGGGAAGTCGGTCCTGCGTTGCGTAGCCCGCTTTGCGGGGTTGGGAGAGGTGGCCGAGCGGCTGAAGGCAACGGTTTGCTAAACCGTCGTAGGGACAAAATCTCTACCCAGGGTTCAAATCCCTGCCTCTCCGCCATTTTGCTCTCTGATGTCGTATGGGAGTCATGATCAGACCACGGTATCGTTCGACGATGGTGTTGGTCGCGTTGTTGGTGCTCGGGATGGCAGGATGCAAACCGGCCTCTAAGTCGAAGTCCACGGAGAGGCTCCCGTCGGAGCCGGCGTCTCCGGCCGCTGCTCTGCCGTCGGATATCCCGAAGATTCAAGGCGGCGGCATCACGGTGTTGCCGGACGCGGTGAAAAGAAAATGGAAGGCGGTGCGTTTGGTCCTTGAGGACAAGACCGCCCGGACGTCGACCGAGTACGTCGTGCCGTTGAACAGCCGCTGGGCGGTGCCCCAGACCCCGTTGGTCGTCGAGGTCGCGGATTTTCTCCCGGACTTCACGATTCAGGATTCCGTCTTCACCTCCGTGACCCCTGAGCCGTCAAACCCGGCCGTGAAGGTGACGGTTCTGGAAGCGGGAACCCCGATCTTTGATGCGTGGCTGTTCTCTCTGTACCCGTCCGTGCATCCCTTCACGCACCCGCGCTACGGCCTGGTGCTCAAGGAGGGAGTCACGTCGTCGTAAACCCGCGGCGCGCACCGCGGACGTCGGACGATCGCGATGGAGAATGCCTCACCCCCTTTGTCCTCAGGTGACGCTATCACGCGCCCATAGCTCAGCTGGATAGAGCGCCGGACTACGAATCCGTAGGTCGGGGGTTCAAATCCCTCTGGGCGCGCCATTTTTCTGCGACGGAATAACCAATCCTGCATCGGAGGACGTCATGCCGAATCAGATCCTGATCGTCGATGACAACGCGTCGATGCGCGCCGACATGATTCGCATCCTGAAGGCCTCCGATCCGATCCTGGAGATCCTCGAAGCGTCAGACGGCATCGAGGCATTGAAGGTCTTGGGCGAGGCGGACCTCGACCTCATCATCGCCGATCTGGTCATGCCGAGGATGGACGGCCTCAAATTGCTCGCCGCGGTCCGCCAGGATGAGCGCCTCCAACACACCCCGGTGATCGTCGTGACCTCGCGCGCGAATATCGAGGAAAAGCTGTTGAGCTTCGAACACGGCGCGCAGGATTTTCTCACCAAACCCTATCATCCCGCCGAGCTGGTCGCGCGGACCCGCGTCATGTTGCGGTTGCGGGCCCAGATGCGTGCGATCGAACAACGGGCGATCATCGACTCGCTCACCGGGCTCTACAACCAAACGTACCTCGCGGGCGCCATCAACCGCGAACTCAAACGGAGTCAGCGCCACGGACTGAATCTCTCGTGCCTGATGATCGACGTGGACGACTTCAAACGCATCAACGATACCTACGGTCACCTGTCCGGCGACGAGGTCTTGCGGACGGTCGGCCGAATGCTCCAGACCATGTTGCGGGGCTATGATTTCGCCGTCCGATACGGGGGCGACGAATTCGTGATCGTCTTGTCCCAAAACGACCCCGCCGGAGCCCGACACGTCGCCGAACGCATCCGCGAAACGGTGATGCACTACATGTTCTTTCCCCTGGCCGGCACGCCCCATCCCGTGACGGTCAGCATCGGCCTCGCCTCACTCCCCGGAAACCAGATCAAGACCGTGAACAGCTTGATCGAAGCCGCCGACCAAGCGCTGTACGAGGCGAAGACGCTGGGCAAGAACCGGGTGGCCACAACCGACGCGCTCCCCTGATCGCTCCACCCGCGCCGAGCGGCAGCCGTCAAATTGACATTCCGATTGGGAAATTCTTAGAATAAATTTTTGCGACCCCGTTGAGCAAGACGCCCGTCTGCGGTCTCATCAGAAGAGCGCGGCGAATGTCCGAGGAGAACCGATGGCCGAGCAAGACAGCCTGATCCCTTTGGTGAAACATACCATCGCGGTGAGCAGCGGGAAGGGCGGCGTCGGCAAGACGACGGTCGCCGTCAACCTCGCGGTGGCTCTCGCGCAAAGCGGCGCCCGCGTGGGGCTGCTCGACTGCGATATTTACGGCCCCAACGTCCCGCTGATGATGGGCGTCAAGCAGCCCGACATGGGGGGCGGCGGACAGGGGCAGAAACTCACCCCCCCCGAGAAATACGGCGTCAAGCTGATGTCGATCGGTTTCTTCGTCCCGGACGACAATCCCATCGTCTGGCGCGGGCCGATGATCAATTCGGCGATCCAGCAATTCCTCCGCGACGTGGAGTGGGGCGAGCTCGATTACCTCGTGGTCGACCTCCCGCCTGGAACGGGCGATGCCCAGCTCTCGCTCTCGCAATTGGTGCCGCTGACCGGCGCCATCATCGTGACCACACCGCAGGAAGTGTCGCTGCTCGATTCCAAGAAGGGGCTCGCGATGTTTCAGAAGGTCCACGTGCCGGTGCTGGGCATCATCGAAAACATGAGCTCATTCGTGTGCCCGCACTGCCACGAGCGCACCGACATCTTCTCCCACGGCGGGGGCCGTCACGCGGCCGATATGCTCGGGGTGCCGTTTCTCGGCGAGATCCCCATCGACCCCTCGATCCGCTCGGGCGGCGACGCCGGACGACCCTTGGTGGACGCCGCGCCCGCCTCGCCCCAGGCCGAGGCGTTCCGACGCATCGCCACCGCGGTCGTCGAGCAGGTTCGGATCGTCAAAGCCGCCGCGACCAAACTGACGATCATTCAGTAATCGCGACACGCCGCCAGGAACCCTTTCATGATCCTCGCCGAGGACGGGTGAGGCCACCGCTCGGGGTGCCATTGCACGCCCAGCACAAAACGTTGCCTGGGAAGCTCGATCGCTTCGATCAAGCCGTCCTCCGAGCGCGCGGCCACGCGGACGGATCTGGGAACGTCGCGGATGGCTTGGTGATGGTGACTGTTCACCGTGATCGTCCGCCGCCCGATCACATCCGCCAGCGCACTATCCTTCTCGATACGGATGCGATGCGCGGTATCGGTCTGCCGGGCCCCCCGGTGTACGACCCGTTTTGCATTGGACTCGATCGTCACCTCCCGTCGGATATCCTGATACAAGGTGCTCCCCAGCGCGACCGCGAGAATCTGGATGCCGCGGCAGACGGCGATGGTAGGAAGGTCGCGCCTCAGCACGGAGCGGATGAGCGTGAATTCGTAGGCGTCACGCTCCCGATTGATCCGTTCGCAATGGCGGTCGACTTCGCCGTACCGCTCCGGGGCAACGTCTTCCCCCCCGATCAGCAGAAGCCCCTTGACGCCCGCCAGTGGGCGGCGCGTGTCGGGGACCACGATCACCGGCTCACCGCCCCCGCGCCGGATCCAGTCGAGATACGGGTCGGCCTTGGCCATGATGTTGGGATCGTCCGATTTGAGCGCGACCGCAACCCGCGGCCCGCCCCTTGTCCCATCCACGGTTGTTCTCCCTCCCGGCGGAGAGCTATCGTATCACACGGTCACCACGAACCGACAGATGGGACATTGAGATCGGTGTGAGGTTCCCCCTGTTTTTCGTCTTCCAGCGGGCCAGTTTCATGCTACCAGTTTTTCCTCATGCTGATCACTGATCCAGGACTCCATAAACTGGATGGGTGACTTGTAGCCGAGGGTGGAATGACGGCGTGTGCGGT
>JACQCD010000095.1 GCA_016201825.1 Nitrospirota bacterium | reverse complement strand
CCACCCGCGCCAGCTCGGACGGTTGAATCGATACCCCTCCGAAGCGAATCCAACGCCGGGATCCGTTCACCGCCCACCCGGCGACAAGCACGGTCACGAGCAGGAACAACATGCCGAGCGTCAGCGGGACGATCGCGCGCCGCCATCGGTGGTAATCGATCCCGGATCCCGCGGCAAGAGCCCCCAACCCGAGAACCGCCCACAGGACCTGCCGTTTGACGAAGTAGGCGGCATCGCCGTGGCGCGACTCGGCCACCACCGCGCTTGCGCTATAGATCATCAGCAATCCAAGGGTCAGGAGGATGCCCACGATGATCAGGAGAAACCCGTCCCCGCGCGCCCAGCTCCCGCCCCCCCCAAGCGAAGAGGGCCCTTCCATGGCCGGCCGCCCTCGCCAGATCACGAGAGCCCCTTCACGATCGCTTTAAACTGCCCGCCGCGGTCCTCAAAATTCTTGAAGAGGTCAAAGCTGGCACAGGCCGGCGACAGCAGCACGACGTCTCCCGGCATCGCGCTCTCAGCCGCGACCCGAACCGCCTCCTCCAAGCCATTCGCCTCCGCAATGGTTGTCACCCCCTCCAGCGCTCGATGCAGCTGCGGGCGAGCCTGTCCGATCAGGACGGCTTTCTTGACGCGGCGACGCACAACCGGCCGCAACGCGGCGAAGTCCGCCCCTTTATCCACCCCGCCCGCAATCAAGATCACGGGGCGGGAAAATCCTTCGAGGGATTTTTGCACCGCGCCCACGTTCGTGCCTTTGGAGTCGTTGATGTAGGCCACGCCTCGAAGCTCGCGGACAAACTCCAATCGGTGCTCCAAGCCCTGAAACTCGGCGAGCGTCCGAGCGATGACGGGCGGCTCCACCCCCCGGAGCAGGGCGACCGCGGAGGCGGCAAGGGCGTTTTCCAGGTTGTGGATACCCCCGATGCGGATCCGCTCCACCGCGCAAATCTCGCCGCGCCGCTCGCCCAGACGATAGACGATCGTGCCGCCGTCGACCCACACCCCATCGCTCAACGGAGGTTTGAGCCGAGAGAACTCGATCCGCCGGGCTCGAAGGGCGGAGACAAACGCCGGATCTTGGCACACCGGATCGTCGGCGTTGAGCACGGCGGCATCCTCGATGCCCTGACGCTCGAAGATCCGAAACTTCGCCGCCGCGTACGCCGCCGGATTGGGATACCGATCCATGTGGTCGGGGGTCACGTTGAGCAGCGCCGCCACGCGGGGACGGAACGTATCGACGGTCTCCAACTGAAAGCTCGACACCTCCACCACCACTTCTCCCCACGCTGATCCCGGCCGCGTCGCCTCGGAGAGCGGCACGCCAAAATTCCCTCCCACGAAGGTCTGTCGGCCGGCCTGCCGAAACATCGCGCCCACCAGCGCGGCGGTGGTGCTCTTCCCGTTGCTGCCGGTGATCGCCACCATCGGGACATCGAGATGCCGCGCAGCCAGCTCGATCTCGCTCCAGATGGGAATCCCGCGCGATCGCGCCTCGGCAAGCGGCGCGATCGCGGCGGGAACGCCCGGACTGAGCACGATCAGCTCCACGTCGCGAAACGCGTCATCGGGACGTCCCCCCAACCACCAGCGGACCGCGCCCGGCGCGAAGCGCGCCGTCCACTCGAACAACTCGGCCTCCGGTTTGCGGTCGGTGACGGAGACGATCGCGTGCTCTCGAATCAGTAGTTCCGCCGCGGCCGCCCCGCTTCGAGCCAACCCGACCACCGTCACCCGTCGCCCCCCGAGATCCATCGTTACCGCAGCTTCAACGTGCTCAGGCTCAGCAGCGCCAGAATAATGGCGATGATCCAGAACCGCACGACCACTTTGGGCTCTTCCCACCCCTTGAGTTCGAAATGATGATGGATGGGCGCCATCAGAAACACGCGCTTCCCGCGCGATTTGAACGACGCAACCTGAAAAATCACCGACAACGCCTCAATGACGAAGAGCCCGCCCACCAACAACAGCAGGAGCTCGTGCTTGGAGATCACGGCCACCACGCCCAGCGCCCCGCCAAGAGGCAGCGAACCCACGTCGCCCATGAACACCGTTGCGGGATAGGCGTTGAACCAAAGAAATCCCAGGCTCGCACCGATCATCGCTCCGCAGAAAACCGCGAGTTCACCCGATCCGTCCACGTACGGGATGAGCAGGTAATCGGCGATCTTGCGATTCCCCGCCACGTACGCCACGATCATGTACGCGGTCGCCGCCACGATAATCGGCCCGATGGCCAAGCCGTCGAGTCCGTCGGTGAGGTTGACGGCGTTGGAGGCTCCCACCACAATCAGGATGACGAACACGGCGTAGAACCACCCCAGATCGACGTGGGCGTGTTTCATGAACGGCACGGTGATCTGGGTCGAGAAGCCGGGCGAGGACGCGAGCGCCGCCCCGATCACGGCGGCCACGAGCACCTGCAGACCGAACTTGTAGCGGGCGGTCAAGCCGCGCGAGTGCCGCTTCACGACCTTCAGATAATCGTCCCAAAATCCAATCAGGCCGAACCCGACCGTGGCGAGCAGCACGAGCCAGACATAACGGTTGGTCAGGTCCGCCCACAGCACGGTGGACAGCGAAACCGCGATGAGGATCATCAGCCCGCCCATCGTCGGCGTGCCCGATTTCGACTGGTGAGATTTCGGGCCCTCCTCGCGGATCTGCTGCCCGATGTGGAGACGCTGGAGCCAGCGGATGATGGCCGGCCCGAGGAGAAAGCTGACGACCAACGCCGTGAGGACGGCATAGATCGTGCGAAAGGTGATATAGCGAAAGACGTTGAGAAACGCATATTCCGTGTGCAACGGGTAGAGCAGGTGGTAGAACATCGCGTCCTTATCGGTGTGGCGGGTCGGGCGGAATCCCCAAACCCTCAGCGACCCGCTCCAACCCCATTCGTCGGGACCCCTTGATCAGCACCAGATCCTCTGGTCGGCTCCAGGCCGCGATCAACGGCACGGCGTCGGCGGCCGTGTCGACCGAGACGATCGCCTCCCGGGCCATGCCGGCACGGACGGCTTCGTCCGCGATCCATCGCGCCGCGGGCCCGACGGTCACCAACCCATCCAGTCGGACCTGAGCCGCCGCACGCCCGACGTTGCGATGGAGGATTTCCGACGTCTCGCCGAGCTCGAGCATATCGCCCAACACCGCATAGAGACGGCCCGCGCCCCGTAGCCGGCCCACGGCGCCCAGCGCCCGTTCCATCGACGAGGGGTTGGCGTTGTAGGCATCGTTCAACACGGTGACGCCGGATGGGGACCGGACCAATTCGCTGCGCATCGCCGCCGGCCGAAAGCCGGCCAGCCCCTTGCCGACGGTTTCGAGGTCCACCCCCAGGCCGACGCCCACGGCCGCTGCGGCCAGGGCGTTGGCGGCGTTATGGCGCCCGATGACGGACAGAAAGCACTCCACGCGGTCGGCGCCGTATCGGATCTCGATCCGCATTCCAGATCGCGTCCCTTCCTCCACCATCCGGCCGCGAACCTCCCCGGCGGTCATCCCGAACGTCAGGACCCGGCTCTGCAAACCGGTCATGAGCCCCGCCACGCGGGGATCGTCGGCATTCACGAGCGCCGTCCCATCGGGGCCCAGCGCCTGGAAGAGCTCGCCTTTGGCGCACGCCACACCATCGATCCCGCCCAACCCCTCCAGATGGGCGTAGCCCACATTCGTGATCACGCCGACGGTCGGCCGGGCGATTGCGCACAGCCGGGTCATTTCCCCGGGATGGTTGACCCCCAACTCCACCACCGCCGCGTGGTGCGCGGCCGTCAGCCCGAAGAGCGTGAGCGGCACCCCGATATGATTATTGAGATTGCCGTGGGTCTTGAGCACCGGGCCCCGACGCTCCAGAATCGCCGCCACCATCTCCTTCGTGGTGGTCTTGCCATTGCTGCCCGTCACCGCAACCACGGGAAGCCGAAACCGATTCCGGTACGCCGACGCCGCGTCCTGCAGGGCGCGCAACGTATCCCGAACGGTAATGATCACGACATCGGGTTCCTGACGGGTTCGGGCCGGGGACACGGCGTCCTCCGGCACGACCGCGCCGCACGCTCCGTTCGCCAGCGCGTCCTCCACAAACCTCGCCCCGTCGTATCGTTCACCCCGGAGCGCCCAGAACAAGGCGCCGGCGGGGATCCGACGCGTATCGGTCGAAATCGTATCGATGATCCGATCCGGGCGTCCCCCTCGCAGGACCCCCTCAATCGCCGTCACCAGCTCGTCCGCGCGAAACATCCCACACTCCCCGTCACCGTCGCCTCACGCCAACCGCGCCCGAGGCGCGAGTCGCCGCGCGATCGCCTCCACCGCCGCCCGACGATCGTCGAACGGAAGGCGCTGCGATCCGATGATCTGATAATCCTCGTGGCCCTTCCCCGCAATGACGATCAGGTCGCCACATTCCGCCGTGTGCACGGCGCGTTCGATCGCCTCGCGGCGATCCGGCAGCGTGAGATACGGTTGACTGGAAAACACCGACCGGCGGGTCGGGGTTCGAGCCGTCAATCCTTCGCGAATGCCCTCTTCGACCGCCGCGATGATCGCCATCGGATCTTCGCCGCGTGGGTTGTCGGACGTCAGGATGACGAGATCGCTCAGGCCCGCCGCCACCCGGCCCATCGGCGCCCGCTTCCCCGGGTCGCGGTCTCCGCCGCAGCCGAACACCGTGATCAGCCGTCCGGCGCAGAGATCGCGCGCCACCGTCAGCACCCGCCGCAGCGCATCCTCGGTGTGGGCATAATCCACGACCACCGTGAAATCCTGGCCCGCCTCCACCTTCTCGAATCGCCCCGGCACCCGGTCCATCCGGGCGATCCCCTCCCGAACGGCATCGAGCGGAAGCTCTTGGCTCAGGCCCGCCCCCAGCGCCGCGAGGAGGTTGGACAGATTATACGATCCCGCGAGCGGCGAGGTCAGATCGAAACGACCGCGCGGCGTGACGACGCGACACCGGATCCCGTGCACGGCCGACTCGACCGATTCGGGATAGATGTCCGCCGTGGGAGCGAGACCGTAGGTCCAGACCGGAACAGGCGAGGCCTGCATCATCACCTCCCACTGCGGGTCGTCCCGATTGATGATCGCCATCTTGGGGCGAGATTTCGGACTCGGCTCTCCAAGGCGCTCAAACAGTCGCCGTTTCGCGGCCGCATACGCCTCCATCGTCCCGTGAAAGTCCAAGTGGTCCTGGGTTAAGTTGGTGAAGACGCCCACATCGAACACGCAGCCTGCGGTGCGATCCTGAGCGAGGGCATGAGAGGAAACCTCCATCACCACGTCGGTGACGCCGCGGCGAACCATCTCGGCGAGCAGCGCCTGGAGACTCACGGCATCGGGCGTCGTGTGGGACGCCGGCCTGACCTCGTCACCGACCACGTAGCTGACCGTGCCCAAAAGACCGGTTCGACGTCCCGCGGCTTCGAAGATCGCCCGAATGAGATACGTCGTGGTCGTTTTGCCGTTCGTGCCGGTCACGCCCACCACGCCGAGCCGGTGCGAGGGATCGCCATACCATCGCGCGGCAACGCGCCCCAACCACGGACCGGTGTCGCCGACCAGGATTTTCACCAAACCCGGCGGTCCCTCCACGCGCTCCACGGCCGTTCGGACATCACCCGCGATCGCCACCGCCCCGCGTGCCACCGCATCCTGAAAAAAGCGATGGCCGTCCTCGTGCGCGCCCCGGACCGCCACGAACAGCGCCCCCGGCACAACGCCCCGAGAGTCCGCGGTAACGAGGGTGATGTCGGTATCGCCTGCCCCCAGAACCTCCATCCCTTCCCACCCCGCGAGCAACCCGCGCAGGCCTATGCGGGGGCTCATCGCGGCACCAGCAGTGTGACAGCGGTGGCAGGCGGCCGTACCGGATCAGACGGCGCACTGGGCGTTTCAAGATGACGGAGGGTGGCTTCCACGACCCGGCGGAAGACCGGCGCCGCCACGCTGCCGCCCCATCCATGTCCTTCAGGATTGTCGATGACCACTAACACCACCACGGCGGGACGGCGGGACGGCGCAAATCCCACGAAGGAACTCACCACCCGATTGGCCGTATACCGCCCGGTCGCCGGATCGATCTGCTGCGCCGTGCCCGTCTTACCGGCCACTGACACACCCTCGACGGCGGCCAGCGCACCCGTACCGCGTGGGGAGACCACGCGCTCCAGAATGGTCGTCAACACCTCAGCGGTCTGCTCTGACATCACCCGCGGATGGGTCTCGTCGTGTTCTTCCTGGGCGATCGGTTGAGCACGCCCCCGCTCATCCCGCACCTCTACGACCAGATGGGGCTTGACGAGCCGCCCCCCGTTGGCCACCGCCGCGTACGCCGTGACGAGTTGGATCGCGGTCACCCCCACTTCCTGGCCGATCGCCATCGTCGCCAGGGACCGCCCCGACCACCGAGCGGTCGGCCTGACGCGTCCCGAGACCTCTCCACCCACGTCGATTCCCGTCTTCCGACCGAAGCCGAACGCGGCGATCGATCGGGCCAACCGTTCCTGTCCGAGCCGCAGCGCGACTTTAGCGGTCCCGATGTTACTGGACTTCGCGATGACGTCAGAAAACGAAATCCGGCCCAACGGTTCGTGGTCGTGGAGCACGCCACCGGCGATGGGCCACGCCCCCCGCTCACAGTCGATCAGATCGTCGGCGCGCACCACGCCGGCTTCGAGCGCCGCCGCCGCGGTGACCACCTTAAACGTCGACCCCGGCTCGAAGAGATCGGTGATCGCGCGATTGCGCCAGGAGGCCGGGTGCCGCGCATCGACGTCGTTGGGGTTAAAGGCCTGCCGAACGGCCATGGCCAACACGCCTCCATCCGCGGGATCCATCACGACGATGGTCCCGCCGTCGGCGCCGGATTCGGCGATCACCGCGTCGAGCTCGCGCTCGCTGATATATTGCACCACCTCGTCAATCGTCAGGACCAGATCGCCGCCACGCGAAGGCGCCACGTAGCGGAGGTCTTTGGGAAACAGGCGCTGTCCCATGCCGTCCCGCTCGTAGACGAGCCAGCCTTTCTCCCCACGCAGCGTCCGATCGTAGGCGCGCTCGATGCCCTCAAGCCCCTCATGGTCGGTACCGGCAAACCCGAGCGCTTGGCCCAGCAGCGCCTTTTTGGGATAAATCCGGCGCCGCTCGGGCATGAGACGAACCCCTTCGGCGCCCAAATCCTCGACCGCTTTGGCCACCGCGGGATCGACGCGTCGAGACAACCAGATGAACTCTCGCGGTTCGGCCAACCGCTTGGCCAGGGGCAACGGGTCCACTCCCAATACGACAGCGAGTTCGCGAGCGATGGACCCGGGGTTGTCAATCAACGGAGGCACCGCGTAGAGCGAGGGGACGGTGAGGTCGGCAGCCAAAATGTTGCCGTGCCGATCATAGATCGTTCCGCGTTCCGCCTCCACCGCGATGGCCTTCTCATGCTGACGCTCGGCGCGATGCACGAAATCCGGACCGCGGATGACCTGGAGATAGACCACCCGTATCCCAAGAGCCGCATACAAAGCGGCCAAGACCGCCAAGACCGCCACCGCACGCCCGCGACTCCGGAACTCGTCTTCTTCAGGGCGCGGCATGGGCTTCCGCGGGGAGGATCCGGCGGCCAAGCGCAACCGCGAACGTCTGATCCCGCTCGGCCGGCGGCGGATCCATCCGAACGACAACGACCTCGCGGGGCGCGAGGTGAACGAGCCCAAGACCCGCTGCCAGATGTTCCACGCGATCGAGCGACGCGAGACTTTCCCGCTCAATCACCAACTGGCGATGGATGCGCTCCAGCCGCCCCTTGTCCGCCTCGAGCCGCTCGGTCTCATACCCGAGCTGAACGATCCGACTATGATGCCACAGCACGATAAGGCTCACGATGACCACCGCCGAGCCCAGGCCCCACACCCCCCCTAACCGCCAATACCACGTTTGAAATCGCGCAACCATGACCTGCTCCTTCGCCTTATACCGTATCGGAGAGCCGCTCCGCGACCCGCATCTTCGCGCTCCGCGCCCGAGGGTTGTCGGCGACTTCGACGGGAGCCGGCGTGAGCGGGCGCGGGGTGAGGACCCGGGCCACGCGCTGCCGCCCGCATCGGCAGATCGGCAGACCCGGCGGGCACACGCAGCTCCCCTCCCACCGCCGCATCGCGGATTTCACGATCCGATCCTCAAGGGAATGAAACGTGATGACGACCAGCCGCCCCCCGCGCGTCAAACACGAGAGCGCCGCCTCCAGCGACGCGTCGAGGTCTTCGATCTCCCGGTTGACGACGATTCTCAACGCCTGGAACGTCCGCGTCGCCGGATGAGGATGCGGCGGGCGGGCACGAGCCGGGATCGCCGACCGAACGACGTCAACCAGTTCCCGGGTCCTGGCCAAAAACCGTGTGGCCCGCGCGCGAACAATCGCTTTGGCGATCGCCACGGCCCACCGCTCTTCGCCGTAGGCGCGCAGGATCTGGGCCAACTCGTGTTCAGACCGCTCGTTGACCAGGTGCGCCGCGGTCAGCGCTTGGCGGCGATCCATTCGCATGTCGAGTGGCCCATCGCTTTGGAACGCAAATCCGCGCTCAGGCATCTCCAACTGCAACGACGACACTCCGAGGTCAAACAACACCCCGTCCACGCGAGGCAGCCCTTCCCGATCCAGGATCTGCGGCAATTCCATCGCATCGGCCTGATAGAGGCGCGCCCTCGATGGATCCAAGCGGGCCTTCGCCACCGCCAGCGCGTCTTCATCGCGGTCGAGACCGATCAAAATCCCATCAGGCGCGCAGGCCTCCAAGATCGCTTCGGCGTGGCCGCCCAGCCCCACCGTCACGTCGGCAATCCGCTTACCAGGTGCACACCCGAGCCAGTGCACGGCTTCCCGTAGCAAGACCGGCCGATGCACCTCATCCATTCCGAACCTGCTCAGCGCGACGCCGCCCCCCGTCTCGTCCCAGGACGGCTCCCCCCCCGTCGCGCTCACTGTGGCCCGATTCCTGTTCAAATCCGACGTGACCGCTCAATAACCCTAGACACCAAATCCGGCGACCGCCCCCGCAATCTGGCCAATCTCGCGCGTCATTTGCTCCGCTTTGATCTGCCACCGATCGTGCGCCCACACTTCAAAGTGATCCTCAACCCCAACCAGCACGGCGTCGCGCCCAAGACGCGCGAACTCCCGCAGCTCGGGCGGGATGAGAATACGTCCCTGTTTATCGAGCGTGCAGTCAACCGCCTCGCCGTGGATAAATCGTTTGTAGTCTTTGACGGCCTGGACATTACCCGGGATAGACCTGATTTTCTCGGCCAGGCGCTTCCATTCTTCCATTGGATGAACCACCAGGCAGAAATCCGGATCTTTTGTCACCACGAGGATGTCGCCATAGCGCTGAGCGAGGGCGTCTCGGTACTTACCGGGGATGCTGAGGCGCCCTTTGGTATCGATCGTATGCCGGTAACGACCTAAGAACACCCATCCCCCCTTTACCCCACTACGACCCACTTTGTGGGCACATTAAACACTCTCGATCCACAAGTCAAGGGAAAACTCGATTTGATGATAATGCAAACCTACCCGAAGCTTTGCCTTGACAGGCTTTTCTCCTATTTGCTACAAATAAAGACCTTGTCGGATCGGTGCTGGGCCCTCGGAACTTCAGGAGAGGGGCCGGCGTCGCGGGAATCCCGCAACACGGTGTATGAGCACGGCGATGGCCGTCACGCAACGAGGACCAGCATGAACGTGAAACTGAACGGGAAACCTGAACAGGTGGACCAAACCACCGTCCTGGAGTTACTGAGGGCTCGAAACATCGAACCGCAAATGGTCTCCGTCGAACACAACCTGAAAATCCTCGACAAGGACCACTTCGCCACAACGCCCCTCCACGAAGGCGACTCGATCGAATTCCTCTATTATATGGGTGGAGGCGGGTGAGGGCGGCGCCTGATGTCACTGCCCTCATCGGCGGGACCCCCCTCGTGCGGTTGCGGAGCGACGAGGACCGCGATGCGGAGGTGTATGCAAAGGTGGAAGCCGCCAATCCGGGAGGGAGCGTGAAAGACCGGATCTGTTTGAATATGATCCGGGCCGCCGAGCGCGACGGCCGCCTGTCGTCGGGAGCCACGCTCGTCGAACCAACGAGCGGTAACACGGGCATCGGATTGTCGCTGGTCGCGGCGGTACGCGGGTATCGGGTCATCTTATTGATGCCCGAGAGCATGACGCGGGAGCGGATCGACCTGCTCAAGGCGTACGGGGCGGAGGTCATCCTGACACCGGCACAACTTGGCATGGTCGGCGCGATTTCCGCAGCGCGCGAGCTCGTGGAAAAGCACCCGGATTATTTCATGCCGGACCAATTCGCCAACCCGGCCAACCCGGAGATGCACCGCCTGACGACCGCACCCGAGCTGCTTGAATCGACCGGCGGCCAGATCGATGCGTTTGTCGCGGGGGTGGGAACGGGTGGAACGATTACCGGAGTGGGTGAAGTGCTCAAGGCTCGCAACCCGGCGGTCCGTATCGTCGCGGTCGAACCAGCCGCGTCTGCGGTGCTCTCGGGCAAACCTGCCGGACCGCACAAGATCCAAGGAATCGGAGCAGGCTTCGTCCCCAAGGTATTGAACCGGGCGATCCTTGATGAGATTATGACCGTGACGGACGACGAAGCCTTTCGAACCAAGAAGGAATTGGCTGAGCGGGAAGGATTGCTGGTCGGCATCTCCGCCGGAGCCAACGTCTTCGCCTCCAGGCAAGTTGCCCGCCGACTCGGGAAGGGAAAGCGCGTCATCACGGTCTTACCGGACAGGGGCGAACGGTACTTCAGCATCGAAAAATACTTTGGAACCGCCTAGATAACCGTCCGGACAGGCCCAACGTCTGCCGGACGGTCGGATGAGGCAAGCCCCGAGGAATTTTCCATGGCCATGAACGACGATCAGATCAAACGATACAGCCGGCACATTCTGCTCCCCGAAGTCGGGGGCAAAGGACAAAAGAAGATCACCAACGCCAAGGTCTTCGTGGTCGGCGCAGGAGGCCTGGGGTCTCCCGTGGCGCTGTATCTGGCTGCGGCCGGGGTGGGAACGCTCGGCATCATCGACGGGGACTTGGTCGACCTATCCAATCTCCAGCGCCAGGTGATCCACCACACGTCCGATGTCGCAAGGCCCAAGATCGACTCTGCGCGGGAAAAGATCGTCGCACTGAACCCCGACGTCCGGGTCGTCTCCTTTCACGATCGCCTGACCGCCAAGAATGCGCTGGACCTCGTGCAGGGCTTCGATCTGATCGTCGACGGCACCGACAATTTCCCCACGAAATTTCTGATCAACGACACGGCAATCTTCGCGCGCAAGCCCCTAATCCACGCCGGGATTCTTCGGTTTTCCGGACAGGTCATGACGATCCTCCCCGGCACATCGGCCTGCTACCGCTGCCTCTTCAAGGCGCCGCCTCCGGCGGGGATGATCCCCTCCTGCCAGGAAGCCGGTGTACTGGGAGCACTCGCGGGCGTCATCGGCAGCATCCAGGCCACCGAAGCCCTCAAGCTGATCCTGGGCGTCGGACGGCCGCTGACTGACCGTCTGTTGACGTACGACGCGCTCACCACCCGGTTTCGAAACGTCGCGATCCGACGGAATCCGGCGTGTCCCGTGTGCAGCGATCATCCGACGATCACGCAATTGGTCGATTACGAGCAGGAGGTCTGCCGAACGGCCTAAGAGGCGACCGGCCGGCAACTGCCATGGGAAAGATACTCGGCTTAAAATGTCGGGAGTGCGGGAAAGCCTATCCGGCCGAACCCCTGCATGTGTGCGAGTTCTGTTTCGGACCGCTGGAGGTCGACTACGATTACGAGGCGATCGCCTCGCGCGTGTCCCGCGAGACCATCAGCCAGGGGCCGAAGAGCCTGTGGAGGTATATCGATTTTCTGCCCGTCGAAAAAGAAGCCACCGTCGGGATCCACGGGGGCTTCACGCCCATGATCAGAGCCCATCGGCTCGGCCAGGTCCTGGGCCTCGACAACCTCTACCTGAAGAACGACACCGTCAATCATCCCACCCTCTCGTTCAAAGATCGGGTCGTCGCCGTGGCGTTGACCCGGGCGAAGGAATTCGGCTTCGACACCGTGGCGTGCGCATCCACCGGAAACTTGGCCAATTCGGTGTCCGCCCACGCGGCGCAGGCGGGACTGAAGTGTTTCGTCTTCATCCCCTCCGATCTCGAATCGGCCAAAGTCCTCGGCAACTTGATCTACCACCCGACGGTGGTGGCGGTCGAGGGAACGTACGACGACGTCAACCGGCTGTGCAGCGAGATCGCCGGTGAATACCGGTGGGCCTTCGTCAATATCAACATCCGTCCATACTACGCCGAAGGGTCCAAGACCCTGGCGTATGAAACCGCCGAGCAGCTCGGCTGGCGCGCTCCGGATCAGGTCGTCGTCCCCATAGCATCAGGCTCGCTCTTGACCAAGATCTGGAAAGGACTCAAAGAATTCGAACGCGTGGGGTTGATCCACGGGGTGCGCACGAAGGTGAACGGTGCGCAGGCGGCCGGGTGCTCCCCGGTGGCGACCGCGTTCGCGGAAGGCCGGGATTTTATCAAACCGGTCAAGCCCAAGACCCTGGCTAAATCCCTTGCGATCGGCAATCCCGCCGACGGCGTCTACGCCCTGCAAACGGCTCGCGAAACCCAAGGCCTCATCGAAATGGTCACCGACGACGAGATCGTCGCGGGCATCCACCTGCTCGCCCAGACCGAAGGGGTGTTCGCCGAAACCGCCGGGGGGGTGACGATCGCGGTGCTCAAGAAGTTGGTCGCCCGGGGAGCCATTCCTCGGGAGGATGTCACCGTGGCGTATATCACGGGGAACGGACTGAAAACTCAGGAGGCGGTCGCCGGCTCGCTGGGAGAAGCCGTCTACATCGAACCCAGCCTGGAAAAATTTCAGAGACGCTTTAAACTCAAGTAGGGATGGAGAACGGAGCATGCCCATTACAGTTCGCATCCCCTCGCCGCTGCGCAAATTGACCGGAGGATTGGGAGAGGTCCAAACCAAAGCCGACACCGTCGGAGGCCTGATCGATGCCCTGGAGACGGCGTACCCGGGTATCAAGGAACGGGTCTGCGATGAACACGGAACGGTCAGGCGGTTCGTCAACATTTACGTGAACGAGGAAGACATCCGCTTTCTCACCTCCCAAGACACGCCCCTCAAGGATGGAGACCACGTGTCGATCGTCCCGGCCATCGCCGGAGGATGCGCTTAGGCGGAACCGTCATGGCCAGTCGCAAAGTCCACATCACGTTCCCCGAGGATCGCATCAAAGACCCGGTCATTTACCAAATCGGACACGAGTACAAGGTCGTGACGAATATCCGACGCGCCGACGTCACCGAGAAGACCGGCTGGATGGACGTGGAGCTCGTGGGCGAGGCGGGGGAGATCGAGCGCGCCATCGCGGGCCTCAAATACAAGGGCGTCATGGTTGATCCGATCGAACGCAATATCATTGAGTAACCAACCGGTGAGCCCGTTCAGGAACGGTCAGATGCAAGGCGGAACCCGCCTCGCGCCACGGGCGCGAAGTGAAAACGGGATTATCCGCTCGGGTGGCGAAGCAGGGAGGCCTTGCGCGCGGAGCGTACTGATTCGTACGTGAGCACGCAAGGCCGACTGACAACGCCGCAGATGGCCGTTCCTGGACGGGCGAATGAGGGGCAGATGGCATTGACCGATGCACAGATCGAACGATACAGCCGCCACCTGATCTTGAAGGAGGTCGGAGGCAAGGGACAGAGAAAAATTAACGAGGCCAAGGTCTTCCTGGTCGGCGCGGGCGGGCTCGGCTCGCCATCCGCGCTCTACCTCGCGGCCGCCGGAGTCGGCACGCTGGGCATCATCGACGCCGACACCGTGGACCTCTCCAACTTGCAGCGCCAGATCCTCCACACCACCGATCGCGTCGGCGTCCCCAAAGTCGAATCGGCCCGCCAAACCCTGTCGGCACTCAACCCGGACATCCGGATCAATATCTTCCAAGACCGCATCTCGTCGTCGAACATCCTGAACCTGATCCGCGACTACGATATTGTGCTCGACGGCTCCGATAATTTCCCCACTCGTTTCCTCGTCAACGATGCCTGTTTCTTTTTAAAAAAGACCCTGGTGTCGGGCAGCATCTTTCGGTTCGAGGGACAGGTCGCGGTGATCAAGGCCCACGAAGGGTCTCCCTGCTATCGCTGTCTGTACCCGGAACCGCCGCCGGCGGGTCTCGTCCCGTCGTGCCAAGAGGCGGGCGTCCTGGGCGTGCTGGCCGGGACGATCGGCATCCTTCAGGCGGCCGAGACCCTCAAGGAAATCCTGGGAGCGGGCGAGTCGTTGGCGAACGGGCTGGTGATGTACGACGCGTTGGATATGACGTTCCGAACGCTGAAAACCCGCAAGAACCCGCAGTGTGCGCTCTGCGGACCGAACCCCACGATCACCACGCTGCTCGACTATGAGCAGTCCTGCACCATGCCTTCAGCGGCGGGCAACCCGGCGTGAACCTTCCGAAGGGGCTCGTCGAGGCCATGCTGGCCCACGCCCAGGAGACGTATCCGGAGGAATGCTGCGGACTGCTCGCGGGCGCCGGCAGTCTTCCCACACATATTTATCGCGTTCAGAATGCCCACCCGACCCCCCAAATCTTTTACGAAATGGCGCCCCAAGAACAGTTCTACGTCTTCAAGAATATGCGCCACAACGGCCTGACGCTGGCGGCTATCTACCACTCTCACCCGGAGAGCCCGGCTCGTCCCTCCGCAAGCGACATCCGCCTCGCCTACGATCCCGAGCCCTATTACCTCTTGGTGTCGCTCCAGCAGCGCGAGGCACCGGACCTGCGCGCCTACCGCATCGTCGACGGCGCCGTGACGGAAGAACACATCGACATCGTGTGAAGTGGCCAACAAGCTGGCGAAAACCGGCTATTACCTCATGCGGGACCGGTTTGGCGTTTGATGCCAAACGGCTGTTTCAGCCGTGAACGATTTGGGTTGAGGTCGCCGACCTCGTCCGCCGTTTCCCCGCCGACTTAAGGGCACCTCTAAAATAGAGGTGCCCTTAAAGCGATACCACGAGGCGAAGACCTTCTTCGAGCTTCAAGAGCTGCCTCGCAGACACCTTCCCGACCTTCTGCGTCAAGAATGATTTGCCCAGCGTGACGAGCTGCGAAACGTTGGCCACCGAATCCTTGGATAAACCGCTTGTCCGATGAGGAAGAAGCACATTCCCCGGCGCCTGGGAGAGCCTTAAATTTGAGGTGATGACCGCTGCAATGACGGTCTGGATTGTACTCGCATTGAACTCGTTCGGGGTCAAATGATGAGGGTAGAGTAGAGAACAGGATTCAGCATCCCGTAGGCCGAGCCTATCTGTTGCCGCCCCTTTCGTCTGGCGGTGTCTCAATAGCCTTGCCATAGTCCGCTTCTCCTGTCCTCCCTCATCAAACCGTG
>JACQCD010000114.1 GCA_016201825.1 Nitrospirota bacterium | reverse complement strand
CCTACCTCGGCCACTCGCTTGACCGCCTGTGTCTTGAACTCAGCCGTGTATTCCTGCTTCGGGATCTTGATCATCTTCGCCTCCAAGGTGACGTCCATTGTACGTGATCCTTGGAAGACGAAACTCGAGGGGAAGCTCACCTCGCCGTATGAACACCATCTCCGACCGTGTAAAGATTCTTGTGGCGCCGCTGATTTCTCTTGTTTTGGTCACCATCTCATTCCTGATTCAGGGACACCTTGGAATCAATTTATCCGACGAAGGATACCTCTGGTATGGGGCCGTCCGCACACTTGCCGGTGAGATCCCCATACGAGACTTTCAATCGTATGATCCGGGGCGATATTTATGGGCGGCTTCGTGGATGGGCATATTCGGCGACGACGGAATAATATCTCTCAGAAAATCCGTCGCGATATTTGAATTCCTCGGTATTACCGGCGGATTACTGGCCTTGCGACGAGTGACACGTTCGTATTCGGTGATGCTTCCAGCAGGGATCATTCTTTTACTCTGGATGTGGCCAAGACATAAGCTCTTCGATCTTAGCATCTCTGTCATGGCAGTCTACGTCGCGGTTCTATTGATCGAAAAACCTACACTCCCGAGACATTTCGCGGCCGGTGCGTTCGTCGGTTTCGCGGCGTTTTTTGGCCGAAATCACGGCTTGTACAATTTCACGGCCTTTCTTCTCGTCATTCTGTTTGTCTGGTTCAAGCTGTCCAAGTCAAAGCTCCCCACACGGCTCGCCGCTTGGGGCGCGGGAATTGTGCTGGGATATATGCCAATGCTAATGATGATTGCATTTGTTCCCGGATTTGGGGGCGCGTTCTGGGACAGCCTCGTCTTTATTGTTCGGTACGGAAGCACTAATATTTTTCTACCTATTCCTTGGCCATGGACGATTCCCTATGGCCATTATGGGACTATCGATGCCATTCGGCTCGCGATAGTCGGGGCGCTTTTCGTAGTGCTTCCTGCGTTTGTCTTCAGTTCACTGCTCTATTTATCTACGCGAAAGGAGAACACGCTAAGGAATAACCATCTCCTCATAGCGGCCACGTTTGTCGGACTTCCGTATATGCATTATGCGTTCTCTCGCGCTGATATTGGGCATCTTGCACATAGTATCTTCCCAGTGCTGTTGGGATTCCTTGCGGTAACGTTTAAGATCCCCACCGACGCCAAGCATATTCGATCAGGAGTGGTGGCGTTCTTACTGCTCCTGACCTGCTCCCCGAAAACCGGACAGTTCAGAAGATGAAAAATCGGCGATAATGCGGTCCCTGATTCGAAAGGAGGGACCGAGCATGAAGCGGAGTCGATTTACCGAGGAACAGATCACTTATGCGCTCAAGCGAGCGGAGCAGGGAGAGGCCGTGACCGAACTGTGTCGAGAGTTGGGGGTGAGTCCACAGATGTTCTATCTGTGGCGCCGGAAATATCACGGCATGGGGGTGGTCGAGCTGAGGCGTCTCCGCCAGGTCGAAGAGGAGAACCGGAAGCTGAAACGGTTGGTGGCGGATCTGAGCCTGGATAAACATATTCTGCAGGAGGTGCTCGCAAAAAAGCCCTAACGCCGGCGGGCAAACGGGAGTGGGTACACCGGATTCGGGGCCAACACCTGCTCTCCCGCTGGCGATCGTGTGAGTTGGTGGGGCTTCATCGCTCGTTACTGTATTATCGGAGTCGCGCCCACGATCAATCCGCCTTACGGATGCGGATTCGGGAAATCGCGGAAGTGCGACGGCGGTTTGGGTATCGACGCATTCATGTGTTGTTGGTGCGAGAAGGATGGCCGATCAACCAGAAACGGGTGTATCGGCTGTACCGGGAATTGGGACTCCACGGACGGCCACAGGGGAAACGCAAGCGCGCCAGTGCGCTGCGGGTCCCGTTGCCCGCACCGACGCGGATCAACGAGCAATGGAACATGGATTTTGTCTCGGATCAGTTGGCCGATGGGCGTCGCTTTCGGGTCCTGACGGTGGTCGATAACTTGAGTCGTGAAGCGATCGTCCTTGAGGCTGACTTTTCTCTGACCGGGAAGAAGGTCGCCCGAGCGTTAGAACGGGTGTCGAAGCAGCGCCCAATGCCTCACGTGATTCGGGTCGATAATGGCGCCGAATTTACCGGGAGAGCCCTGGATGCCTGGGCCTACTGGAAGAAGGTCAAACTGGATTTCATTCGCCCCGGAAAACCCATCGAAAACGCCTATATTGAAAGTTTCAATGGGCGGCTCCGGGAGGAGTGTTTGAACGATCAGGTGTTCCTGTCGATCGAGGACGCCCAACAGAAGTTAGAGGCGTGGCGGATCGACTACAACGAGGTGCGTCCTCATAGCTCTCTGGAGAACCGGACGCCTAGAGAGTTCACGCGAATTCAGTCCGACAACCGGACCGCAGAACCACCGATTTTAAACTTTCAACCTGTCTGATTTTTGGGGGCTAGTCACTCCTCTCGGTGTGTTCTATTGGTCTGGTGAGTCCGTTCTATCTGAATGTAATAAATCCCAACCATGATGAAATTACTGAGGTGAACATTCGGGGAGATCAGATAATAGTAGATAGATCCACTGCGGATCTCATTCACGCGCTAAATTCAATTAATTCCCATTTTGTAAAGCCCGGCGAGCAACTGTTAATTGTCCCCATTTGGTCAGCCTTCTACGCCATACTAGGTCGACAGTCGCCACAGTGGGAAATTTATGGTCTCGTTCCAAGAACAATAGAGGAACAAAAAGTAATGATCCAACAATTGAACGAGAGCAACACAAACTGGGTCGTCCTTGGAGATATCGCGGTCGATAACCGGGAGGATCTCCGTTTCATGAATACTCACCCCTATCTTTTGGAATATATAAATAAGCATTTCCTCCAGATCGAATTTGATGGTCTTCCAGAAAATTATTCTCTGTACAGACGCGCGCTTGGAAAGTAGGTCCGGCGTACCGGGTGGGCAGGACGACTGGGGCCACCTGGCCGGCTGTCGCTATTACCGGATTGACGCGATCAGGGGAATAATGCTACACATTCTTCTGTTCATCTTATGAACAACCAGCCAGCGATAGGGGCCGTTCTTATGCGGCCCTTTTTGAGATTTGATTTGTTCAGATTATGAACGTCTGATGAGCGAGCGTGAGTCATGAAGCATGGGAGCGACCTCCACCTGTTCCGCATCCTCGATGAGGTGTCGAAGGGCGGGGAACTGACCCAGCGGAGTTTGAGTCAGCGGCTTGGGGTGGCTCTGGGATTGACGAATCTCTACGTTCGGCGCCTCACCAAGAAGGGACTCATCAAGGTCGTCAATCTCAAACCGAATCGCCTCCGCTACGAGCTGACGCCCTCGGGCATTGCGCAGAAGACGAGTATGGCCTTTCAGTACATCCAAGAGTCGTACGTCTTTTACCGCGAGGCGAGGAAGAGTCTGACAAAGACGTTTGACGGGATGAAAGCGAGGGGCGCGCGATCCGTGGTCCTTTATGGCACGGGTGACCTCGCGGAGATCGCGCTGCTGTCTCTACAGGAGGCGCAACTGGATGTGACGGGGGTTGTCAGCGCCCGCCACGCGGGGCAGAGCCTGTGCGGGAGGCCGGTGCGCCCTCCTGAGTCACTGTCTTCGATCACGTACGATCGGATCGTGGTCGTCGACGGGGATCGGAATCAGGCGATGAAGGTGCTCGGGGAACTGGGTGTGGACGGGGCGACTGTCGAGTGGGTGGGAGGGTGAGCATGACGGTGTCACGGCTGCTGGGAAGGGGATCACGGCCGTGAGGTATCTTCGACTGGTGGCCTCGCTGGCGAGACTTCTTCGGCAGAACGCCTACATGATCCGCGCCATGGTCATCCGCGACATGCGCGCGCGGTACATGGGATCGTTCTTGGGGTTCTTCTGGTCGGTCATTCATCCCCTCACGCAGCTCCTCATTTACTATTTTGTCTTTGGGGTGGTGATGAAGATGAGACTGGGGCCGGAATACGGAGGAGCGAATTACGCCGTCTGGTTGATCGCCGGTTTGCTCCCCTGGATGCTGTTCGCCGAAGCGGTGACCCGCGCGCCGAACGCGGTACTCGAGCAATCCAGCTTGGTGAAAAAGATGGTGTTTCCGTCCGAGATATTCCCAATTGTCAACCTGACGGCGGCCATCGTGAATCATCTGATCGCTGTCGCCATTCTTCTTGGGTTTCTCGTGTTGTCTGGATACGGTCTTTCGTTCAAGATCGCCTTGATTTTTCCGTATCTGTTCCTGACCGGGCTCTTGGTGCTGGGCATTTCATGGCTTCTGTCGGCGGTGAACGTCTTTCTGCGTGACATCGGTCAGATCATCAGCGTGGTGGTGAATATCTGGTTCTTTTTAACTCCGGTTGTCTATGCCCGTCAGTTGATTCCCGATCGCCTCCAAGCACTCTACGCCTTGAACCCGATGCTTCACGTCGTCGAGGGCTATCGCGCGGCGCTCTTGGGCAGGACCGACGTGGACCTAGCGGGTGTCGCGTACCTTCTTGTCGCGGGGCTTTTGGCGTTTGGTCTTGGTGGATTGGTCTTCAAAAAACTAAAACCAGCGTTTGCGGACGTTCTCTAATGAGCATGATAGCGATCGACGTTGCGAACCTCACGAAGATCTACCGGTTATACCGCTCGCCCAAGGACCGTCTGCGCGAGCTGGTTAGCCTGAAGGGAGAGAAATTCCATCACGACTTTCATGCGCTCAATGACGTCTCGTTTAAAGTAGAGAAGGGAGAGACCGTCGGGATTATTGGGCAAAATGGCAGCGGAAAGAGTACGCTGCTCAAGATCATTTCCGGTGTCGTTAGGCCGACTAGCGGGAGGGTTACGGTCAAGGGGCGGATTTCCTCGCTGCTTGAGCTGGGCGCCGGATTTCATCCCGAGTTCTCCGGGCGTAACAATGTTTACATGAACGGAGCCTTGATGGGCGTTTCACGGGAGGAGATGGATCGGCGATTCCCCGAGATCGAGGCGTTTGCGGACATCGGCGAGTTTATCGATCAGCCGGTGAAGTGTTACTCGAGCGGCATGTACGTGCGGCTCGCCTTTGCGGCCGCCGTGAACGTCGAACCAGAAATTCTGATCGTGGATGAAGCGCTCTCTGTCGGCGACGTGTTGTTCCAGGCCAAATGTTTTGCCAAGTTCCTCGAATTCAAAGAGAAGGGGATCACCATTATTTTTGTGACCCATACTTTAGATCTCGTGACCACACACTGTAGCCGGGCCTTGTTGTTGGATCGGGGCGTTCTCGTTCAGGACGGTCGGCCCAAGTCGGTCGTTGATACCTCTAACCGATGCATGACATCGGGACGGATCGGCACGCGCGTGCGAGAAATCGGAAACGAGTGGGCAACACATTCGGGACGGCAGCCGACCGCCGGGGAGATCGTCTGGCAGGAGCGATTCAGGCTTAATCCGGACGAGGACCGATATGGAACAAGACAGGCCGAAATTCTGGAGGCGGGTCTTTTTACGCCCGAGGATACTCCGGTACAGATACTCGATAGAAATCGGGAGTATCTGATCAAGATCAAGGTCCGTTATCACGAACCGATGCCTGCCGGGATCGTCGGGTATCTGATCAAAGATCCCAAGGGCACCATTGTGTGTGGGACAAACACCGCCTTCCAAAATGTGGCCATGGGGTCGATGGTAAAAGGGGAGGTGATTATCGTAACGTTCCGGCAGATCATTCGCCTCAACGCCGGCGGTTATCTGCTCTGTGTGGGCTCGACGGCTTTCGACCAGGGAACGTATGTGGTCTACGATAGGCGCTTTGACTATTTGGCGTTCGAGGTTGTCGGAGAGGAACAACGGCTTGGGATCTTCGACCCAGAGTCGACCGTCGAGTGGGTCCGCTGTGGTTGAGGTAGCCACCCGATGGTTTTCGAAGCGTTTCCGATCAGGACAGATTGAGCGATGGCATTGACTGGATCACCACGCGCGCGGGCGATCTGCATCCTTGGGATGCATCGGAGCGGGACGTCCGTTGTCGTGCGTTCCGTCAATCTGCTTGGTGTTTACCTTGGCGAAGACGGCGATCTGTTGCCTCCGGTTCCGGATAACCGTGAAGGAGTGTGGGAGCGGCAAGATATCGTGAATTTCCATAACCGGGTCCTGGCCCACTTCTCCAGAGCCTGGCACTCCGTCGGGCCGCTTCCGGAAGAGTGGCATAAATCTGAGGGTATACAGCCATTCAGAAACGAACTCAGGGAACTGATCTCTGGGCGCTTGTGCATCGATCTGTTATGTGTGTATGTGGTTCGAAATCCCCTGGATGTCGCCAAGTCTCTTCAGCAACGCGAAGGCTTTCCCATCGATAAGTCGTTCGGCATCTGGTTGACGGCGACTCTTGCCGCGTTGAATGCGACTCGAGATGTCCCCACCGTCTTCGTCTCGTACGACAAATTCTTGAGCGACTGGGAGCCCGAGTTGAGGCGGTGTGTTGCGGGGTTGAGCATACCGTGGCCCGCGGACGACTCAAGGCTCAGGGAGGGGATGGCGAGCTTTCTCCGAGCGGATTTGCGCCATAGCGCATCTCTGGCCACCGACTTATCGTCCGAAGATGTGCCGAGGCCCGTTATAGAATTGTACAGACTATTATATGGCGCGTCGGAAGGCTTCATCCCGGAGTCCGTGCCCGACGTTCGAGATACCGTGGAGCGACTCCGGTGCGAGTTTTACGAAAGCTCACGGTATTTTCGGCACGATGTGGAAAGGTTGTTCACGGTGGAGCATCTGTGGGCCCAGAGCCGGTTTCGGCTTGCCGATCTCGATGTTGCGGTGCGTATGCAAGAGGCGGCGTTGAACGCTCTGCGGCAAGAACTGAGGAGAATTCACTCAACTCTGGGATGGAGCCTTGGCAAGAAGCTCGAATGGCTTACCAATAAGGCACTTCCATCTCTCTCAGTGCGAAGGGAATACTATGATCTTACCTTGCTCCTTATTAAAACCCTGGTTCGGCAAGGATGGCGGCGTCTCATTTTCGAGCCAAGAGGTGTCTGGGGCGCATTTCGTGAAAAGCAACTCGATGGCCGGCTTGAGGCCCGTGAAAAGCAATTCGAGGAGTGGTTTGATGTCATTGAACCGGACTTCTCCGAGGATCCTTCATATAACGTGTGGATATCACAGCATGAGCCGACTAAAACGCGCCTAAGGGCCATGCGGTCTGAGGCGAAGTCCTGGCCTTATCAACCGAAGATAAGCCTTATTACCCCCGTTTATAATCCAGGCGAGTTTGAGTTGATCGAATGTATTAAGTCAGTGTTAGTTCAGATTTATGATAACTGGGAATTATGTCTGGTCGATGGGGGGTCAGACAAACCGCATGTTAGAAGGATCATGAAGGCCTTTGCCAGAATGGATCGTCGAATTAAGTCCGTGAGACTTCGAAAGAACCTTGGGATCGCCGGGAATTCGAACGAAGCTCTACGGCGGGCGACGGGAGAGTATGTTGGCTTTTTGGATCATGATGATGTGCTGGCGCCATTCGCGTTGTATGAGGTGGTGGAGGCATTAAATGAAAAGCCTGAATTAGACTTTGTCTACTCAGATGAAGATAAGGTGCCGGCGAATAGTAAAGCGCGGTACGGTCCCTATTTTAAGCCGGGCTGGTCTCCGGATCTGTTTTCGTCCGTCATGTATACCTGCCATTTTGGAGTCTATCGCCGGTCGTTGATCGATGAAATCGGCGGATTCAGGGATGGTTTCGACGGCAGCCAGGATTTCGATTTGACGTTAAGAGTGACGGAGAAAACGGACAAGATATTTCATGTGCCCAAGGTCCTATATCATTGGAGAAGCGGTGAGGGTTCCGCAGCGTCTTCGGTCAACGAAAAGCTGTACGCCTATGAGTCCGCGAAAAAGGCCTTAGGAGAATTCCTGCATCGAAGGCGAATTGCGGGGACGGTGTTGAATGGCCATGAGCGTGGGAACTACCGTGTAAAAAGGGCGATCATCGGAACACCATTGGTGAGCATCGTTATTCCCACCAGAAATCGCCGCGATTTGCTGGAGCGGTGCCTTACCAGTATTGGGCAAAAGACGGATTATAAGAATTATGAAATCGTCGTGGTCAACAATCAGAGCGACGATCCGAATACCATAGCATACTTGGATCAGTTGAGATTGCGTCCTTCTTGTCGTGTTCTGGACTATGACCAGCCATTCAATTTTTCTGCGATCAATAATATGGGCGCCAAACACGCCAAGGGGGAGATCCTCTTATTCTTAAACAACGATACGGAGGTCATTTCTCAGGAGTGGCTTGGTGCGATGCTTGAGCACGCGCAGCGGAAGGAAGTCGGCGCCGTTGGGGCCAAGCTGTTATATCCCGACAATAGGGTCCAGCATGCCGGAGTCATCCTCGGGTTGCGGCGCGGGGTGGCGGAGCACGCCTATAAGGGTCTGCCTGATAGTGATCCCGGATATTTTCAAAATCTCCACCTCGTCCGAAACTACAGCGCCGTCACCGGGGCTTGTCTGATGACGCGCAAGGAAGTCTTTGATGAGGTCGGCGGGTTTGACGCGGAGCATCTTCCCGTGGCGTTTAATGATGTGGATTTCTGTCTGCGCCTCCGTAAGATGGGATATCTGATCGTGTACACGCCCTATGCGGTCCTTTACCACTATGAATCGGCAACCCGGGGCCGCGAGCTTGACCCCCGAGAGGAGGAGTACATGAAAACACGGTGGAAGGCGGTCATAGACGATGACCCGTATTATAATCCCAATCTTACCCGGGACGCCTACGACTTTAGTTTGCGCCTTCAATAGGTGTGCCGCGGATCGGCGGAGAAATCATTTCGACGAGGTATCCTCGTCGAATGGCCGCCTTTCCTCACCGTTCACCATGATGTGATGAGATATGGGGAAGATGAGGAGCGTTCATTGGTGGGAGATGGGGATAGGCGGTGAAAACGATTAAAAGGACGTTGAGGAGGCTGTTGATCGGTCTTTTCGGCGACGATCATCCGGTCGTGAACGCGGTGCGGAGAGTCGATTGGCTCATCCGTCATTACGTTGATCGATTGAGGTTCTTCTATCATTCGCTCAGATTTTTGAATTATTCAGTCGCGGCGCCCATTGATCGGTATCAGGCGTGGCAAAATGTCAATCGCTGGAATGATCGCGCCCGAAACTCTCTCCTGGAAAGACTCGGCGGCACAAAGGGCGAGCGGCCTCTGATTTCGGTGATCATGCCGGTGTATGATCCTCCGGCGGACTTGCTCGACGCCGCGATCGCTAGCGTGGTCGGCCAAGTCTATGAGAAATGGGAGTTATGCATTGCGGACGATTGCAGTTCACGCTCCGAGATCAGATCGGCATTAGACGATTGGCGTTCTCGTGATAGCCGGATCAAAGTCACATTGCTCGATCAAAACGTCAATATCAGCAAGGCCACGAACCGCGCCGTCGACATGGCTGAGGGGGAGTACGTATTGTTCCTGGATCACGATGACCTCTTGACCCCCGACGCGCTGGGCGAAGTCGCTCTCTACCTCGTCGAACATCCTGAAACCGACGTGTTGTACTCGGACGATGACAAAATCACCGTAGATGGAAGGCGGTTTGCCCCGCAGTTCAAGCCGGACTGGTCGCCGGAACTGTTGCTCTCCTACATGTACTTTTCCCATGTCTTTGTCGTCAGGCGGTCTTGCTATGAGAGCGTTGGAGGGATGCGAGAGGGGTTCGAGGGTTCACAAGATTATGATTTGGCCTTGCGCGTCACGGAGCGTGCCCGCGATATCGGCCACGTTCCCAAGGTGCTCTACCATTGGCGCGTGTTGCCGGGTTCTACGGCTCTGTCCGGCGCCGCAAAGCCTCAGAGTTTTGAAGCCGGGCGTCGGGCCGTTCAGGAGGCCCTGGATCGACGGGGCGTCAACGCCCGTGTGAGTCGGCCGGAATTTGCCGTGAAGGGAGGAATCGGAGTCTTTGCTCATGAATTTCCGGATACCGGTTCGCGGGTCTCTCTCTTAATCCCGACAAAAAACAATTTAAGAACTCTCAAAGCCTGTCTCGAGTCAATCGAAAAGACGACGTACAAGGATTTTGAAGTGGTCATCATCGATAACGAAAGCGATGATCCGGAGACGTTGGCCTATTTGCGCTCGATTCGCCATAAGGTCTTGCGTATTCCGAATCCATCGGGGTCGTTTAATTTTTCGGCGATTAATAATCGCGCGGTGCAACAGATCGACTCGCCGTATATTCTGTTTCTCAATGATGACGTCGAAGTGCGGTCCCCTCGGTGGTTGAGTCAGATGATGGGGTACGCGCAACTCCAAGGCGTCGGCGCGGTGGGCGCCAAGCTGGTGTTTCCCGACGGGCGTATTCAGCACGCAGGGATTATCCACGGCCTCTATCACGGGATGGCGGGTCCCGCGTTCAAGCTGTCTCCGGAATGGGATCATGGATATCTATCGTACGCCTCCGTGGTCCGAAATTACTCCGCCGTCACGGCGGCCTGCATGGTCACGCCACGGCGGCTGTTCCTCGATCTTGGCGGGTTTGACGAGGAGCGATACGCGGTGGCATACAACGACGTGGATTATTGCTATCGGTTGGTCGACCGTGGCTCTCGATGCGTCTTTTGCCCGACCGCTGAACTGACCCATTATGAAGGGCACTCAAGGGGATACCGGGATAATCCCGCCGAAGTGGGGGAATTCAGAAGAACCTATCATGGTCGCAGTGATCCCTGGTACAGCCCATATCTCTCCCTTGAGAATGAACGGTTCGAGATTGTTCCTCGGAGGTTGGCGCCTGAAAAGTGTGGAGCTATTCCCACGCTCATGACGGCCTTCACGTTGAATTGGGAGGGTGCTCCCATCAGCCAGTATGAATTAACCGTGTATTTGAAAAAGACGGGGGTGATTCAACCGATTGTGTTCTGTCCGCAAGATGGGCCGCTTCGGAAGGCTTACGAAGAAAAAGGTATTCCGGTCCACATTGAGGACCACCCCCTTGCACAGGTCAACACCTTGGGAAAATATGAACGAGCCATCGTAGGATTATCAGAGAAGATGGTCAAGTGGGGCGTCAAGCTCGTGTATGGCAATACGTTGCAGACCTTTTATGCGATCGATGCCGCAAGGCTCGTTGATTTGCCGTCGATTTGGAACCCCAGGGAAAGCGAACCGTGGAAGACTTACTTCCGTCAGTTCGGGCCTGAAATTTCGGAACGCGCTTTAAGTTGTTTTCGCCTTCCTTATCGGGTCATCTTTGTTTCCGATGCGACGCGCGACGGCTACTTGCCGCTCGACACGCATCATAATTTCACGGTCATTCATAACGGAATCGATCGAGCCAGACTTATCGAGTCTTCGGGGGAATGGTCCCGAGAGAAAAGCCGTGCCGCTCTCGGCTGTAATACGGACGAGGTTGTCATTCTTCTTTTGGGGACGGTGTGCCCAAGGAAAGGGCAGCACGACCTGCCGGAGGCGCTCTTGAAGCTTCCGAGTGACCTGCACGAAAAGATACGGTGTTTTATCGTTGGAGACCGACCTGGGGAGTATAGTTATACGCTGAGGAAGATCGTAAACATCCTTCCTTCGTCGTTAAGGGACAGAGTCACCATAGTTCAAGAGACCTCTGAAACAGCCTGTTATTATAAGGCGGCTGATATCTTTGTCTGTACTTCCAGGATTGAAAGTTATCCCAGAGTGACCTTGGAAGCCATGGCATACGGGTTGCCTATTATTACGACCCCGGTTTATGGCATTGGGGAACAGGTCAAGGAGGGCATTAATGCCCTATTCTATACACCGGGAGATGCCTCGGAGCTGGCAGGAAGGCTAGCGAAGCTCATCACCGATCCTGATTTGAGGCAACTCATGGCCGACAACAGCGGCCACGTCCTTGATGCTCTCAATAATTATGAAGATATGGCTCAGGCCTATGCGGAGGTATTTCGTGAGGCGTATGTTAGCGGAGGGCACGCCAAATAGCTTGATAGCTCCGAAATCTGCCATGGGAGTCGAGTAAATCGTGGACCATGTCGTGCGGGACATGGTGGTATCGGTGTCTACAACATGATGGAAGGTGGTATATGCAGCAAGTGGTTTGGTTTTGGATTCTGACGTTCCTATTGGTTTTGTCCGTGGCCGGGTGGTTAGTCAATAGGAATAGAGAATCCAGACGGAAGAGTGAAGCGGAATCACTTATTCCGGCTCTCAAGGGGAATCTGCTCGGTCCCACACCATGGTGCGTGGATTTCGTCCACTATAACGGCACAATATTTGAGCTGCGTGGATGGGCGCTTCCGCCAAAGGGCGACCACGGATGTGTCACGTTCACGCTCAACGGCGTTGAGATGCAAACGGTTGTATACCCGATACCACGACCAGACATCGCGGAAATCTTCTCATTCCATCCGGGGGCTGACAGGGCCGCTTTTCGCGCCTCTTCCGTCGTATCGCCCGAGGAGGCATTTCGAGAAGGGTATGCAACCATTGCGTGCGTCGATCGGAAGACTCTCCTCCCGATCACGGAGGGCTTTGAATTCTACTTTCCCGACGACGGCAGCGCTTCCCAGCTTCCGGATCCTGATCGACGAATTCGTGTGTCGGGGTCCGACGATGCAGACCTGTTTCGGTTGGTGGGTTACTCGGCGTACCATAAGATCGAGCGGGTGCTTATGCGCTCCTATGGAAAGAAGTACGGAGACTTTGATTCCCTTTTGGATTGGGGATGCGGCTGTGGACGATTTCTTCGATATTTCTCAGAATCAAGAAAACCGGCAGTCACCGGTGTGGACATTGACCGCAGCAACATCGATTGGGGTCGGAAGCACCTGCTCTTCGCGAGGTTTGAGACGGTGCCACTGCGACCCCCTACCGGGCTTAAGAACGAACAATTCGATCTGATAATAGGAATATCCGTCATGACACATTTGCGACTGTCCGACCAGTTGCTCTGGCTTGAGGAGCTGGCACGGGTGGCCAAACCGGGAGCAGTCGTGTTGTTGACCACGCTGGGACCGGCCTCCGTCAGCCGACTTCCGGTTCCCCTCGATCAGTTTCAAAAGTGGACTCGCGAGGGCTCTATCTATTACCGTGATAATGACAACCTCAAGGGCTATATAGAGGATGATGATTACTACGGATCGGCCTACGTGACTCCCGACTTTATTCGCGACGCGTGGTCTCGATATTTTCAGGTCGAAGAGATCCTCCCAGCCTACATTGGAAATCACCAAGATCTCGTGGTCCTTCGTAAGCCGACCGGCACTTAACCCGGATTATTCATGACCCTTCTGTTACAACCGCGAATACGCCGCTACACTGGGCGGTCTCGCCGCTCAGTCGGTCAGCGTACTGCAGAGAGTACGCCTCCCTCCTTCACGGCTCCGAGCGCCCGTTTCGCTGGCGTCTGCGCGGTTTCACGACGAACGTTCATGAATAATCCGGGTTAAAGGCATGGTCTGATTGTCTGAGAAATCATCATGTGTGGAATCGTAGGACTCATAGACACAAGCGGGGAAGGCGTCCATCACATCGTTCCGATCATGCGGGATGCGATGGTCACGCGAGGTCCCGACGGCGTGGGGGATTTCCGTGAAGGGCCTGTGATGATGTCGATGCGCCGACTCTCGGTCATCGATATCGAACATGGGGGGCAACCTCTCACGAGTCAGAATGGCCAGGTCGTTGCGTTCCAGAACGGTGAGATTTACAACCATGTGGCATTGCGAAAAGAATTAGAGACGGACGGATTTTCTTTTAGAACTCGAAGCGATACCGAGGTCTTGTCCCACGGTTTTGCCCGGTGGGGGATCGAGGGATTACTGGAGCGGATCGATGGCATGTATGCCATGGCTATCCTGGACCGAAAGAACCGGCAACTTCACCTGGCAAGAGACCGATTCGGAGAGAAACCACTTTTTTATTGCCATGACCGAGGGCGTTTTGCTTACGGATCTAATCTCATCGCACTGGCGGCCCTTCCATGGGTTGATCACGACATCGATCCGGTCGGCCTAGACCGGTATCTGGCCCTTCACTTTGTGCCCGGCGATAGGACCATTATCAAAGGCGTTCATCGTGTCCTCCCGGGGGAGCGGTTGCTCGTAGCCATCGATGATCCCGTGCCTGAACGACACCGTTACTACCGTATTCCTATCGGACGGGAACGTCGCGTGTCGGACGATGAACTCGCTTCCCAGATTGAAGACGCCGTTGTGTCCAGGCTCGTTTCAGACGTCCCCGTCGGTGTGTTCCTTTCCGGCGGACTGGATAGTTCGATTGTTGCGACCATCGCCGCACGCCATTCTCCCTGCATTGACACGTTTTCCGTCGGGTTCCACTCAAAAGATCACGACGAGAGCGTCCACGCAAAGCATGTCGCTCGCGCCATTGGAAGCAATCATCACCACTTTATGTTCGATGAGGAAAGTTTTGGTCATCTGCTCCCGCAGGTTGCGGCCTCTCTTGATGAGCCGGTGGGAGATCAGGCGATGTTACCCCTGTTCTGGCTTTGCAGAGAGGCCAAAAAGCACGTGACCGTGGTGCTCTCAGGAGAGGGCGCGGATGAGGTGTTCGCCGGATACGATTACTACGGACGCTTTGCTTCCGAAAAGGGCGGAGAAAACTGGTTCATGGGCCTATTGCGACGTTCGTTTCCCAAATTATTAGGGGGTGACGGAGTGGGGCATCGCTCAGGGGGCATCACCCCATCAGGATTTCCCTTACTGACTGACCATAAGGATCGCGAGAGCCTCATGGGCCGCTCAACCACGGATGATAGTGCATGGGAGCAAGAGACGATCTCTTGGCTCGACCGCGCCGCCTCCCCTCTGCAAAAGGCGAGCGGTTTCGACATGGCGACCTGGCTTCCCGACGATCTCCTTGTCAAGTATGACCGCATGGCCATGGCCCATAGCTTGGAGGGGCGCGCGCCGTTTCTCCAACCACGGTTGGTTGAATCGGGTCTTCGATTGCCGTCGGGTGATCGCATGGCCGATGGAATGAGTAAGATTGGCTTGCGCCGGGCCGCCGGCCGTTGGCTGTCACGCGACATCCTGGATCGGCGTAAACAGGGATTCGTGCTTCCTATGGCCGACTGGTTGGAACGATGGTTTCAAGACCACGGCGGTGTGGAGCCCTATTTTTCAGCGCGGGCGTTTCCAGGATTGGATACCGGTCACGTGTGTCGGATGGTCGCTTTCGACCTGAAACGCGGTGTTCGCCGGCAACGGCTCATTTTCTCCTTGATCCTTCTCACCGAATGGTGTCAATCCTATTCAGCGCGTGTGCATGATCTGAGTGAGAGTTATAGAAAGTCTGCTTAAATGATTTCCCACGGGCCATGAGTGACGCTCGCGGTTTCGAAATGGTGATAGTCTCCGGTGAGCGAGCGAAGGGCCGGCGCGTGTCGGTTGCGCTGTGCACGTACAACGGCGCCCGGTATCTCAAGGACCAGCTCGACAGCATCGCCGCTCAGACCCTCCCTCCCCATGAGCTGGTCATCTGCGATGACCGGTCGACCGACGACACGGCTGCCATCGTTCAGGCGTTCGCGTCTCACGCGCCGTTTCCGGTTCGCTTCTCCGTCAATCACGCCAATCTCGGTTCGACCAAGAATTTCGAGCAGGCGATCCAACGGTGTGAGGGTGATCTGATTGCGTTGTCCGATCAGGACGACGTGTGGCGCCCTCGGAAACTGGAGCGGATGGTCTCAGCGTTCGCGGCGTCACCCGAGGTCGGGGCGGTGTTCAGCGACGGCGAGGTGGTGGACGATCGCCTGCGTCCGTTGGGCTACGGTCTGTGGGAGGCGGCGGGGTTTGGCCCGAGGCGCCGGGAGCGGTTTGAGCACGGGCAGGCCGTCGAGGTCTTGCTGAAGAACAACGTCGTGACGGGCGCCACGCTGGCGTTCCGCCGCGACTTCCTCAAGGCGATCCTGCCGATCCCGGCCGCCTGGGTGCATGACTCGTGGATTGCCTTGTTGATTACGGCCATCGGACGGGTTGCGATCATCGACGAACCCCTCGTGCTCTACCGTCACCATTCGCGGCAGCAAATCGGGGTCACGCGACGAGCAGGGAGCAGCGGGCTTGCCTGGGTACGGTCCTCGCTGGCCGACGTCCTCATGAACATCAACGGGTATGTGGTGAAGGGGGATGAGGAGTACTCGATGTACGCCGATCAGTATCGGTTGGCGTGCGAACGACTGGCGGCCACTCTTGATCCTTCCGATCGTGGAATCCTCTCTCGATGTCGAGCGAAGGCCGATCACTTCCAGGCGCGGGCCGACATGTCGCACCGGCGGTGGATGCGCTTTCCGATGGTGATGCATGAGCTCCTGGGGTTGCGGTATCACCGCTACTCGAGCGGATACAAGAGTCTGGCGAGGGATCTGGTCCGCGCGGTCCTGTTCTGGACCGGGTCGACTCGTCGAGCCTCTCAGGTTGGGATGCCTTGAGCGCCACAAAGGGCCAGCCCCTCGTCGTCGTCATCGTGCTGAACTGGAACGGGCACGACGACACGGTGGCGTGCGTGGAATCCTTGCGCGGGCTGCGCTATCGAAACGCCAGGGTTCTGATCGTCGACAACGGCTCGACAGATGATTCGGTCGCGGTGTTCGGGCGGCGTTTTCCGGAGATTCGCTGCCTGCAAACCGGCTCGAATCTGGGATTTGCCGAGGGGAACAACGTCGGCATTCGCGCGGCCCTGGCGGACGGCGCGGACTACGTGTTCCTGCTCAACAACGACGCGACGATTGATCCCGACGCCTTGGATCGGCTGGTTGAGGCCGCGGAGTCGCGCCCGGACGTCGGCATCGTCGGGCCCAAGATCTATTACGCGGCCGAGCCCCGGCGGATCTGGTTTGCGGGCGGCACGATCAGTGCGCTGGGACGGCTCGGGCACGAGGGATGGAACCGGGTCGACGAGGGGCAGTGGGATGCGCCTCGCGAGACGGGGTACGTGACGGGCTGCGCTTTCCTGGCGAAGCGCCGGGTCTTGGAGAAGGTCGGGCTGTTCGCCCCCGAGTATTTCTTATTGTTCGAAGAAGCCGACCTGTGCGTGCGCGCCCGGCGCGAGGGCTTTCGATGCTGGGTCGAGCCTCGCGCGACGGTCTCCCACAAGGTCTCGGCCTCCTTCGGAGGTTCTTCACCTCAGTACTACTATTACTTCGTGCGGAACTACCTGCTCTTTTACCGTCGCCACGTGATTCCAATTCGGGGCTGGGCCGCGAGGCTCGCTCTCTCGTGGTACCTGACCCGTCTCTTCGCGTTCTTTCTGTTGACCCCCCATCGGGGGGGATGGGGGAAGCTCGCCGGGGCCTTCGAGGGGATCGGGGATTACCTCCGGGGGCGGTTCTTCCAACGGCGAGTCCACCGCCGTCTGGGTGAGGATTCGTCATGAGTGTGTGCCAGCTCGCACACGAGAGAAAGGAGGGTGGTCGTGGGGCAGACGCCGAATAGGGGATTCACGGTGTGGTTTACCGGCCTCTCGGGCGCGGGGAAAACGTCTATCGCGCATCGCGTGCGCGATGAGATCCAGCGCAGAGGGAATGTCTCGGTTGAGGTTCTGGATGGAGACGTGGTTCGCACCCATCTCAGCAAGGGGCTGGGCTTCAGTCGCGAGGACCGGGACACCAATATCCGGCGCATCGGGTGGGTGTGCCAGCTTCTCACCAAGCACGGCGTTCCGAACATTGCCGCGGCGATTTCTCCCTATCGCGAGGTCCGCGACGAGGTGAGGAAGATGGTGGGGCGGTTCGTTGAGGTCTACGTGAAATGCCCCGTGGAGGTGTGCGAGCGGCGCGATACGAAGGGCCTCTACCGCAAGGCGCGGCTCGGCGAGCTGAAGCAGTTCACCGGAGTTGACGACCCCTACGAAGAGCCCCTCAACCCCGAGGTCATCGTATCCACGGATCGCGAGACCGTGGATGAGAGCGCGGGGAAGGTGATCCGGAGACTGGAAGAGCTGGGGTGGCTGGGGCGGTAGGCGTCTGAGCACTCCATGCCCTTTGAATAGGGGCGATTGCAATGCGAGAATCAGAGTGCTAGATTTTGGGATATCCGGGGATGCGGCGGTTGGACCTGACGGAACGAGGGGGAGATGATGGGAGGCACAACGTTAAATCGGTTCATCGCGGACTTCGAGGGGTTCTCGGTCGAGGAGAAAGAATACGCGTTCGATCTTGGGAGGAAACAGTTGATCGAGGCGAAAAGAGAATCGCTTGCGAAGAGGGCGAGAGAGGCCTCTGCCAATCTGAGGCGCGGAAGGGTCAAACAAGGGACCGTTCGGGATCTCTACAAGGATCTTGAGGGGTGATTCGGATCCTTTGGGACGCGGGTTTTAAGAAAGCCTACCGTAAAAAGGTCAATCCCCAGGACGACCGGAAGGAACGATTCTGGGCGGCCGTTGTTCGATCTCCTCGATCAACCATCGCACAGGGTTTGCGACTTAGGCCCGTGTCAGACTTGCGTTCCTTGCGTATCCCCACCGCGATGAGTTGACGCCTACAGTGAGGGTGGGGACGTGGGCAGGTTGAAGCGCTGTCGGTCTCTCGCGAGTCGACTCGATATTGGGCCAAGGTTCCGCGGTTTGTGGTCGGTTGCCTCAGGATTTGAGGAAGTCGATGCTGTAGGGGGGCAGGCCTCGCGGATGGAGGGACGCGTGCTTGGCGATGGCCCGAGCCACGGTCTGAAAGCGGTCGCCGGGCAGGGAGTAGGGGATGATGAGCACGCCGGCGTGCGGCCGATGCTCGTTGAAGAAGTGGACCGTCAGGGTGATGAAGTCATTCCGATTTCTCGTGACGAGGCATCGCCCGGCGGCGGCCGCGAATTCTAAGTGTTCCTGGTCCGAGAGCTGGAGTCTCTCGACGTCGTGCGCGCTGACCGTGTCCACGCCGTGCTTCCGAAGGATCGCCGCGACTTTCGGACTCAGGTCTTCATCGAGGTAATACTTCACCGTCTGCCGTCAGGCAGGACGGGATGGCGCGCGTGCACGTGCTCCGGCGTCCACTCTTCATTGGCGGTGATCAGCCGGTCGATTTCCTCGGGGTACGCCTTGTAGTAGCCGAGCGCGGATCGAAGCTGTTGGTCGGTCAGCCAGTGATACGCCCGTCGAAGACGGGCCGCGTTCTTCCCGACGCTGTGATAGGCGGCAATCATTTCCCACACTTCGATGCCGGTCCCGGCCACCCTGGCCCTTCGGCCTTTGACGCCTTCCGTAAAGACGATTCCGGGGCAGCGGTGGGTTTTTACGGCTTCTTCGAGGAGCTCGTTGGCGACGCGCGAAAAATCTTGGTGGGTTTCCTTGGCGATTCGCTCGATCTCTTTCAGAGTGTCTTGCTGAATTCGAAGACTCTTTTGGATGACGGCCATGCTGATCGCTCCTTGTATGCTTGTGTATGACATAAGCATACATCGTCTGTCAAGTTGGATCACAAGGAGGCGGCGCTTGCTGGGGTCAACGAGAAGGGCCTCCGTGGTTGATCGACGGACTATCACCGCCCGGCTCGAAAAGCTGGGTGGGTCCGGCGCGCGCTCACTCGCTCTTGACATTCGTCTTTCGCTTCTGAACAATGGTAAGCCGTTCGATCGTCAACCCCGCGGCGGGCTCCGATGAAGGTCCTGATCGTCTCGATGGCGTTTCCGTTCCCCTTGAAATCGGGGGGGAGGATCCGGGTCTTTCAACTGATCAAGCGACTTGCCGCCCACCACCGGATCACGCTCCTCTGCTTGGCCGAGTCGCGGGCCGACGTCGAGCGGTACTCGGCGCACCTCGCGCCGTATTGCGAACGTGTGGAGACGGTGCCGTGGCGGCCCGGATTGTTGGGACTGCTTGGCCGCGTGCTGGCGGCGTGGCCGCAATTGGTCTTCGGCGTCCCGCTGGTCGTGCTCAATAAGCGCAGTCCCGAATTGGTGTGGCGTCTCCGGACGTTGCTCCGCGAGGAACGCTTCGACCTCGTGCAGATCGAGTGGATCCAGATGGCCCAGCACGTTCACCAGGCCGACTGGCCGTCGCTGGCCGCGCGGGGCGTGCTGGTGGAGCACGACGTCGCGTGGTTGCCGCTCCAGCGCCAGGCGGACGTGAGCCGTGGCGTGCGGCGGTGGTTCTGGCGGGGCGAAGCGCGCCGGATGCGGGCGTACGAGGAGGCGATGTGCCGGCGGTTCGCGCGCGTGGTGGCGGTTTCCCGCGATGATGCGGCGAAACTCCTGGCGGCCGGCGTGAAGACGGTGGACGTCGTGCCCAACGGGGTGGACGTCGCGCACTATCGGGAAGCGCCGCGTCCCGAGAAGGCGCCGTGCACGCTGATGTTCATCGGCTGGCTCCGCCACGGCCCCAACGTCGACGCGATTCTCTATTTTCTCGATGAGGTCTACCCCCTGATCGTGCGCGAGCTACCCGACGTGCGGCTGGTGATCGTGGGCTCGCCGATTTCGTCGGCGATGCGGCGCGCCGCGGCGCGCCGGCCGTCGGTCGAGTTGACGGGGTACGTGCCCGACGTGCGGCCCGTCCTGCGCGCCGCGACGGTGAGCGTGGTGCCGCTGCGGGTGGGCGGGGGGACGCGTCTGAAAATTCTTGAGTCGATGGCCGCGGGCACGGCGGTCGTCTCCACCTCGATCGGCTGCGAGGGGCTCGACGTGGAGGCGGAACGCCACCTCCTGGTGGGGGACGGCCCGGACGCCTTCGCGCGGTGCGTCGTCCGCCTGCTGCGCGAGCCCGAACTCCGCGCGGGCCTGGAGCGCGAGGCGCTCGCCCTGGTCCGCGCGCGGTACGACTGGTCCTCGATCGCGTACACGATGGACCAGGTCTACCGCGCGATCGAAAAGGGGTGAGGCCGGCCCTTCTGGGCGGACCGATGATTGGAAGAGTTTCTCGGACTGTTGACCTCTTCAGCACGATTTTGTAGCATTGTTGTAGCCGTGTTGTAGGAGAAGTCGAGCAGAGGAGGAGGCGCGATGAAGTTCATTACCGCAAGGGATCTTCGACTCCGGCCGGGGCAGGTGTGGGAGCAACTCGCGTCCGAGCGGGAAATCGTGGTGACGTCAAACGGCAAACCGGTGGCGTTGCTGACGGGAGTTGACGAAGAAAATGTTGAGAAGGAGATCCTTGCGCTGCGGCGCGCGCGGGCCCAGATCGCGCTGGATCGTCTACGACAATCCGCGCGGGCGCGCGGTCTGGACCGACTGCCTCCCAAGCGAATCGGATCGATCATTGCGGCCGTGCGACGTCGCCGAACCCGTTGATCCTCGTTCTCGACACCAATGTCGTGGTCTCGGCGTTTCTTTCTCCTCACGGTCCGCCGGCTCGGCTGGTGGATGCGGCCATCGCGGGGCACCTTGCGCTCGCGCTGGACGCGCGTCTCCTCGCCGAGTACCGTGACGTGCTCACCCGGCCGGAGTTCGGGTTTCCGGCGGAAGACGTCGCGCTTGTCTTGAGCGCCATCGCGCAGCAGGCCGTGGCGGTGACGGCGTCACCGCTCGCGGGTCGCTTGCCGGATCGGGACGATGAGCCGTTCTTGGAAGTCGCTCTCGCCGCGCGAGCCGACGCGCTCGTCACGGGTAATATTCGCCACTTCCCGGTCAGGGCCAGGGCGGGGCAGCGGGTGCTCAGCCCGAGGGATTGCTATGAATACTGGCGGCGCCTGTCCGCGTCGGACGGTCGGTGATGCGAAGGCGGGCCCCCGGTTGATTTTCCCCCGCTGATCGTCTAGCCTACGTCCACGATGTCCGACCGACCGACCCCGCCCCGCGTCACCGTCATCATCCCGGCGTACAATGAGGCGATGAACGTCGCCGAGCTGGTCAAGAAAACGAAGGCCGTTCTCGGGCCGGGGGACGAGATCCTCGTCATCGACGACGCCTCGGACGACGGGACCGGCGAGCTTGCGCGGCAGGCGGGCGCGACCGTCCTGCGCCGGCCGTACCGCATGGGCAACGGCGCGGCGATCAAACACGGGATCCGCCACGCGCGGGGACGCATTGTGGTCATGATGGACGGGGACGGCCAGCACAATCCCGACGACATCCCGCGGCTGCTCGCGCCGCTCGACCGCGTCGATATGGTGGTGGGAGCGCGAACGGCGACCTCGCAGAGCGACGTGCACCGGTGGCTCGGCAACCGCGCGTACAACGTCTTCGCCAGCTACCTGACCGGCCGGCCCATTTTGGATACCACATCGGGGTTCCGCGCGCTCAAGGCGGCCCTGGCCCGGAAGTTCGTCTATCTCCTGCCCAACGCGTTTTCCTATCCCACGACGCTCACGATGGCCACGATCCGGGCGGGGCAGAGCGTCGAGTTCGTGCCGATCGTGACGTTTCGGCGCGGCGGCCGCAGCAAGCTCCACCCCCTCCGCGACGGCGTCCGATTTCTGATCATCATGTTCAAGATCGCCACCCTCTACGCGCCGATCAAGGTCTTTGTGCCGGTGAGCGCGTTGTTCTTTTTGACGGGCCTGGGCTACTACGTCTACACGTACGTCGCGTTCCACCGCTTCACCAATATGTCGGCGCTGTTTTTCATCAACGCCGTCATCATCTTTCTGATGGGGCTGGTCTCGGAGCAAATCGCCCAGATGCGCTTCGAGCGGAGCGAGGAGATCGATCGCGACGACGAGACGTTGTAGGGGCGGCGGACGATGACCGCCGCCCGGCCCCTCCGCGTCTGTTATTTCGGCACGTACTCCGTCGGCGAGGGCTATCCGGTCAACCGCGTGTTGATCGAGGGGCTGCGGCGGGCCGGGGTGAGCGTGTGGGAATGCCGGGCCGGTCTGTGGGACGATCCGGCCGATCCCGGGTCTTCGAAGTGGCAGGCGCCGCGCGGCGCGCTCGGCCGGCTCGGCCTCGCCGTCCGCTGGGCGGGCGCGTGGGGCCGACTGATCGCGCGCTGGCTGATCGGCCCGCCGACCGACGTGGTGATCGTGGGTTACCTGGGCCAGGTCGATCTCTTGCTCGCGCGGGCGCTCACGCGCTGGCCGCGCCGCCCCGTCGTCCTCAACGCCCTGTTCTCGGTGTACGACACGGTGGTCAACGACCGGCGGCTGCTCGCTCCGGGTTCATTCCTCGCCCGGCTGGTCCGGCGCCTCGACCGCTGGTCCTGCCGCGCGGCCGATCTCGTGCTCCTCGACACCGAGGCTCACATCGGGTATTTCTCATCGGAATTCGGCCTGCCTCGTGACCGGTTCCGCCGGGTATTCGTGGGCTCGGATCGCGCGCCCGCTCCGCCGCCCCGCCGCGCTCCCGGCGAGCCCTGCCGCGTCCTCTTCGTCGGGACTTTCATCCCCCTGCACGGGGTCGACGCGATCGTGGCCGCGGCCGAGCGGCTGAGAGCGGCCGAGCCGCGGATCGACCTGCGGTTGATCGGACGGGGGCAGGGCTTCGCGGCGGCGGCTCGCGAGATCGAGCGTCTGGGCCTGTCGCGGGTCGAGTTGATCGGGCGATGGATGGGGGGATCGGAGCTGGCGGACGCGTTTGCCGACGCCGACGTGTGCCTGGGAATCTTCGGGGCGACGGCGAAAGCGCAGCGGGTGATCCCGTCCAAGGTGTTCGACGCGCTCGCCGCCGCAAGGCCGGTGGTGACGGCCGACACCCCGGCGGCGCGCGAGCTGCTCACCCACGGCGTCGACGCCTGGCTGTGCCCGGCTGACGACCCCGGCGCGCTGGCCGAGGCGCTGCTCGCCCTCGCGCGCGATCCCGCGCTCCGCGCGCGGCTCGCAGCCGGCGCGCGACGGACGTTTGAGACGCGCTGCTCACCGGAGGTGATCGGTCGGGAGGCGCGGGCGATCCTGGAAGAGCTGGTGAGCCCCCGTGAACCGAGGTTCACCGGCTCAGCGCTTTGAGGTCTTTCAATACCTGGTAGTGGTGGTCGTCCACCTTGACCTTGGGGTAGATCTTCGCGATCTTGCCGCGCGTGTCGATGAGGAAGGTCGTGCGCTCGATGCCCCAGTACTCCCGCCCATACATCTGCTTGAGCTTGTAGACGCCGTAGGCGTCCGAGACCTCGTGCTGCTCGTCGCTCACCAAGGGAAAGGGGAGGGAAAACTTGTCGACGAACTTGAGGTGGGAGGTCATATTGTCCAGGCTCACGCCCAACACCGCCGCGCCCGCCCGCCGGTAATCGCCGATCGTATCTCGAAACCCGCAGGCCTCGATCGTGCATCCCGGCGTATCATCCTTGGGGTAGAAGTACAGCACCACGTTCTGTTTGCCGCGATAGTCCGCCAGCGAGATCGGTGCGCCGGTGGACGACGGCAGCGTGAACATCGGAGCAGGATCCCCTTCGCGCAGGGTGGGCTGGGACGCGGGAGGCGCGGCAGGTTTCTCGGGTTGTTTGGCCATCGGGTGTGTGATCTCCTTCATGGGGGTTGCGGTGAGTTTCGATCAGGACCCGACGTTCTTCGCCGGGGCGGGCTTGCGCGTGGGGCTCTCCACGGCGAAGCGCAAGAGCTCCACCAGGCGTTTCGTCTGGTGGATGGGATCGGCGGATTCCAGGAGCAACTGTTTCTCGATCGCGGTGAAGGGCAACTCGGAGCAACAGAGGTTCACGAAGGCGTGTTCTTCGACCACCCGTTTGAGGAACCGCTCGATGTGGGAGGCCCGTCCGATCATCCGGCCGAACGCTTTGAGGAGGCCGTGCAGCTCGGTCTTGAGATCGGCGGGCAGGGGGGCGGACGGTTGCGCGTGGTCGTGAAAGGGCTCCACCCATCCTTGTCGGTACGATCGGTCGGAGAACTGGTCGCGGACGGTGAAGCGGGTCAGTCCGAACAGCGTGATGTTAAACCGGCCGCCCTCCATGCTCTGCACCGCGGTAATGCGTCCCGCGCAGCCCGTCAAATGGATCGGGGCGGTGTTGTCGTAGTACCGCTCCTCCCAGCCGTCCCGGAGGAGGGTCATTCCGATGATGCGGTCGCCTTCGAGCGCTTCGCGGACCATCGCGCGGTAACGAGGTTCAAAAATGTGGAGCGGCAGGTTGGCGTGGGGGAAGAAGACCAGATCGGGGAGCGGAAACAGCGGGATGATTTTTGGGATGCGGAGCGCCATAATCCGTGCTCGGCCGACGCGGATGGCGGTACTCTATCGGCCGACCGCTCGAAAGTCAAGGTCGAGCGCGGCCTCGCAACGCGGCGTTCCGCGCCGCCGCGGTTGAATTTTGCGGGCCGTTTGCCTATACTCGCTCCGCCCGCGGCCGGAGACGTCCCGTATGAAATCCACCCTCTCGTGGAACGCCATGAAGCGGAAGGTCACCGCGAAGACCATTCCGGTGTATCTGCTCGCGATCGGTCTGGTCTGGTTGGCCAAGCCGGTCCCCGTCACGTTTGTCGCGGGCCTCGTCGTCGTCGTGGCGGGGGAGGCGATCCGGATCTGGGCCGCCGGCCACCTCTATAAGAACGAACGGGTCACGACCAGCGGGCCGTATGCCTACGTGAAGAACCCCCTCTACCTGGGGACGCTCCTGATCATGGTCGGGCTCTGCGTCATGGCGAGCAATTACGTCTTGCTCGTGATCGGCCTCGCCGTGTTCGTCGCCTATTACGCGCCGTTCAAGCAGCGCCGCGAATCCGACCGGCTGCGCGAACGCTTTGGCGAGAGCTGGGTGCAATACGACCGCGAGGTGCCGGGGTACCTGCCCCGGCTCACGCCATACCCCGGACGCGATCGTCTGCCGTGGCAGTGGGAGGCGTTTATCCGCAACGATGAACACGGGACGGCGATGGCGGTCGGCGTCGGCATCGCGGTTCTTGCGTGGAAGTTGTGGGGCTGACCCAGCGGGTGGACCGTCCCGGCCGTTCCACCGGATCGGGGTTGCGGCTGACGCGCGACGCGATCGCCGGCAGCCGCCCGCGTTACATCCGGCGCGGGAGACCGTGGCAGCCGGATATCCTCCTGCTCGATCACGACGGGCGCAAGGTGATCGTGAAGGATTATGCGCCGCGCCAATGGCCGTATCGATTGGGCGTGGGGCTCTTCTCGGTGTGGCGGGAGGCGCTGATCTACCGGACGCTGGTCGGCATTCCCGGCGTGCCGCGATTCGTGGGCCGGATCGATCGGTACGCGCTGGCGACCGAGTACATTCCGGGCAAGGGGGCGGGGGAGGCGAAGCCCGGCGACGTCGACGACGCGTTTTTTGCGCGGCTGGCCCACACGGTCGAGGCGATCCACGCGCGGGGCGTCGTGCTCTGCGATCTGCGCAACATGAATAACGTGCTCATCAGCGAGCGGGGCGATCCGTTCGTGATCGATTTCGCGGCGGGTTTCCGGCGGGGGGCGCCCTGGAATCTGCCCCTTAACGCGATCTTTCGGCTCTTCGCCCAAGACGATCGGCTGGGCGTGATCAAGCTGAAGCGGCGCCTGGCCCCGCACCTCGTGACTTCGGATGAGTCGCGCCGGTATCGCAAGGGCGTGTTCATGCAGGCGCAGGCGATCGCGGTTCGGAATTGGGGGCGGCGGTGGTTGAAACGATTGGTGGGGATGAGGGCGTAGCGTGACGATGGGGGACGGATGATGCGACGGGCGTTAGTCAGTGTGTCGAACAAAGAGGGGATCGGCGAGTTGGCCAAGGGGCTGGTCGGCCTGGGGTTCGAGCTGATCTCGACGGGAGGAACCGCCAAGCTGCTGCGCGAGCGGGGCATTGCGGTTCGGGATATTTCAGAGATCACCGGTTTCCCGGAGATGTTGGATGGACGGGTCAAGACGCTGCACCCCACGATCCACGGCGGACTCCTGGGGCGCCGCCGGCTGCCCGAGCACGTCGAACAAATGAAGCGCCACGGCATCGATCCGATCGACGTGGTGGTCGTCAACCTCTATCCCTTCGAAGCCACGATCGCCAAGCCCGGCTGCACCTTCGAGGACGCCATCGAGAACATCGACATCGGAGGGCCCTCGATGTTGCGATCCGCGGCCAAGAACTTCGAGGAGGTTGCGGTGGTGGTCGATCCCGCCGACTACCCGCGACTGTTAGACGAGCTGGCCCGTCGGGAGGGTGTCGGTCGCGAGACCCGGTTGTCGTTCGCGCGCAAAGTCTTCGCGCACACCGCCAAGTACGACGGGCTGATCGCGTCGTATCTGGAGCGGCAGAGCCCTGCCGAGCAGGCGACGACCCGCTTTCCGCAAACCCTCGTTCTCCGCTACGAGAAGGCCCAGAACCTGCGTTACGGCGAGAATCCCCACCAGCAGGCCGCGTTCTACCGCGACCCGTCGGTGACCGAGGCGTGCCTCGCGCACGCTCGCCAGCTCCACGGCAAGGAAATGTCGTACAACAATTTCTTGGACGCGCACGCCGCGCTCGAGCTGGTGAAGGAGTTCGAATCCGCCGCGGTGGTGATCGTCAAGCACAACAACCCCTGCGGGGTGGCCTTGGGAGCGACGCCCGCCGAGGCCTACCGGAAAGCCCGGGAGGGCGATCCCGTATCGGCGTTCGGCGGCGTGGCCGCGTTCAACCGGCCGGTGGACGCCGACACCGCGCGGGAAATCGGTTCCACGTTCATGGAGGTGATCGTCGCGCCGGGGTTCGATCACGCGGCGATCGACGAACTGGGTCGGAAGAAGGCGCTGCGGCTGCTGGAGGTGGGGCCGTTGGGTTCCGGGTCGGTCGAGCCGATGGATTGCCGCAAGGTCGTGGGGGGGCTGCTCTATCAGGACCGCGATCTGGGCCGGATCGCCGACGTGCGAACGCTGCGGGTCGTCTCGCAACGCACGCCCACGGCCGAGGAGTATGAGGCGCTCGCGTTCACGTGGAAGGTGGCCAAGCACACGAAGTCCAACGCGATCGTCTATGGCCGGCCGGACCGGACGATCGGCGTGGGCGCGGGTCAGATGAGCCGCGTCGATTCGGTGAAGCTCGGCGCGATGAAGGCGGTGCTCCCGCTGGACGGCACGGTCATCGCGTCGGACGCGTTCTTCCCGTTCAGGGACGGGATCGACGAGGCGGCGAAGGCGGGCGTGACCGCGGTGATCCAGCCCGGCGGCTCGGTGAAGGATGACGAGGTCACGGCGGCCGCGAACGAGCACAACATGGCGATGGTCTTGACCGGCATGCGACACTTCCGCCATTGAAGATCCTCGTGATCGGCGGCGGCGGGCGCGAGCACGCGCTGGTGTGGAAGCTGGCGCAGAGCGCGCGCGTCTCGAAAATTTTCTGCGCGCCGGGAAACGGCGGCATCGCGCAACTGGCGACCTGCTGGCCGATCGGGGTGGATGACGTGGAGGGATTACTGGCGGCGGTTGAGCGTGAGGGAATCGACCTGACGGTGGTGGGCCCCGAGGCGGCGCTGGCCGCCGGGGTGGTCGATCGTTTCCGCGAGGCGGGCCGCCGAATCGTGGGACCGACCCGCGCAGCCGCGCGGCTGGAAACGAGCAAGGTCTTCGCCAAGGACTTCATGCAGCGCCACCGCATTCCCACCGCGAAGGCCGTGACGGTGCGGTCGCTGGACGAGGCCCTGGCCGTGCTCGACCTGCACCCGCTGCCGGTCGTGATCAAGGCCGACGGTCTCGCGGCGGGCAAGGGGGTGGTCGTGACAACCGACCGCGACGAAGCCCGCGAGGCGGTGCGCGCGATGATGGAGCAGCGCGTGTTCGGAGCGGCCGGGGACGTCGTGCTGATCGAGGAATGCCTCGAGGGGATGGAGGCGACCTGCATGGCATTCACCGACGGCCGCGCCGTCTCGATGATGCCGGCGGCCCAGGACCATAAGCGCGCCGAAGACGGCGACCGCGGCCCGAACACCGGCGGCATGGGCGCGTACGCGCCGACGCCCTTCGTGACCGACGAGGTCCTGGCCGCGGTGTGGGACCGCGTCTTAGCGCCGACCCTCGCCGGGATGGCCGAGGAGGGGACACCCTACAGCGGAATTCTCTACGCCGGGATCATGCTGACCGCGTCGGGTCCCAAGGTCTTGGAGTTTAACTGCCGGTTCGGCGATCCCGAGACCCAAGCCGTGCTCCCCCTGCTGGAGAGTGATCTGGTCTCGGTCTTCGATGCGGTCGCGTCCGGCCGGCTGGCGGACACCGAGGTCCGGTGGAAGCGCGGCGCGGCGGTGTGCGTGGTGATGACCGCCAAAGGCTATCCGGGCGAGTACCACCGGGGCGATCCCATCACCGGCCTCGAGGCGTTCAACGGCGCGAAGGCCGGCGCGTCCCCCGCGGTCGTGTTCCACGCCGGGACCGCGCGCGACGGGGCGCGGCTGGTCACGGCGGGCGGGCGCGTGCTCGGGGTGACCGGCGTGGGCGACACCCTGTCGGCGGCGCGGGACCGGGCATACGCCGCGGCGGGTACGATCTCGTTTCCCGGGGCGTTCTATCGATCCGACATCGCCTCGCGCGCGCTGGGTGCCGCGGTCGAGCGCGCCCTTTAGGTGCCCTTCTCCGGTCGCTCGGGCTCAACCCCCTCGCCCCTTCTCATCGGAGCCGCGGCGCTCCTGGTGATCGCGGGGTTGTGGGAGCTGATCCAACTCGACCCGTTCATCCGCGACGCCATCCGGCCGTGGCGGACGCCCTGGGTGCTCGCGGTGATGTCGCGGGTGACCTTCTTCGGCCAAGGGTGGGTGTTGGGCGCGATCGGAGCGGTGGTGGCCGCGATCGGCTACCGGTTTCGCCGCCGGGTGCTCGTGCGCATGGGAGTGGTCTCCATCGCGGCGCTCATCACGTCGGGGTTGGCGGATCGCGTCCTGAAAATCGCTTTCGGAAGGCCCAGGCCGCGGCTCGTCGACGACGGGGTGGTCGAGTGGAGCACGTCACTGGTTTCCGGCCACCATTCGTTCCCCTCGGGTCACGCCGTGTCCGCCTTTACGTTGGCGGTCGTCTTCGCCGCGTGGAGACCGTCGTGGCGTCCGGCGCTTCTTACCGCCGCGACGGCGATCGCACTGTCCCGGGTGGTGTTGGACGCGCACTTTTTCTCCGACGTCGTGGCGGGGGCGCTGGTCGGGGCGGTGGTCGGGTGGGGAGTGGTCGTTCTCGCGGCGCGTCGATGGCCGGAACCCGGCGCCACGAGCACCGGGCGGTGAGGCGCGAGGTCTTGGCGGCCTGCGGGCTGCTGGCGTTGTGCGGGTCGCTCTTCTTCGTGGGGCTCGGTGATCTGCCGTTGTTCGACGTCGATGAGGCGGTCTTTGCCGAAACGACCCGCGAGATGATCGCGACCGGTGACTGGATCACCCCGCACTACAACGGAACCGACCGGTTCGATAAACCCATTCTGTTTTACTGGCTGATGGCGGGGGCGTTCACCGTCTTCGGTGTCGGCGAATGGAGCGCGCGCTTGTGGTCGGCGGCGTTCGGGGTCGGTCTGGTCGCGCTTCTGGCGCTGTTCGCCCGGCGGCGTCTGGGCCCGCGCGCGGGATTGCTATCCGGTCTCGTGGCGGCGACGTCGATCGAGGTGATCGTGTTGGCGCACTCGGCGATCACGGACATGACGCTGATCTTCTTCGTGACGGCCGGCCTGCTCGCCGGGTACACGGCGATGCAGGCGGACGACGCGGCAAAGCGGACTCGCTGGGCGGTCCTCGGCGCCGCGAGCCTGGGCCTGGCGGTGTTGACCAAGGGACCGGTGGGGATCGTCCTTCCTGGGCTGATCGTCGTGCTGTTCTTGGCGCTCCGCGGTGGAATGGGGGAGACGCTTGCGCGCTTGCCGTGGTGGCGGATGGCGGTGGTGTTTCTGCTCATCGTCGCCCCCTGGTACGCCCTCGAGCTCCACGCGCGGGGGTGGGACTTCGTCGACGGATTTTTCCTCAAGCATAACGTGCGGCGTTTCACCGGCGTGATTTCAGGCCACGCGGGCCCCTTCTATTACTACGTGCCAGTGGTGGCGGTCGGGTTCTTCCCGTGGACCGCGTTGCTGATGCCGGCGGTGCGATGGGCGTGGCCCTCGGGCTGGCGGGGACTGCGGCGGCCGACCGATCGCGAGGCGATCGGCCTCTTTCTCTTGCTCTGGATCGGGACGGTGTTCGTCTTTTTTTCGCTGGCGGGGACCAAGCTGCCCAACTACGTGGCCGCGCTCTTCCCGCCGTTGGCGCTGCTGGTGGGCGTGTGGGCCGACCGCTTTGTCGCCGGGGCGGCGGGCTCGGATCGCTGGGTCGCCGTGGGGATCGGCGTGTTGACGGTCGTGGCGCTTGCCCTCGCGGTCGCGCTCGGCGGTCTCCCGTGGTGGGTGGAATGGGCCCGCATCCGATTTCCCAAGGCGGCGTACCTCCACCAGCCGATCGACGTGGGTTCCGGCCCGGCGTGGCTGGCCGTCGCGCTGGTCGCGGGCGCGGTCGCGATCGCCGGGTTGATCGCGAGCGGCCGCCGGGCCGCGGCGCTTGCGGCCATCGCGCTGACGACGGCGGCGATGACCGGCCTGCTCGTCACGCGCGTCGGGCCGGTGGCCGCGGAGATCATGCAGATTCCGCTCAGAGACCTGTCGATGCGCGCGGGACGCGACGCGGGGGCCGATGG
>JACQCD010000113.1 GCA_016201825.1 Nitrospirota bacterium | reverse complement strand
GTGCCCGGAGTTATGTATGCCCGAACGGGAGACGAAAGACTGTATCGAGTCAGCGAGCACGTTTTGACCGAGATGCCGCTCGATGCGTCATTGCTGGGTGACCTCCACGTGGTCCGGATCAAGCCCGACGACGTCATGGGTCTCGATGTGTCGCTCCCCAATGAAACGTACCGGCTGACGCGGGACGTCGCCACCTGGAATTTGGATGGGCGGCCCCTTGAAGAGGGCGCTGCGGATCGAATCAGGGATCTGCTTCGGCTTGTAGCGGACCTCAAAGGGGAATCGATTGCGGCGGAAACCCTCTCGGGAGTTCCCGAGTCGGCCTTCCGGCACCCGGCCGCTCGTGTTCAGTTGCGAGGTGCCGATGGCCGGGTGCTCGCGGTGCTGACCATCGGCGAAGGGTCGGGGGAGAAGAGATATGCCTATTCGGAATCATCGGGCCCTGTGTTTCTCATTGCTCATGATGTCCTCGGTCGTATTCCGAGCAAGACCGCGCTCGAATCTCCTCGATAGCAGGCTGTCTCCAGTCTCTAAAAAAAGGCAAATCTTTGCCCGTTTTTTGGCCGAAGATCGGCTTTTTCTTCCCAGAAATCCCAATGTGCCAAAATGGACACGTGTGTGAACTGGCGGATTTCGCGGCGGTTCAAGGAGTCGATGGCCCGTTGGTCTCGCGATTGCACCCCGTGCCGACTATGACGACTATGACAGGTCAGCCCGGGCAGATCGAGGAAACCGTGCCTGCCGCCCCTCCACTTTTTGTGCGGCGCAGCGGAGGATGGGACCATCGCCGAGTGAGCGTGATGATGCTCCCCGTTGTCCCCGCGCTGTTCTTGGTATTTCTTGTGCAAATCATGGAATCGGCAGCGCCGGGGAGTCGGGTTCCCATCCGGAGTCTCACGAATTTTGGCGCTGTTGAAATTGCCGACGGGAACGCACTCCGCGAGAGAGCCTCAGGCCGTCGTGGAGTATACACCCGCCAGGAGTCACGCGCGATCGAAGTGGCGCGATTCCTTCACATGCTCAATCCGGATTTTCCCGAGACCGACCTCCGGCGTCTCAGCGCGCTTTTGGTCAGGCTGGGTGAGCATTATCGCTGTGACCCTTCGTTAGTTGTTGCGGTGATTATGACCGAAAGCTCGTTCGATCCCCGGTCGCGTTCCCACATGGGCGCGCTGGGCTTGATGCAGATTCTTCCCAAAACAGGGGAGTCGCTTGCAGTGGAGACCCAACGCCGATGGTCGGGGGAGCACACGCTGTTCGATCCCTATCTCAACATCAGCCTTGGTGTCCGCTACCTGGCTAAGCTTCAGAAGCGCTTCGGAACACTCGAACTAGCGCTCACCGCGTATAATTACGGACCATCACGAGTTGAGGCGTGGCTCCGACGCGGCGATGAGCTCCCCATGGACTACGCTCAGCGCGTCCTTGCTCGTTATCGCCAGTTCAGACGGCTAGCGAGCATTTCTTCGCTCTAACTTCGATATGAAATCCGTGGTGTATTGAGGGACTGTTGCGCCGTTGCCTCCCTTGGGGAGTGTTTGACACTCCCAGGGTCCTCCTCTACACTTAGCGCTGGTCCCGCAGGGGCCGAATCAGTCATACCAGCCTAGAGTTCCTTGCCATGGGCGAGTCAAAACCAGGAACGGCGGAGCCGATCGGGCGGTTCACTCTTCCGCGAGGGGGGATAGTCTTTACCGGAAAAAGGTATACCCCGTCTGCGGTTGATTTGCTCTTTAAAAAGCTGCGAACCCGCACCCCCTTGTTTCACGGAATCTTGATGGCCGATGCCGATACGCGGCGATTCTATCTGGTGATTGTGGATAACGAGCCTTATGCGGCGGGAGAAGAGCAGCACGGTATCTTCGCCCCGCTCACGCTTCACGGTTTTTTTGCGACCCTACATCATTTGCCATCGGCGGCGCTCACGCTCGCTGCTGCGGACCCCATCTTCCTGAAAAGCTTGTTGACCTTGATCCAGCGGGTGCCGTCGACCGAAGGAACCACCGAGTTGATGGAAATTGGCGGAGTAGTGGATCATCTCAAGAAGACGGACCACGATCAATTGTTGGTGGTCTCCAGGCAGCGTGAGGTGAGTCTCTTTTATTTCAAAGGAAGAGAGTTGCTCTCGGGATATTTTGCCGACCCCGAGTTGGAGGTCGGAGAGGATTCGATTGAAGAGCGTCTGCTCGCGTATGTCTACCGTCATGCGGGGCAGGGAGCGATGTCGCTGTACGTGTTCTCCTCGATGGAGACCGCTCCCGCTGAAGACGGCGTGTTCGAACGAGGGCGCTGGCCTGATGAGTTAGTCGAGTACTTCACTCGACCCGTTCCGCATCTCCTGATCGTTGGATCCAACGGCGCCGCGCGGCGCTATGAATTGACCGCTCCAACGGTGACGCTCGGCCGCAGTGAGGAAAATGATCTCGTCATCGAAGATCCGGCGATCTCCCGACGACATTTAATTTTTCGGCAGGATGCGAAGGGATTTTCTGTTGAGGACTGCGGGAGCCGGAACGGGACTCTCTGTAACGGTGCGCCCTTAACGCAGACGCAACTGAACCACGGGGCTGAGCTTCAGATGGGAACGTGTTTGATCCGATTCTTCGGCGGGGGAGTGCCGACCGAGTCCGTTCCAGTGGGGGGGCACGGAGACGAGACGATCTGCCGTGTGCCATCAGAAGCCCCGTTGATTCCGAATCAGCCGCCGACTCCGTCTCCAGCCCCCCAAACATGGGTGGTGGATATTGTCCGCTCGGATGGAGTGCGCGACCGGCTCCCGCTCGCGGAGAGGATCACGACGGTTGGACGAGCCAAGGCTGATCTCGTCCTCGTCGACACTCGCGTGTCGCGACGCCACGGGGAATTCGAAGTCGGTCCCGACGGCCTCACCTATCGAGATACCGGCAGTACAAACGGCAGTCTGCTCAATGGGCGATCGATCGCGAGCGAGCGGTTAAAGCCAGGTGACGTCCTCAAACTGGGAGAGACGTCCATCACGATTTTGCTGGATGCGGCCTGATGGATATCTCGAGCGTGCTCGGCACGCTCATGAGCGGTCTGTTTTCTGCCAACCCGCCCACGGTCTTCCTCGTTGTCGCCGGCCTCCTTCTGTTGGGCGTGGGATTGACGGTCTTGACGCGCGCATTCTGGGGCTCGTCCCCATCATCTGGCGGCCACGCGGGCCGTCGTGCGGTTCATCGGGAAGCTCGATCACTGGTGGGCCAGGGAGCGTACCTTGACGCGGGGCGTCTCTACCAACGGATCGGCGAGTATGACCAAGCGATTGCGCTCTACACCCAGGCGAACGCTCACCGAGAATTGGGACAACTCTTTGAATATCTCAAACATTGGGAGACGGCCGCGCAGGCGTATGAAGCAGCTCAGGAGCCGGAACGGGCGGCGCTGATGTTCCAGCGAGTTGGGGAGTGGCAGCGGGCGGGTAAACTCTTAAAGCGCGCCGGCAAAGCAATTGCCGCCGCGGAGGTGTTCGAGAAAGCTGGGCAGTATACGTCTGCGGCGTCGCTATATGAGGAGTCGGGCCATCGCAAGCGGGCGGCCTGCCTCTTTGAGAAGGCGGAACACTGGGCGAGGGCCGCCGAGTTGTTTGAACAAGAGTACCACCATGAACAGCACCGCCAGCCGGCCCGCGGGTCTCAGGAGCAGCCCCAGGACGGGTTGGATGGGTTGGCGCTCCAGGCTGGACGCATGTGGCTGAAGGCGGGCCATCCGGACCGGGCCGCCACTGTGTTCAGTCAGCAGGGGTTAGTGACGGAAGCAGTGGACGCATTTGTTCAGGCCGGGACCGGGCATAAGGCGGCCGAACTATATCTCGCGCAACGCCAGTACGACAAGGCGGCGATGTTGTTCGAGCGACTCGGAGATACGGTCCGTCGCGATATGGCGTTGGCGGAGCAACATCTCCAGGCAGGGGAGGTTCGCGAGGCAGCGGTTTTACTTGCGGGTTCCCAACAGTATCTTCAGGCGGCCGACCTCTACGAACGCGTGGCTGAGCACGAACGGGCGGCGGAAATGTTTGCAGCGGCGGGTGATTTGAAACGAGCGGGCGAAATGTACTTGACGGCGGGTTGCGTTGAGAAAGCGGCGGAGGCCCTGGAGCAGGGGGGACAGTTCGAAGATGCGGCCCAACTCTGTCTCAAACTTGACCACCTGGATCGAGCGGCTGAGCTATTTCGAAAAGCCGATGTGTGGTTTGAAGCCGGACGGATTTTCCATCGGATGGGCCGACTGGATGACGCCATTGAAGTCCTTCAGCGGCTGGACACTCAGTCGGATGCGTATTATGACGGGTCGTTAGTGCTGGGGAAGATTTTCTTGGAACGAGGGATGCTGAGCGCCGCCAAGGATCGGTTTCAGAAGCTTCTCACCATGAAGAAGGACGCGCCTGAGACTGATTTGGAACCGTTGTATCACCTGGCGACGATTTATGAACGAGAAAATGATTTTGAAGGGGCTCGATTGCTCTACGAGAAAATCCTGGCTCAGGATTTCAGCTATCGCGACGCGAGGGAGCGCGCGGACCAAGTCAAGCACGCGCAAACCAGCGGGCCATCCGTAAAAGCCCTTGGTGTCGGGGACCCTGCAGCGGTGCCTCGGTACAAAATCGTTAAGCAGATCGGACAGGGCGGCATGGGGGTGGTGTATCGGGCGGAGGACACGGTCTTGCATCGCATCGTGGCCTACAAGGTGCTCCCGCCCAGCGTTCGGGAACAGCCATCATTGCTCCAAAACTTTCTCCAAGAGGCCAGGATCGCGGCTTCGATCAACCATCCCAACATCGTCACGATCTATGACACCGGTCACGATCCCACGGGTGAGGTCTTCATCTCGATGGAATTTGTCGACGGGATGAGCTTGAAGGAGCTACTGGACAAGGTCGGTGCCCTGCCGCTGGCTCAATTCCTGTCTATCGGCAAGCAGATTTGCAGCGGACTGGGATATGCGCATGGGCGTCGAATCATTCATCGAGACATCAAACCCTCCAACATCATGCTCAGCCGCGACCGGATGGTCAAGATCATGGATTTCGGGTTGGCGAAGATCGTCAGCGATGCGCTCGCGGATAAAACATCCGTCAAAGGGACGCCGCTGTATATGGCGCCGGAACAGATTTTGGGCAAGGAAGTCGATCACCAGTCGGACCTGTATTCACTGGGATGCACTTTCTATCGCATGGCGACTGGACGGCTCCCCTTTACCAAAGGCGATCTGTACTACCATCACCTTCATAGCGCGCCCACGCCTCCCAAGGACCTCAATCCCAAGCTCCCCTCCGCTCTGAATGCGCTCATCCTGCGGTGTCTCGAAAAGGACAAGACCAAGCGCTACCAGCAGGCCGGAGACGTGTTGGCGGATATGGAGCAGTTGAAGCTCGCCGCGTAAAAAATCAAGATACGACTCCGCGAGATCCCTCGCCCTTTCGCTTGGTGCGGCAACGATGGTATACTACCCCCCTATTAGGGGGGGGCGATGGATGACGTCACCAACCGAGGTGGTCGTCTTGCTCAGTGGCGGGCTCGATTCGGCGGTGACGCTGGCGATCCTGCGCTCCGAAGGTCACCGGATCCATGGTCTCACGATCAACTACGGTCAGCGGCACGCCATCGAGGTCGAACGAGCCGAGCGCATCGCCGCCCATTACGACATCGATCATCGGGTGCTGGTTCTGGATTTGCGGATGATCGGTGGGTCGGCGCTGACCAGCGACTTGTCCGTCCCGAAGGATCGAGACGAGCGCGCAGACCAGATTCCGATCACGTATGTCCCTGCCCGGAACACGGTCTTTCTTTCCTTGGCGCTGGCGTGGGCCGAAGTGCTCGACGCGCGGGCTATTGCGTTGGGGGTGAACGCGGTGGACTACTCGGGATATCCGGACTGTCGGCCGGCCTTTATCGAGGCGTTTCAACGGCTGGCGAGCTTGGCGACTCGGGCGGCCGTCGAAACCGGAAGAGTGCCGACCATCGTCACGCCGCTGATCGGGTTAACCAAGGCGGAGATCATTCGGCGCGGGGCGACGTTGGGTGTGCCGTTTCATCTCACGCATAGCTGTTACGATCCCGAGGATGGGGTGGCGTGCGGCCGTTGCGACAGCTGTCGGATTCGCCGTCGGGGGTTTGAGGCCGCGGGCGTGCCGGACTCCACCCGCTATGTGGATCACGCCGCGGTCGGTCGGGGATGACGCACCGAGGGAGATCGGCGTGAAGAAATCACGAAGCGTGAAGGAAGCCGAATCAGACGTTGAGACGGAGAAAGCCCGAGAGGTGCGCGATCTCATCGAGCGACTGCTGACCCTGTTGGACGAGGACCCGCAGCGAGACGGGCTCCGCGATACGCCGGATCGGGTCGAGCGCGCGCTGCAGTACTTTACGAGCGGATATCACCAGGACGTGGACGAAGTGCTCAATGGCGCGCTGTTTCCGATCGACTATAACGAAATGGTGATCGTTCGCGACATCGACTTCTTTTCGTTGTGCGAACACCACCTCCTGCCGTTTTTCGGCAGGTGTCACGTGGCCTATCTGCCTAACCAGAAGGTGATCGGCCTGTCCAAGCTTCCTCGCCTCGTCGAAGTCTTCAGCCGCCGCTTGCAGGTGCAGGAACGCTTAACCCATCAGATCGCCGAAACGATCCAGGAACGGATTGATCCGCTGGGCGTGGCGGTTGTGATGGAAGGGCAGCACCTCTGCATGATGATGCGCGGGGTGGAAAAACAGAACGCGCTTGCGGTGACCAGTTCGATGCTCGGTACCTTCAAAAGCGACTATAAGGCGAGGGGCGAGTTCCTCGACCTCATCCATCGTCCGGCACGGTAACGATGCCGGAGCGGTTGATGGTCTCGGGGCTGGCGCTGTTCTCCCACTGCGGTGTGACCCCCGAAGAACGGGTGGTCGGCCAGCGCGTGCTCGTGGACCTGGAGGTCGTCGTCAACCTCGGAGACGCTGCCCGGCGGGGCGAGTTGGACGCGACCGTCGATTACGCGGATCTCTGCCGCCAGGTGATCGAGGTCGGCACCGCGTCACGGCATACCCTCCTTGAGGCCCTGGCGATCGACGTGGCGGAGGCCGTGCTCCTCAGACCTCGTGTCCGGGAGGTGCGTGTCCGTATCACCAAGCCACACCCCCCCATCGCTCCTGATGTCGGGGCCTTCAGCGTCGAGATCGCCCGATGTCGAGCGGAATGAGACCGGCTCGTGGCTGTTGGCTCGCGAGTGCGATTGACAGGCCGGTGGGTTTCCGGTAGTGTACGGCATTTTTCTCCTGACCGGAAAGGGTGACGATGACTGAGCGAACGCTGGCGCTGATTAAACCCGATGGAGTCTCCAGAAACCTGATCGGGGAGATTATGAAGCGATGTGAAGCGCATGGGTTGAAGGTGATCGCGCTCAAGATGGTGCGGCTCACGAACGAGGCGGCCCAAGGATTTTACATCGTGCATCGCGAACGGCCGTTTTACCGTGCCCTCGCTGCATCGATGTCTTCGGGGCCGATCGTGGCGGCGGTGCTGGAAGGCGAGGGCGCGATCGCCGCGTATCGCGAGCTGATGGGCGCCACCGACCCCGCCAAAGCCGCGCCGGGAACCATCCGCGCCGCGCTTGGAGTGGGCCTGGAACAAAATACCGTCCACGGGTCCGACTCCCCCCAGTCCGCCGCGTTCGAAATTCCGTACTTCTTTAGCTCTCTCGAGTTCTCTGCGCGAGGATAGTCCCCGGCTCATGCCCTCCACGGTGCGATACGACGCGATCGTCGTCGGAGGCGGACTGGCGGGTGTGGCGGTCGCGACTCTCCTGGCCAAGCGCGGCCGACGCGTCGTGTTGGTCGAGCCTCGGCCCGACTGGGGAGGGCGTACTCCGGTCCAGCGTGTGAACGGCGTGTCGATTTCGTCCGGAGCGACCCTTGCCGCGGGTTACGAACGGATGGGCCGGGTCGATGCGTATTTTGAGTCGATCGGGATGTCGCTGGAATTGTTGATCCGTGAGTCCTCCGTGATGAAGCGGGAACCGGTTCAGACCCTGTGGGGTGACCATCGAGTGACGATGGGGTCGAGCCGGGCCGACGTGCTTGAGGAACTCCGCCGCGAATACCGCATGACATCGGCCGACGGGGAGGCCATGCTGGCCGATGTCGAGTCATCTCGCAGCCTTCTCGATCCGCTGTTTGATCCCCCGCTCTCAAAATCGGCCGACAGTCCCTGGCTTCGGCTGCGCCGCGGGCCGGCGCCCGATCATTCGTCGCGCGGTTCGGTCGCCTTTCGCTCCGAGACTACGCACAGGCCCGCGGGTGGCCGGACGCCCTTGGCGATTATCTCACTGCGTGGGAAGGATTCTTGACGCCGTCGTCGGAAGCGCGCGAGGTTTCGGGCGGATTGATCTACCGGCTAGGACTTGTGTTGCAAGGTTTGGTGGCGCTGCCCGCCGGACGCGCCGGAGTCTGCCGCTGTCTGGCGGCGCGGTTCGAGGCGTTGGGTGGCCACGTCGTGCGCGCGGCGGTGACCGCAGTCGGAGGCGGCCGGCGCCCGTTTATCGATATCGACGGGCGGCGACTCGAGGGCAGCGCCGTCATTGTGAACTCCCGTCGGCCGCCGGGAGACGATCCCGGAGACGGCGATTCCACGTCAATGGAAAGCGTTGTGTTCGCGGTGCCCGGCGACTGTGTGCCCGGTGCGATGGGGCACTTTCTCCTGATCGCGGGAGACGGGGAATCCCCCGATTGTGCGCTGACCCGCCGTCGTTTCGACGAGATCGGGAAGGATGGGCTGATCGTGTCGAGCAAGGCCGGTGGGAACTCGACGGATCGAGCGCGCCGAGCGGAACGGTTCGCCGAGCGGCTGACCACGCTCATGCCGTTCGCAAAGGGGAGCCTGTCGTATCTCGGAAGCGTGTCCGATCGCGAGGTGCCGGATCCGATCGAGCCCAAAGCGTGGACCGGCGCATCGTGGCGGCCGCGCAAGTGGGGGTGGGCTCAGGCCGGCCGGTCACCCGCTTGGTGGCTGCCCGACGGTGGTTCGACGTGGATCGACGACGCGGCCGACTATCGCACGGCGTTGGCGGTGGATCACGTCGTCCGCTTCGAGTGAAACCCTTCGGCGTTCTCGGCGGGTTTCTTTTCGTGCTCAATGTCGTCGGTGGGGTCTCTCTCGGGCCGATGTCGGCTGTTCCGAACGCGGTGGCGTCCCCGCCTGCGCCACGACCGTTCTTGCCTGAGGCCCGGGCTGCGTTCGACCGTGGCGATGATGCCGCGGCCATCGCGCGCGCGGAAGCGTTTATCGCCGCATCCCCGGGTGATCCGCTCTTGGCCGACGCGCAGCTCTTGCTGGCGCGCTCCCGTGAACGCACCGGCGACTGGGCGGCTGCGTGGGAGCAGTATCGGTTGTTCCTGTCGAATTTCCCGACGCACGCCGCCGCCCGCGAGGCGCTGGCGCGCGCAGCCGACCTGGCTCGGCGGCACGTGTTTTCCCCGGCGCAGCCGGTCTTCCGATGGCGGATCGTGTCCGCCGATGAGCCCGCCGTGCGATTCGATCGCTGGAGTGCCAATCAGCGCGATGGGCCGACTGGGGCCATCCTTGCGCTCGGGCGGCGGCCGGACTGGGAGACGGTGGCTCGTCTCGTCGATCACGCGGCGGTTGAGGGGGTGCGCCTCTTGTTGTGGCCACCGCTCGATGAGCCGGAGGCCCCCTTCGATCCGTTTGATGATGTGCGCGTGAGGGCGTCGGAAGACGCGTACCGTGCCGCAGCCCGGTTGCCGGTGGACGGGTTCTTGGTGGGGCCCGCGCTGTCGCTTGGAGCGGGCGCGCGTGGGTTGGCGGCGCAGCGGGTCATGGAATCGCTCAGCCAGGGGATGCTCACGCGGTCGGAGACCTCCGGGCGCTTTGCGTGGGCCTGGGCCGGCCTGCGGGCTCGCGCATCCGCTCGCGCGCTTGGTCGCTTCGTGCAAACGGTTGAGCGGGTCCAACCGGGGCGGATGTGGTTTGCGGCGGTGTCGGCCGTTGCCGTGGTCCATCCCACCGCGGCGATTCTTCAGGAGGGGGAAGACCTCGCGGAACTTCACCGAGCCGTGCCCCGACTCGTGCCGGTCCTGATCGGAGTTGACGCGGCGGATCGGGAGGCGATCGGGGTGGGGATCTCACGGGTGGGGTTTTCGGCGCCCGCGTTCGGCTGGACCTCTGACCGGGAGCTCGTCGCGCTGCCGTGATTCGGATCGCTCTCTGCTGGCGCGCGGGGTGCCGTTTATGGCCAGCGCCCGTGGTCGTTGCATTGACAAACAAAAAATGGGTCGGGTAGTATCGGGCGCTGTTTGTCGCGTCCGCGAAGGGGAGCAGGTCGATCGCCCCCTGCCGGCGAACGTGGCGCCGCGAGACACGCGCATTGGCGAGGGAGGAATCCATGGATCCCGAAGAATTACGGTATTCGGCTGATCACGAGTGGGTGAAGGTCGAAGGCAAGCAGGCGATTGTCGGCATCACCGAGTACGCCCAGAGTGAATTGGGCGACATCGTGTACCTGGAATTGCCCGATGTGGGCACCGAAGTCGTCATGGAAGAAGAATTGACCGAGATCGAATCGACCAAGACCACCTCGCCCGTTCTCGCGCCGGTCAGCGGAAAAATCATCGAGGTCAACGATGAACTCAAGGAGTCTCCCCAACTGATCAACGAAGATCCGTACGGCAAGGGGTGGATTGTCACCTTGAAGATGACGAATCCGGATGATCTCGAGAATTTGATGAGCGCCAAAGAATACGAAGAATTTATCGAACAAGGTTCCGACGACGACAGATAGCAACACGGGATGCGGGAGCAATCGAGGGGCGCGAGCGTGGCGCCCCTCGTCTGCTTGGAGACCGGATGACGAGGCGGATCGTCGTAGTAGGAGGCGGCCCCGGTGGATACGTGGCGGCCTTGCGGGCGGCGCAGTTGGGTGCCCAGGTTACGGTCATCGAAGCGCGTGGACTCGGCGGCACGTGCCTCCACCGCGGGTGCATCCCGACCAAGGCCTTGGTGGCGACGGCCGGCGTCTTGCGCTGCATCCGTCGGGCCAAGGACTTCGGTGTTCGGCTGAATGAACAAGGGACGGTCGACCTCGCGGCGGTCGTGGCTCGGAAGAACCGGATCGTTCAGACTCAAGCCCAGGGCATCGAACAATTATTCAAGGCCGCTCGTATCACGCTGCTTCGAGGCGTCGGGACCATCGACACCCCGCGATCAGTGGTGGTCCGAACGGCCGACGGACCAACCCGGTCGGTGGCCTGTGACGCGATCATCGTCGCCACGGGATCGGAGCCGGCCAAGCCCGCCCTCTTCCCGTTCGACGGCGAGCGCGTGTTGACGTCGGACGACGTCATTGACCTCACACGTCTTCCCGCAACCCTATTGATCGTCGGCGGCGGGGTCACCGGCGCCGAGTTCGCCTGCATCTTCCGCGCGCTGGGTTCCCAGGTCACCGTGGTGGAGCAAGTCGAACGGGTCGTTCCCAGCGAAGATGAGGCGGTCTCCGCGTTGTTGCAACGGGAGATGACCAAGCAAGGCATCCGCGTGTTAGTGGGCACGGAGGTCACCCGCGTCGATCCCGAGACGGACTCGGTCCGTGTCGAGCTCACCTCGGGCGAAGCGATCACGGTCGATCGCGTGCTCGTGTCGGTGGGGCGGTCGCTCAACAGTCGGATGATCGGCGCGGAAACCGTCGGCCTTCCGTTCGGTTCGCGGGGAGAGCTGGTGGTCGACGAGGGCATGGAGACGGGAGTTGACGGCGTGTGGGCGATCGGCGACGTGGTGGGCCGTAAACAACTCGCTCACGCGGCGTCGGCCGAGGGGGAGGTGGCCGCCGAGCGCGCGATGGGTCGGGATGCGCGGATGCAGTTCGATGCCGTTCCGGCGGGGATCTTCACCTTCCCGGAGATCGGCAGCGTCGGCCTCACCGAGGCCCAGGCTCGCGCGTCAGGTCGGGATGTGGCGGTCGGAGAGTTCCTCTTTCGCGGTCTCGCCAAAGCGCACGTGCTCGGAGACACGGCCGGGTTCGTCAAAGTCGTGACCGCCGCGAACACCGGGGAACTGCTGGGCGTCCACATCATCGGACCGCACGCGGCCGAACTGATCCACGAAGCGGTGGTCGCCATCCAGGCCGAAGCGACCGTCGAGGATTTAATCCACGCCATCCACGTCCACCCGACGCTGGCGGAAGTGCTTCACGAAGCGGCGGGCGCCTCGCGGGGGCGGGCCATCCACGCCGTGAAACGAGCCTCGGCATGACGGATCTCCAACGGCAGCTCGACCTGATCACCCGGGGAACCGTGGAGGTCATCCAACTCCACGAGTTGGAAGAGAGACTGCGCGCCTCGGCGTCGTCCGGCCGTCCGCTCCGGGTCAAGGCCGGGTTCGACCCCACCGCGCCCGATCTCCATTTGGGCCACGTCGTGCTACTCCAGAAGATGCGGAGCTTCCAGGACCTCGGCCACCAGGTGATCTTTTTGATCGGCGACTTTACGGGGATGATCGGTGATCCCAGCGGCGTATCCGAGACGCGCAAGCCGCTCACCCGCGAGCAGGTCGCGGCCAACGCCGAGACCTACCGTCGCCAGGTGTTCAAGGTCCTCGATCCTGCGCGTACCGAGATCCGCTTCAACAGTGAGTGGCTGGGCGCCATGAGCACGCTGGAATTCGCCGAGCTGGGCGCCAAGCAGACGGTGGCGCGGGTGCTGGAGCGGGACGACTTTAGAAAGCGGTTCGCCGAGGGGAAAGACATCAGCGTGCTGGAGTTTTACTACCCCTTGATGCAGGGGTACGACTCGGTGCATTTGAAGGCGGACGTCGAGTTGGGCGGGGCCGATCAGAAATTCAACCTCTTGATGGGCCGCACGCTGCAGCGGCGCTACGGGCAGGAGTCGCAGGTCGTGATCACCGTGCCCCTGCTCGAAGGCACCGACGGCGTGCGGAAGATGAGCAAGAGCCTGGGCAATTACATCGGCATCGAGGAGCCGCCCGACGACGTGTTCGGCAAGACGATGTCGATCAACGACGAGATCATGCTACGGTATTACGAGCTCCTCACCGATCGGCCGCTCGACGCGGTGCGGGCGCAGCATCCGATGGAGGCCAAGCTCGCGTTGGCCGGGTTGTTGGTCGATCGGTTCCACGGCCATGACGCGGCGCAGGAGGCGCGCCGGGGATTCGAGCGACGGGTCCGCCAGAGGGAGTTTGCCGACGCGCCGGTCGTCGATCTCAGCCACGATCGGGATGAGGGGGAGGGTGGAATGTCGCTGGTGGATGCGATTCATCGGGCGGGGCTGTCGCCGAGCAAGAGCGAGATCCGACGCCTGATCCAGCAGGGCGCCGTCGACGTGGACGACGCGCCGGTGACCGACGCCCTCGCGCGGTTGTCCACGGGCGCGCATCGCATCCGGGTCGGCAAGCGGCGGCTGGCGCGGGTGATTATATAGGTCTTGACTTTGTGGGGGCGCATTTGCTAGATTGCGCTCCCTTGCAGTGAGTACCTCCCGCGTGAGGGAAAAAGAAATGGCTTGACACGCGGAGAGTCGATGTGATCTAATACAACGTTCGCCGGGACACTTCAGCGCGGCGATGTCGCTCTTTGAAAACTGAATAGGATGTCAGGATGGCGAAGCGGGTTTCCAAGTCAACAAACCTTGCTTAAAAGAGCAAAGGGCAGCTTTTCCAGATTTTCTTTGGAGAGTTTGATCCTGGCTCAGAACGAACGCCGGCGGCACGCCTAACACATGCAAGTCGCACGAGAAAGTCCCCGCAAGGGGACCGGTAAAGTGGCAGACGGGTGAGTAATACGTGGGTAACCTACCCTGAAGAGGGGGATAACCCCGCGAAAGCGGGGCTAATACCGCATAACATCCCGAAACGCGAGTTTCGGGCTCAAAGATGGCCTCTATTTATAAGCTATCGCTTGAGGAGGGGCTCACGTTCCATCAGCTAGTTGGTGGGGTAACGGCCTACCAAGGCACTGACGGATAGCTGGTCTGAGAGGACGACCAGCCACACTGGCACTGAGACACGGGCCAGACTCCTACGGGAGGCAGCAGTGAGGAATCTTGCGCAATGGGCGAAAGCCTGACGCAGCGATGCCGCGTGGGGGATGAAGGCTTTCGGGTCGTAAACCCCTTTGAGTGGGAAAGAAACGCCGCGGGGTAAATAATCCCGCGGCCTGACGGTACCCACAGAACAAGCCACGGCTAACTCTGTGCCAGCAGCCGCGGTAAGACAGAGGTGGCGAGCGTTGTTCGGATTTACTGGGCGTAAAGCGTGGGTAGGCGGTTCGGCCAGTCAGATGTGAAATCCCACCGCTTAACGGTGGAACGGCGTCTGATACTACCGGACTCGAGTGCAGGAGAGGAGAGTGGAATTTCCGGTGTAGCGGTGAAATGCGTAGATATCGGAAGGAACACCAGTGGCGAAGGCGGCTCTCTGGACTGCAACTGACGCTGAGACACGAAAGCGTGGGGAGCAAACAGGATTAGATACCCTGGTAGTCCACGCCCTAAACGATGGGCACTAAGTGTGGGAGGTATCGACCCCTCCCGTGCCGCACCTAACGGAGTAAGTGCCCCGCCTGGGGAGTACGGCCGCAAGGTTGAAACTC
>JACQCD010000098.1 GCA_016201825.1 Nitrospirota bacterium | reverse complement strand
GTCAAGAAAGAGGCCCAGTTGCCGACGCTGATGGTGGGGTATCGGGTTCCCAACTATGCCCATCCCGATACCTACGCGCTGACGGTCCTGACCGCGTTGTTGTCCGAGGGGCGGAGTTCTCGGTTGCATCGGGCGTTGGTGTACGACCGTCAGATCGCCTTGGAGGCGGGCGGCGAGTACACGGCGTTGTCCGCCGACCCGCCGCTCCTATACATCTACGCGACGGCCCACGCCACGACGCCGATCGGCGACCTGGAGCGCGCGCTCTTCGACGAACTCGACCGGCTCAAGACCACGCCGCCCGACGAGCGGGAGCTCACCAAGGCGAAAAATCAAATCGAGGCGCAGTTCCTGTTGGGGCAAGATTCGAACTTCTACCGGGCGATGCAGGTCGGCATGGCGGAGACGGTCGGCGCGGGGCGGGCGTATCTCGCGACGTTTGTCGCCAAGATCCGGAACGTCTCCGCGGCGGACGTGTCTCGCGTCGCCAAGACGTATCTGGTCGAAGACGCCCGCACGGTGGGCACGCTGGTCCCCCTTCCCGGCCCCGACGCGCCGGCGTCCTCCGCCGCGGGCTCGACGCCGCGATGAAGCGGCGAAGCGGTGTCGAGGCCGGGCGGCTTGCGGCCTGGATGTGCGTGGCGGTCCTGGCGGTGGGCGGGCTCGCTCAATCCGTCGCCGCGGCGCCTCCCGTCGCCGTCGAGCGGTGGACGACGCCGAACGGGCTCGTCGTGCTGCTGGTGGAACGCCACACCATCCCGGCGGTCGAGGCCCACCTCGTGATCAAGACCGGCGCGGTGGCCGATCCCTCGGGCCGGGAGGGGCTTGCCGCCCTCACCGCCGAGCTGCTGACCAAGGGAACCGCCACGCGGTCCGCCGTCGAGATCGCGGAGGCGATCGATTTCATCGGCGGCCGCCTGACCGCGCAGGCGTCGGACGATTTCTCCACGCTCAGCCTGACGGCGCTCAAGAAAGACCTGCCCGCGGCGCTCGGCGCGATGGCCGACGTGCTGCTGCGCCCCGCGTTTCCCGCCGCCGAGGTGGAACGGCAGCGGCGCGAGACGCTGTCCGCCATTCGGGCGGCCAAGGATGATCCCGAGGATGTGGCGGAGAAAGCCTTTGCCCCGCTCGTCTTCGGGCCCCATCCGTACCGTCATCCCGTCGAGGGGTTGGAGACGACCGTGCCGCTCCTGACCCGCGAAGAGGTGGTGGCGTTTCACCAGACCTATTACCGCCCCAACAACGCGATCTTGGCGCTGGTCGGGGATCTCGGCAGCCGCGAGGCGCGCCGCGCCGTCCACGCCGCGCTGGGCGCGTGGGAGAAGAAGGCCATCCCCCCGTTGTTGGTCCCTCCGGCGCCGCCGGTCGCCGAGAAGACCGTCTCGTTGATCGAGAAGGACCTCACCCAGGCGACGATCGTGCTCGGGCATCTTGGGATCGCGAGGAACGATCCGGATTTCTACCCGGTCACGGTGATGAACTACATTTTGGGCGGCGGGGGCTTCGCGTCGCGGCTGATGACGACGATTCGAGACAACCGGGGGCTGGTGTACGGCATTTCCAGCGGGTTCGACGCCAAGCGCTTTCCGGGAAGCTTTTCGGTCAATCTGCAGACCAAGACCGCGTCGGTCGACGAGTCGATCGGGGCCGTGCTGGAAGAAATTCGCCGAATCCGCGACGAGGGGGTGACCGAGGCCGAGTTGCGCGCCGCCCAGGACTACCTCGCGGGCAGCTTCCCGCTGCGGCTCGATACCAACGCGAAGTTGGCGGGGCTGCTGGCGACGGTCGAGTTCTACGGGCTGGGGCCCGGCTATTTCGAAGACTACCCCCGCGCGATCCGCAAGGTGACCCTCGACGACGTGCGGCGCGTGGCGGCCAAGCACCTCGACCCCGAGCGGTACGTCCTGGTCGTGGTGGGCAAGACGCGCGAGCTCGCGCTGGCGCCGACGGCGCCCCCGCCCGTCTCGGTGCCGACCGGCCGGTAAGCGCGGGGTCATGCGCCTCAGCGAGTGAACGGCATGGATCTCGTCGAGAAATATCAGCGCCTGCAGGACGGCCTGCGGGAGTTGGACTCGGTCCTCATCGCGTTTTCGGGCGGGGTGGACAGCACGCTGCTGGCCAAGGCGGCGTATGACGCGCTCGGCGAGCGCGCGACGGCCGCGACCGCGTTGTCGCCGACGTACCCGGCCCATATGGCGGAACAGGCCGGCGTCCTTGCCCGGAGCATCGGGATCAGGCACGAGTGGGTCGAGTCCCGGCAAATGACGCGGCCCCAGTTCGTGAGCAACCCCTCCGACCGCTGCTATCACTGCAAGGATGAATTGTTCGAGCAGCTCGCCCCGCTCGCGGCGGCGCTGGGACTCCGGCACATCGCGGAGGGCACCAATGTGGACGACCTCTCCGACCATCGTCCAGGCCTGGCCGCCGCCCGCAAGCACGGGATCAAAAGCCCGCTGGTGGATGCCGACCTGAAGAAGGAAGAGATTCGCTCGCTGAGCCGGGAGTTGGATTTGCCGACGTGGGATCAGCCCGCCTCCCCCTGTCTCTCGTCCCGCTTCCCCACCGGGATGCTGATCACCCTGGAGCGGCTCACGCAAGTGGATCGCGCCGAGGCGATCCTTCGCGAGAAGGGCTTCCGCGAGTTCCGCGTCCGCCACCATCAGGACGTCGCGCGCATCGAGCTGGCGCAGGGGGAGATGGGCCGATTGTTCGACGACGCGTTGCGAGCCGAGGTGGTGACCGCTCTTCGCGCGCTCGGCTTCCGTCACGTGGCGCTGGACCTGTCGGGGTTCCGGTCGGGTAGTCTGCATGAGTAGGGGCTCGACATGTCGAGCCCCTACTCACTTGGTCTGGTTGATGGCCGGCGGGCTGGCCCTCGCTTCTTGTGAGTCCGCGTTCGCACAGACGTCCCCCGAGCCGGTGCCGGTGTTGGCGGCCGACATGGAGCAGACCGTGCTGACGCCCGATGGGCATTCCAGCACGACCACGACCAAGCTGCTCATCGCCGGCGCGACCGTTCGGGTCGAACCGGAAAATAGCTCGGGCCGGACCGGCTATGCCGAGTACCACCTCTACGACTTTGAGCGCAAGCGGTTGTACCGCGTGTTCCCGGACGATCGGATCTACTTCGATCTCCCTCTCTCGGGGCCCTTGGCGGTCCGCGCATTCGTCGAGGGCTGGGCTCCGGCGCTCCCCGAGATCAGCGTCCGCGCGATTCCGCTCAAGGACGAGGAGGTCGACGGCCGCCCCGCGCGTCTCTCGCTGGTGGAGCGTCGGGTGGGGCGGAGGGCGACGCTCGACTACGCGCTGGTGTGGAACGCCGTGGAGCCCCAGCGCTTGCCGATCCGCGTGATCTATACCCAAGATGGGACCCGGACGGTTGTCGTGACGTATCGCAACATCGAGAATCGATCGGTCGATCCCAGGTGGTTCGTCGTGCCGGAAGGGTTTTCAAACCTGAGCCCGTTTTAGGACGATGATGACGCCTCCCTCGACCGACCGGCCGCGCGACCCGGCCACGCGCTTCGAGTCCTTACTCGACGTTCCGGCCCACCTGCATCACACCGCGTTCCTGATGAAAGATCCCCCGAGCGAAAGCCGCCAGGCCCGGAAGGCGTTTGGCGAGCTGTTGGCGCGCGCGCGCATTCCGCCGGAGCAGACGGTGGTATCGGACCGTTGGGGCTACGGCGTTCTTCGTCACGACTCGGGGGACCGCCTGATCGTGCGCTGGCAGCTTCACACCGAGTACTACAGCTATCAGACGTGGTACCTTCCCGCCGATCCCGCGACCCGCCTGCAGTTCGGTCAGCTCGAATGGCCGGGCCAACCGGTCGTCTGTCCGTCGTCCGGCGAGGTCGTCACCGCGGTCGACGTCGTCATCACCGACCGGGCCTCGGAGGTCGCGCCGGATTTCGGGATCGCGCCGGATCGAACGTGGTTCGGCGGCCGCGTGTTGGGCGCGCCGGTCCTGCTGTTCGCCGACTTCGAGCCTGATCCGCACGGACGACGGCGCTATCTCCTGCACGGCCACGAGCGCGGGCTGCTGACCCGCGTCCTCCCCTTCGCGGTGGAGTGCGTGACCAAGATCGAGAACTACTATCACCTGCTCCTGTTGCCGCTTCCCGATTTTGCCTTGGCGATGGAGGAGGTGTTCCTGCTCGAAAAGCGCCAGCTCGCGGATCGCGACGGCATCACCCGCGGCCTCGCCGCCGCCGACCCCTCGCAACTGCAAACGTGGCTGTCGCAGTTGACGGAGGCGCTGGCCGAGGTGAGTCGCTTGGGCGAGGCGATCCGCTACAACTTGGCTTCCGCCGTCCCCTACGACTCGATCATCCGGACGACCATCGACGACCTGCGCGAAGAACCGATCGAGCGCCTGGAGTCGCTCGGCGCCCACCTGATCCGGCGCACGCGCGGCATCGCCGACGGGTACCAGCGGCTGATCAACCGGATCGAAGCCCTCCAACAATCGTTCGAGGGGATGGTCTCGATCCTGCGCACGCGCATCGACCTGGCGATGGAGCAACAAAATCTGACGATTCTCTCCAGCGTCGACCGCACCACCAAGGCCCAGGTCCGCCTCCAGCACATGGTCGAATCGCTCTCGGTGATCGTGCAAGCCTACTACCTCACCGGCCTGGCCAACTACGGATTCAAAGCCCTCGAGCAATACGGCTACCTGGCCGACGCCACCACCGCCACGGCGGTATTCATTCCCGCGGCGTTCGGCCTGGCGTTCTTCCTGACCTGGCAGGCCAAGCGATTGCTCGCGCGCCACACGGACGGTCCATGATCCCGATCGGCGAACCCGTCCCCGACTTCACGCTCCCCGGCGTCCTCGGCGATCGAGAGGGGCGGTGGCGCCTGGCGGACGTTCGCGGGAAGTGGCTGGTTCTGTTCTTCTACCCCGCCGACTTCACGTTCGTCTGCCCGACCGAGGTGGTGGGCTTTCACCGCGAGGTGGAGGTGTTCCGAAAGCTCGGCGTGGAGATCCTGGGCGTGAGCGTCGATTCGGTCGAGAGCCACCGTGAGTGGGCCCGCGAATTGGGCGGGATCTCCTACCCTCTGCTGGCGGATACCGGCGGCAAGATCGTCGCGGCGTATGGCGTGCTGGACCGTGAAGCCGGGGTGGCGCGCCGCGTCACGTTCGTCATCGACCCCGCGGGGATCGTGGCCTACGTCGTGGCGAGCCACCACAACGTCGGCCGCAGCGTGGAGGAAACGCTCCGGGTCGTGCGCGCCCTGCAGACCGGCCGGCTGTGTCCCGCCGATTGGCAACCGGGCGATTCGACGTCGGATCTGGGGCCGAAATACTGAGCCGTAAGGATTCCCTCCCCCCTTGCGGGGGAGGGGAGGGTGGGGGGCGCATACGGGGTTGTGCCCGCCTCGCCCGGGGAAGGCCGTCGCGTCGTTCAGGGGCTCCCCCCCATCCCCGCCTTCCCCCGCAAGGGGGGAAGGTGCACTGCGCTCGGAGCTGTCCACGATCGTTGGGGTCTGGTTCATGGGATTTGCGGCAGGGGACACGAGGCCTGTGACCACGCTCGACGACAAGCGCCGGCGGATCGAACGGCGCGGACGCATTCGCGAATTCGTGTTCGGGATCCAGGACGGCCTTATCAGCAACCTGGGCCTGGTCTCAGGCATCCAGGGCGCGACGGCGGACCTGACGATCGTGCTGCTGGGCGGCATCACGGCCGCGGCCACGGGCGCGATCTCGATGGCCGCGGGGTCGTACCTGTCGTCCAAGGCCGAGAAGGAAATTTTCGACGCCGAGATCCGCGCCGAGACCGAGCGCTTGGCGAATGAGCCCTACCTCGCGCAGGAAGCGGTCCTCGAATCGCTGAAGGCCGAAGGCTTGCCGCGCGAAAACGCCTACCGGATCGTTCAGCTCCTGCAACCCCGACCCGATATCGTCCTGCAGACCTACCACGAAAAGGTGCTGGGCTTGGGCCGCGCCGAGATCAACCGCCCGATGCAAGCCGCGCTGGTGATGGGCGCCTCGTTCACGGTCGGCTCGGTGATCCCGCTTATCCCCTACCTGCTCGCTCCCGGTGCCGTCGCGCTGCCCGTATCGGTTGCGGTCTCGACCGCGACGCTCTTCGGCGTGGGCGTCTTCAAGGGATACCTGGCGAAGAAATCGCCGTGGCTCTCGGGTCTGGAGTTTTTCGCGATCGCGCTGGGCTCGGCGGGGCTGGGTTACGGCCTGGGCGTGGCCATCAACGCGCTGAGCCGGTGAGAAGGTACGCGACGCGGGCGAAGGACCGCGTGTTCGTTCGCAAGAGCTACAGGTTGTGACGATTCGCTGAACCAACTTTCTACAGGGTGACGATAAATCGTTCCCGTTTTTCTCCCTGCCGTTTCTCTCTCCTCAGTCGATAGGAAGGTTGAAGGCCTGATTCCAGGTTCTTGTTTTTGACACCGTCACGCACGGAGGTAGGCTTGCACGCGGATCATCGCATCACGCCGTGGCCGCGATCGTTCGGAGCTCTGGACCACACTCGGAACGATCGCAGCCGCCAAGGGGCGATCATGACGATCACGATCTGCTGCTGGCTTTTGTCTCTGGCGACCGCCGGGGTGGCGGACTTAACCACCACGGCGGAATTCACGCGGCGAGGCGTGCCGGAGCTGAATCCCATCGCACGCCCCTTCGTCGAAGGCCGCGGCAACCGGGGCGAGATCGTGCTGGGGGCGATGAGCGGGGGACTTTATCTCGCGATCGACCGCAGCCTTGAACCCTATCGCACGATCGGGCTCCTCACGGCCACGCTGGCCCACACCGCCATGGCCATTCGCAACGTCCGTATCGGTTCTGCGCAGGAAATGCCTCCGCTCATCGCGCCGATCCTGATCGTCCGGTGGTAGATCGCGGCCACTCTTCGTCAAGACAATAGGTCTGTACCCTTCTCTTCAACTCTTGTTAGCGTGAGACCCGTGCTGCGTTCTTCTTCCCGAGCCACGCACCGATCTGCGCGGTCGTCATCGATGGGATAGCGAGCACACCGAACACCACGAGGCCGATCGGCAAGAGGTTGCCGGGCCCTTGAGTCACGATCATCCAGACGGCCTGAGCCGCGAGAGGGATCATGCCCCATCTCCACGGGCGGCTCGGTTCAAAGAACGCAAGACACGCGGACACCACGCACACCACGGGCATCCCGACCAGAAAATACCACTGAGAATCCCACGCCTCTCTCCTGCCCGAAAGAGCGGACACGAGAATCCAAACGAATATCCCTGAAACAATTGCTGCGGCATACAGCCAGTATTCTTTTTTCACGAGCGCTCCTGTCCCACCCTGCTCGTTTGCTTGTCAAAGATGAAGATCTGACTCCAGCAACCAGTGAAAACGCCACGTGAAAATCGAGGAAGCCTTTGGCAGCCTGCACCGCCAACTGTAACCCATGTCCCCGGACTATTCTGTTACCGATGTCCCCGACCGCTCACACTGCCAACGGGCTAGCTACTCAGGTTTTGCGTTTCCTTGATTGGATCACCCATCGTGCCGTACCGCTGAGCATTCCAATTGAAAGGCCAAGTGGACCGGTAAAAAAGATACCAAGGAGTGGCCCCTGAGGACAATCTCGTCCGGCGAAGTTACAGAAGACAAGGGGAATAAGAATAAAGCCAACTACAAAGCCCACTAAGCCAATAATTAGCCCACCACCAAGGAAGTTTGCGAGAAACGGCACAAGGCTTCCACGGAAAGTGGCGAACTTCAGATACACGGCAATACAAGCTACGGCTATGAACAGTGGAGAAAAAAGAATAAAGGCGACTAAACCACCGAACATGAATTCAGCCTAACGGGGCGCGAGCTAAGCTGCGGCGCGTAGCGCTGTCAGCTTCAGCGAGTTGTTCGGCGGCGCTGCGCGCCCGCAGGCCTGTTTAGCGCGCGCCCCGTTCGATGGCGCACAGCGCCACCGAACATAGTATTAGACGGCACCCTTGCCGTTTTTAATTGCGACAACGGACCAGATATAGTCTGCCTCCTCAACAAAGTCAACAGATTGTGGGTCTGGTCGTCGTAGTGACGCCTTTAAATACGACAAGTTTCTGGGAAGGGGTACGTGATCTCTCGCCACCCTGCCCCCTCTGTGCCAACATAGATGAGACACTCACCCCCAGGCAGTTTAGTGTAAAGGGCGAGGAAGGACAGGGGGATGAGTTCATTGAATGTCGTGACGGGTTCGAAAGAGATGTCCAGGGAGGTCGAGGTGGTGGCGAAGGC
>JACQCD010000100.1 GCA_016201825.1 Nitrospirota bacterium | reverse complement strand
TGCGACATCCCGCCACGGACCGCCCGGACCACTTGCCGACGCAACAAGTGCAGCGCCGCAGACTCCAGCTGCCTGGCATCGGGGCGTGTTGGCATGCCCGCATAATAACATACTACGCACTATTTAGTGAACTGATCAGTAATTGGAAGATCTTCCCAGCGTTCCGTGCTCAGCACGACCGCTACCAGCTTCGCAAGGTCTTTGGTATGGCGACGAAGCTCAGAAGATGCGGAGCGGTCTGCAAGAATGCACATGCGTTCAAGCTTATCTTTCAAGCCCATTATATTTCTCCAGTTATGTTTCTCCAGTTTCAACGCCGCCCAACATATTATTAGGCGGCATCCCTGCCGTCTTTTATTGCGAAGACGGATCAGGTATAAACCGATCCCTCGATCAAGTCAACGGTTTAAGAGATCGACCGCCATGACGACGTCTTTCACTACGGGAAATGTCGCGCGCCAATAGGGGTGTGTGCGTTGCGCCCCAGTAAGCGGGTGCGGGCGCGTTTAGAGGGAGCGTGATTGACGTTGCGCGGCCGCCTACGGCTCGCCGTCGATCGTGTGAACGGTGTGTTCGAGCCGCTGGTTGGTTTGATCGACGGTGCCGGCGGCCCGGCGGGCTTGGCCGATCGTCGCATCCATCGTGCGATTGATCGTCTCCGTCGTCTTTTCCACAACGCTTCGTCCTCCCTCGACGAGGGCGGCTCCGGTGGTCGTGGGGTGCGCGTCGTCACGGGTGGCGGCCGAGATCCGATCGTTCAGGTCCGACAGGTACATCGCGTAAAAACTTCCGACGGCGATAGCGGTGATCGCCAGCTTGAGGCCGAGCTTGACCAACCGGCTGCCGCTTGCGCGTATCGCCACGAGCGCGCCGGCGATCAACGCGAGGCCGGCCAGCCCCACGCCGAGTTGATACCGCGACGGCAAGGGAACATTCGGCGAGGCGAGAGCGGGCCACTGCGACGTCCACGACTTCTTGGTGGGGGCCTCGCTTGAGGCGGTGACGGGCGCCGAGGGCGGGGCGGCGATCGGGACGGACTCGATGGTCGTGGTGCGGTCTCGGTAGGTTTCGGGTATCGAGCCGGCATCGTCGGTGAAATGGATCGTGCCGTGTTGGTCCGCGTACCGATACGTGGCGTCAGCCGCCGGTGCCGCCACGGGAAGGACTCCTAGGATGAGGATCAACCCCCAACTCGATGCGAGCCGCGTTCGCCGTGCCGATGTCGCGTGGTTCATGGTCTCAGCCCCCGGTCAACGCGTGTGAGTATAGCAAACTGGACGCGGGGTTCCGGTCGGGTGAAGGGTGACCGGTTGTGGTCGGCCGAGCGGGGTTGTTAGAATGCGCCGCTGCGGGTGCGGTATCTATTCCGACGGGAGGAACGATGGCGGAACGTGATCAACGGTTTGCGGAAGTGGTGGTGCCGGCCAAACCCGATCGCGTGTTCCATTATGAAATCCCGGCCGCCCTTCGCGTGGGCGTGAAGCCGGGGGTCCGGGTCCGGGTCTCGTTTGGTCGGCGGATGCTCGACGCCTACGTCGTCGGCGTCGTCGATCGCGCCGATGTCGAGCAGGTCAAGCCGATCGCCGCGGTCCTGGACCCTGAGCCGATTCTCCTGCCCGCGGTGTTCGCCCTCTGTCGATGGATCTCCGAGTATTATCTCGCCCCGTGGGGTAAGGTGCTGGCGAATGCGCTTCCGACGGGCTTGAAGGTCTCCGCCGAGAAACGAATCTCGCTGACGGCCTCGGGTCTGGCGGTGGATCCCGCGACGGTTCGCGGGGCCGGTCGACGGCTCTTGGAAGCACTCCGCACCCACGAGCGGGGCATTGGATTGTCCCAACTGGCCGCCGCCGCGGGCTCACTGGCCGGCCTGAGCACGCTCATGGAGCGGGGGTGGGTCGAGGAAACGCAGCGGGCGTCCGACCCACGCCTCCGGCGGCGAGCCTACGTCGAGCTGATCGGCCCTCCTTCGCCGGCGCCGCGGGTGGCTCGGGCTCCCAGGCAAACTGCCGTGCTTGAAGCGCTGGCCGCCCGCGGTCAAGGCGCGTTCGTGGCGGAGTTAGGGCCGGAGGCGGCGGGACCCTGCCGAGCCCTTGCCTCGCGGGGACTCGTGAGAATTTCTCAGCGGGAAGTCGAGCGCGATCCCTACGGCGCGGTGGTGGTCGATTCGACGGGGCCTACGCTGACGCCGCATCAGCGCAAGGCGGTGGATGTGCTCAACGAGGCGGTGCGCACCCGTCGATTCGCCCCGTATCTCCTCTGGGGGGTGACCGGAAGCGGGAAAACCGAAGTCTACCTTCAGGCGCTGGCCGCCGCGCTGGCCGAGGGCCGAAGCTGTCTGTTGTTGGTCCCCGAGATTGCGTTGACGGGTCAGATCGTGCAGCGAGTGCGCGGCCGCTTCGGCCGCCAGGTCGCGGTCCTGCACAGCGGGCTTTCGGACGCGGAGCGCTTTGAGGCCTGGACGCGCGTGCGCCGCGGCGAGGCACGAATCGCCCTCGGCACCCGCTCCGCGCTGTTTGCGCCGCTCCGTGATTTGGGTGTGATTATCGTCGACGAAGAGCAGGACGGGTCGTACAAGCAGGAGGACGGTGTGCGCTACCACGCGCGGGATTCCGCGATGGTCTTGGGTCGCCAGACCGATGCGGTCGTGGTGCTGGGCTCGGCGACCCCGTCGCTCGAATCCTACGCGAACGCGATGTCCGGACGATACGGTCTTCTGCACCTGCCCGAGCGTGTCGAGTCCCGCGCCTTGCCCGCCATCCGAGTCGTCGACCTTCGCGCGGAGCGCGAGCAAGATGCCCTCCTTTCAGAAGCGCTTCGCGAGGGCATCACAGCACGGCTGAGCCGCGGGGAGCAGGTCCTCCTGTTGCTCAATCGGCGGGGGTATGCTCCGGTGGTGTTGTGTCACGACTGCGGGGCCTCGTCGCGGTGTCCGCAGTGCAGCGTCGGGCTGACCTTTCACCGGGGCCGAGGACGACTCTGCTGCCATTATTGCGGATTTGCCGTGCGGCCCACGGATCGCTGTGAGGGGTGCGGCAGCCATCGCGTCGCCCTGCACGGAGTCGGCACCGAGCAAGTCGAGGAACGCTTGCGCCGCGAATGGCCGACGGCCCGCGTGGCCCGGATGGATCGGGACACGACGCGGACCCGATTCGCGCACGACACCCTGCTGGACGGAATGCGACGACGGGAAACCGACATCCTGGTCGGCACGCAGATGATCGCCAAGGGCCATGATCTCCCGAACGTGACCCTCGTCGGGATCATCAACGCCGACGTCGGCTTGTCGCTCCCGGATTTCCGGGCGACGGAGCGGATCTTTCAACTCCTTGCGCAGGCGGCGGGACGGGCGGGCCGCGGCGATCTGGTCGGCGAGGTCATCCTCCAAACCCGCCGCCCCTCGCACGAGGCGTTTCTCTTCGCGCAGCAGCACGACGTCGCGGGTTTTTATGAGCGAGAGCTCGCGCGGCGCCGGGAACTGGGGTATCCCCCGTTCGGGAGACTCGTGATCATCCTGATTGCCGGCGCCGATGAGTCGCGCGTGATGGCGGCCGCACAGCGGTTAGCCGAGGCCGTCAAGGATGATTTACCGAGCGGCGTCAGCCTCCTCGGGCCGGCGCCCGCTCCACTGTGGCGACTGAAAGGGCGCCATCGCTGGCAATTGATTCTCAAGGGGCCGCGCAACGCGGCGGTGCGCGAGGCCACCCGCGCTCTCCTCGCACGGACGAAGGATCTCGGGCTTCCATCCGGCGTCACGCTGGATGCGAACGTCGATCCTCACCACGTTCTGTAGGGCCGAAGGGGAGCGGCTCCCGTGCCGAGCCCCGTGGTCACGCCTCTTTTTTCTTCAACAGCGTCGCGATCGCGACCGCCACGCCGTGGGAGACGGCGGAATACAGCGCACCCAGGCGGGCGATCCGATTCCCCAGCCGCTCCAGCCGTCGGACTTGAAAGCGAGCCGCGTCGCCGATCTCGCTCACGGTGTCTGCCGTGTGTTGGAGCGTCGCGAACAGCGGGAGCATCTGCTGTTCCATGACGGATAGGACGACCGTCATCCGACGGACGAAGAGGAACACCGCGACCAGAACGGCCGACAGGACCACCGACAGCAGGGCCAAGCTCACGGCGATAATGGCCGCCGATGTTTCGAGAGCCATACGGGTCACCTCCGTGGGTGAGGGTGTGGTGCGCGCGCCGGGGACGTGGAGAGCGGCCGGGGAGCACGCGGCGCAGGGGCTTGCTTAAAACCCCGCTATCTTAGGGAAGCGTCTTGATGACTGTCAAGGTCCGGACGGCGCTCCCACGACCGGAGTAGCGCCCGCGTGTGAGGCGCGTCGGCCACGCCGGCGAGTTCGCGCCGAAGCCGCTCGAGGTCGGAGGGCCGGTCCACATCGTACCACGATGGTAAGAGAGCAACCCGGCTCGGGTCGACCTTGGCCAGGGTCGTTTCGAGAACCGCGGCGCTTCCCCAGGGAATGCCGACAAAGACGCGCGGGTCGAAACACCGTTGGCCCAGGAGATAATAGCCGCCGTCTTCACTGGGCCCGAAGACCAGGTCGACGGTCTCGAGGGCGATGCGGGCGCGTTCAATGTAGTCCAAGGGGAGAGTCGGGCTGTCGGTTCCGATCAGCAACACGCTCGAGTGGCGGCCCAGCAGAGCCTGAACCACCCGCCGCATGCGCATCCCCAGGTTCCCCGATCCCTGGCTGATCGGATGGGCGCCGTACCTCCGCGCACAGGCCCGGAAAAACGGATCGTCCACCGTGGGGGCGCAGGCGAGGTAGTGCGTGAACGGCAGCGTCGTGACGCGACGCAACGTATCGCGGAGCAACGCGGCGGAGAGACGGACGGCGCGCCTTGGGGTCAACGGAGGAATGAGCCGTGTCTTCACGCGGCCCGGCTCGGGAGCCTTGGCGAAGACGACGAGGGCGTCCGTCACATCGTGGCGAGCAGCGTGGTCAGCGGACCGGCGCATAGCCGCGAGCCAGATGGCGGGGGGCGACGCCCGCCGCGAAGAGAGCGCGCAACCACCACATGCGGACGATCGTCCGCCACGGTCCGTCCCGTTCCCATCGCCGGGTCGACGTGATGACCCGTGCAGGTAGGCAGGCGATCCGCCCACGGCGCTTGAGACGACGGGAAAACTCCACGTCTTCCATCAAGGGGATGGGCGCGTAGCCTCCCATGGTTTCGAAGACGCGCCGGCGGACGAAGATCGCCTGGTCGCCGGTGGCGATCCGAGTGAAGCGGGATCTGACGTTCATGAAGGTTTCGATCAGGCGATACACCGGATCGGGGCCGTCGAGTCGGACGTCGAAACGTCCCCCCACCGTCCCGGCGTCGGCCAGGGCCGCGGTGATATCGCGCGCCGCGGTGGTCGGAAGTCGCGTGTCTGCGTGGAGGAACAGGAGAATATCACCGGTGGCGAGGGCGGCGCCGGCGTTCATCTGCAACGCTCGTCCGCGCGACGCCGTGACGACCCGGCACCCGTGACGCGAGGCGACCGGAACCGTCGCGTCGCGACTCCCCCCATCGACGACGAGAATCTCGTGCGGCTGGAGGACGGAAACGGATCGGATCGCCTCGCCGATCCGAAGTTCCTCGTCAAGTACCGGGATGATGACCGAGATCGTCACGGCGTCCTGGAGACCTCGGCCTTACAACGCGGCCAGCGCCTCCTGGAGTCCCCGGAGCTGCGCGTCACGCTCGTCGAGGTGAGTGACTACCGTCTCGATCTGCCGTCTCAGGTACCGGGTGGTGCCGACCACGTCGAGCAGCCGGGCGACAAACACCGACGGAGGATCCTTGGCGTGGCGTTTGAGCGCCTCAACAATCTCGGGCGTGATCGGCCAAAAATAGGGTCCGGCGTGGAACAGATACGGGTAGACCCCCGTGCCGCGCCGTTCGATCCGAAGAGGCGATGTCGTCATGTTTCCATGTCTCCGCTTTTAGGCACGGAGGATTGGTCCACCGTGTCGTCGATGTCCTTTACACCATTACACCATCCGGACACCATCCGGGCGAGGGTCAAGACGTAGACCGCCTCGGTCCCCGCTCTGCTTAAGACTCGCGCGCACTCGTTGACGGTGGCTCCAGTCGTGTACACGTCATCCACCAGGATGACCCGCCGACCGGCCACCAGCTTGGGGTTGCGCACGGCGAACGCGCCGCGGACGTTCTTTCGGCGGTGTGCTCGATCCAGGGTGATCTGCGGTTCGGTCCATCGGATGCGCCGAAGCGCATCCGGCAAGAGTGGCCGGTCCAAGCGGCGGCTGACCCACGCGGCGAGAAGCAGCGACTGGTTGAACTCCCGCTCGCGCAGTCGAGTGGGATGCAACGGGACCGGCAACACGGCGTCCGCCGGAGGGAGCGTGTCCAACGCCGGACCGAGCAGAGCGCCCAGGATCGGCATCAACGCGACGTGTTTGCGATACTTCCACTGACGGATGGCATCGGCCAATACGCCCTCATACACCCCCGCCGAGACCGCCTGGGTAAACGCGGGTGGGGCCTCACGACAGTCGCCGCAGCGGTGTGTCGGGCTGTAAAGAAGCGCCGCGTCCGATCGGAACGGCGACCCGCACACCGGGCACCGCGGTTCCTTGATTCGGACCACCGCGCTCCAGCAATCGGTGCAGATCGGCTCGGACTCATTCGGCGGGACGGCGCGTCGGCACACCACGCATCGCCGCGGAAGCAGCGCATCGAGCGCATACCGCAAGAATAGCCGCATCCGGATCCGGTTGTAACACAAGCCCTTAAGGGTGTCAAACCGGTCCCCCGGTTCAACCGCGACGCGTTCTGCGGGTTGCTTCGCGACCCGAGCGGAGAAGAACTCATTGGCATGGACGCGGCGCGGTTCAACCGCGACGTGTTCTGCGTGTTTGAATAACGCCCTCGACCCGTTCGATTTGCTTGAACACCTTGGCTAGGTGGGCGGTGTCCAGGACGTCCACGACAAAATTGAAAACGGCCTTCTTGTCGTCGGTGGTCGTGATTTCGGCGTGACTGATGTTGGCCTCGGCCGCGGTGATGGCGGCGGATGTCTTGGCCAGCATTCCGGGACGGTCCATCGTCACGACCGAGATTTTTACGGGGTGGGTGGCGGCTTGTTTGACGTCCCAGTCGACCTCGACGAGGCGGTCCCGGTCGTAATCGAGCTCGTCGATGTTCGGACAATCCACGGCGTGGATCGAGAGGCCCCGTCCACGGGTAATAAAGCCGAGAATCTTGTCGCCGGGGACGGGATTACAGCACTTGGCCAGAGTGATCATGATGTCGTTGACGCCCTTGATCGTCACCCCTTGGCCCTGTCGCCCAATCGACGTCAGCAGCTTGTCTTTGAGCCCTTCTTTGAGCGCGGGCTCGGGAAGCAATCGATTGATCACGTGGTTGAGCGAGACTCGGCCGTAGCCGAGGGCGATGAGGAGATCTTCGCTGGAGGACAATCCGCTGTCGGACGCAATTTTGACCAGGGCCTCGGATTTGAAGACTTCGGCGGGGCTCAGGTGGTGCCGCCGCAGTTCGCGTTCGAGGAGGCGTTTCCCGATCTCTAAACTTTGTTTCCGCTCTTCGATGTTGATCCAGTGTTTGATGCGGGCTTTGGCTTTGGGGGTCTTGGCGATCTTCAGCCAGTCTTTGGTGGGGACTTGGCTGGGGGAGGTCACGATCTCCACCGTGTCTCCGCTCTTGAGCAGGCTTTTGAGCGGCGCGATCTTCCCGTTGATCTTGGCCCCGGTGCAGCGGTTGCCGATCTCGGTGTGCACCGCGTAGGCCATGTCGATCGGGGTGGAGCCTTTGACGAGCTCGATGACGTCTCCCTTGGGCGTGAACACGTAGATCACGTCGGAGAAGAGGTCCATCTTGATCGAATTGAGGAACTGGCGGTTGTCGGTGAGGTCTTGTTGCCACTCCACGAGCTGCCGAAGCCACGAGAACAGCTTGCTGTCCTTCTCGTCGATCTGCCCGTGTTCTTTGTACCGCCAGTGAGCCGCAATCCCTTCCTCGGCCACCCGATTCATTTCTTCGGTCCGAATCTGAAATTCGACGTGCTCGCCCTGCGGGCCGATCACGGTGGTGTGGAGCGACTGGTAGAGATTGGACTTGGGCACGCCAATGTAATCTTTAAAACGCCCGGGCACGGGTTTCCAGAGCGAGTGAATCATCCCGAGGATGCCGTAACAGGCGATCTTGGTATCCGTGATGATGCGGATCCCGATCAGGTCGTAGACCTCTTCGAAGGCGATCTCGCGGCGTTCCATCTTGGAATAGATCCCATAGAAGTGCTTCGGGCGGCCCAGCACCCGCGCCGTGAATCCGTACTGTTCCATCGTGGCCTTGACCGTGTCGATGACTGAATGGACATAGCGTTCCCGCTCGGCGAGCTGCGTGGCCACCTTCGCGACGAGCGAGTTGTACGCCTCCGGTTTCAGATAGCGCAGGCAGAGGTCCTCCAACTCGTTCTTCATCCAACCGATCCCGAGCCGGTTGGCGAGGGGGGCGTAGATTTCCAAGGTCTCGCGCGCGATCCGCTGCTGCTTGGGCTCCTTGAGCGCGCCAAGCGTGCGCATGTTGTGGAGACGGTCGGCCAGCTTGATCAGGATGACGCGGATGTCCTCGGCCATCGAGAGGATCATCTTGCGGAAATTCTCCGCTTGCTTCTCCTCGTAGCTCTTGAATCGGATCTTGCCGATCTTGGTCACGCCGTCGACGAGCCGCATGACGTCGGGGCCGAACTCCTGCTCGATGGATTCCCGGGACACCAAGGTGTCCTCGATCGTGTCGTGCAGCAGTCCCGCGACGATGGACGGCACGTCCATTTTCAGGTCGGTGAGGATCGCGGCGACCGCGAGGGGATGGAAGAGATAGGGCTCGCCCGACTGCCGAGTCTGCCCTTCGTGAGCCTTGGCCGAGACGTCGTAGGCGCGGCGGAGCACGTCGACCGAGGCCTGTGGGTTATACGCCTGGATCTTTCGGATAATGTCGTCGATCGAAGCCGCGGGGGAAACCGGCGGCTGCTTCACGATCTGAGAATCCATACTAATTATTATATGCTAGCGGCCGGTCTCCACACCAGGGGCGTGCGGGTGGATGTGATCGTAGGGGCGGGTTTCAAACCCGCCCCTACTGACTGGGGCGGAGGTCTCTGAGACGAAGCTGGATGCGGTCCTGGCCCTGCCAGGTCTCGACGCGGGCGGAGTAGGCCAGGTCGACGGGGGTGGTATCGGCGGGAAGCAGGTGGCCGAGGCCGAAGCCGATGACGTCGAACGTCACGGCGCCGGCGTGCCGGACCTGGAGTTTGAGGTGGTTGTTGCCGACGATGCGCGCGGATCGGGGCGCGAGCGCGCGACTCGTCAGCAGCGGTTCGGCGTTGCCCATCCCGAACGGGGCGAGCCGAGCGAATTCCGACAGGAGGGGGAAGGTCAGGTCCGCGAGGTCGACCTCGTCGTCCAGCGGCAGGATGGGGCGCGCGTCGTCACGCGACAGCGACGACGCGACGACCGCGTCGAATCGTTCGCGGAACTCGGCGATGCGGTCGTGCCGGATGGTGAGGCCGGCGGCCGCGGCGTGACCGCCGAAGCCCTCGAAACAGGTTCGGCACTCTTCAAGGGCACGGGTGAGGTGAAAGCCGGCGATGCTCCGCCCCGAGCCCTTCCCCCGGCCGTCGGGGCCGACGGCGATCACCACCGTCGGGAGGTGCCACCGATCCACCACGCGCGACGCGATGATGCCGACCACCCCCGGGTGCCACGACTCGTCGGCCAGCACGATCGATCGGGCGCGGTCCAGCGGGACCTCCCGCTCGACCCGGGCGATCGCTCCGGCCAGCATCTCTTCCTCGATCCGCCGGCGTTCCTTGTTGGCCGCGTCGAGCTCCCGTGCCGCCGCGGCCGCAACCTGGGGATCGCGGGTCGTCAGCAACGTCACCCCGGCGTGTGCGGCCGCGAGCCGGCCGACCGCGTTGATCCGCGGCCCCAACTGAAACCCGACCATTCCCGCGTCCACGGGCTTGCGATCGATGCCGCAGACCTCTTTTAGGGCCGCGACCCCGATCCGACGGCCGGCACTCAAGGCGCGAAGGCCCTGCGCAACCAGGTAGCGGTTTTCACCGCGCAAAGGGGCGACGTCGGCGATGGTCCCCAAGGCCACGAGGTCGAGGACGGAATCGAGTAGGGGTTCGACATGTCGAACCCCTACGGACCCCGCCAACCCCCGATGCCGTCCCAGCAGCGCCTGGGCGACTTTGAAGGCGATCCCCACCGCGCAGAGTTCCTTGGCGGGATAAGTGGAGTCCGGGATGTGCGGGTTGAGGACGGCGTAGGCCTGCGGCAGGCGTTCCTGGGGTTCGTGGTGGTCGGTCACGATGACGTCGATGCCGAACGACGACGCCAACTCGATCGGCGCGTGGGCGGTGGTGCCGCAGTCCGCCGTGATCAGCAAGGTCACGCCCTGTTCGCGGGCCGCGTGGACGCCGGCCTCGGTCAAGCCGTACCCTTCGGTCAAGCGGTGAGGGATTCGATACAGGAGGGGCGCGCCCAACCAGCCGAACAACTCCAGGTAGAGCGCGGTCGAGGTGACGCCGTCCACGTCGTAATCGCCGGCGATCAGCACGCGCTCGCCGCGCGCGATGGCGCGCTCGATCCGGTCGACCGCTCGGTCCATCCCGTTCATGAGAAAGGGGTCGTGGAGGTCGGCTGCCGATGGCGTCAGAAACCGGCGGGCGGCCTCGATCGAGGTGACTTTCCGATTCGCCAGCACCCGCGCCGTGGTGCGTCGGATGCCGAGACCCTGCGCCAATGCGGCTACGACGTCGGCGTCGCACGGGCGTTCCTGCCACCGCTTTTGCATCAACCCTTCCCTCCAGAGCTTGCCGAGCGCAACGCAGGGCCGCTTTGCTTTGCGATGCAAAAAGCGCATTCCCGGCCCGAGGCTGCGAGGTGGTATTGACTGGTCCGGTCCTCGTGACTCTTGAGATGGCGCCACGATACGCCGGAGCCCCCGAGGTGTCAACCGGGGTGCGTCCGCTGCCGCAAGCGGCCGCCTGGAGCCCCCAGACGATGTTTGCTTGACGCTACGGAACCTCTCCCCCTATAATCAACGAATGGATCGCGCTGATATCAGGATTGACGCCGAATTAGACCTCCGCGGAGTACATTGCCCATATAATTACGTTCGCACCAAACTCAAACTCGAAGAAATGCAGGTTGGTGAAATTCTTGCGGTAACGGTCGACGCAGGGGAGCCCGCCCGGAACGTCCCCCGAAGCGTGACTGACGATGGCCATCGAGTCCTCGAGCTCACGCCGCTCGACTCGGCGTTGCGAATCGTCGTCGAAAAGCTGAAGTAGCAACCCGTTTTGCGTCCAGGGCGGCGCCATCTCCTCATGATACCCCCCAGCTTGGCGTGACATCCCCCGCCGGTTGACACGAACCGCCGCTCCGCTACACTGAACACACTCAATATCTCACCCTTCGGATACCGATGCCCGCATGCGCTTGACCCTGGCCCGTAAGATGCTGCTGGGGAATCTCACCCTGGTCCTCTTGATCTTGATCGTGGGGTTCTCCGCCCTGGCCAGCCTCAAAGCCCTCCACGCGGTGGGGACGAATCTGGTTAAAGTCGATCTCCCCAATATCGAGCTGACGGCCCAGCTGATGGAGTCGCTTTCGTCGGAGGACCAATACGAGGAGCGCTACATCCACGTGGGCGATCCTGCGCTCGAAGCCCTGGCTGACGAACAGCGCGAAAAGTTCCGCGCCACCCTGCAACGGTTTAAGGCACTGCCGCCAGGCGCCTCTCGCGAAGTGGAACGGATCGGAGATCTGCACGGTGAATACGTCCGCATCTCGTTGCAGGCGCGCGCTGCGTTGGAGCACGGGGACGATTCAGTGGCCAGAGTCTTGATGAGCGAATCGCTCCCCCATCCTCGGCAACGGTTGATGGTGGCGATCCAGTCCCTGACCCAGATCCTCAGAGGCATGCAGTGGGCGGCATTGCAGCAGTCGCAGAACCTCATTCAGAACGCCCTGATCGTCACGCTGGCGACCTGTGGCGTGGGTTTGATGTTCGGGGTGGGGTTTGCCCTGATGTTCTCGCGATCCCTGGCCAAGTCGTTACAACAATTCAAAATGGCGACGCAGTTGATCGGCAAGGGCCGTTACGACGAACTCCTGCCGTTACAGAGCACGGACGAGGTGGGCGACTTAGCAGAGTCCTTTCGGTGGATGAGCCACCGCCTTAAAGAACTCGAGGAAATAAACCTGGATGCCAATCCCTTAACGCGGTTACCCGGGAATCTGGCGATCGAAAAATCGCTACTGGTCCGTCTCCAACGGAGACGCCGATTCGCGTTTTGCCACATCGATCTCGATAATTTCAAAGCGTTCGGCGATCACTACGGATATGCGCGGGGAAGCGAGGTGCTGAAGATGGTCGGGCAGATCCTGACTCGGTTGGTCGAGGGCGATCGTCAGGACACCTTTATCGGGCACATCGGTGGTGATGATTTTGTGCTGATTTGCGGGCCGGATCGGGTCGCGGGATTCTGCCAAGGGATCATCAAGGAGTTCGACGACGCCATCCCGCAGTTTTACGATTCGAATGACCGCGAGCAGGGGTTCATCATCTCGCGCGACCGGGACGATCGCGTTCAGCAATTCCCGATCATGACGATCTCGATCGCGGTCGTCACCAACGAACGGCGGGAAATTACCACGCCGATGCAGGTCGCCGAGGTTGCCGCGCAGCTCAAGAAATACGCCAAGAGTTTCCCCAAGAGTATCTTCGTGATCGACCAGCGCCGCGAGCTCTGAGCGTCGCCGTGAGGTTCCCGCCCTAATTCTCGGTCTTCCCCGTAACAAGGAGCGTGATTTCCCCCCGCCGCGGACGCCGTTCCACTTCGGCGAGCAACCCACTCAGCGTTCCCCGAAGGAACTCCTCGTGGATCTTCGTTAACTCTCTCGCCACCACCGCACGACGGTCTCCCCACGCGCTCAGCATCGCCTTCAACGTCTTGGCCAAGCGTTGCGATGACTCGAACACCACCATCGTCCCTTCATAGTGTTGCAGCGCCTGAAGCCGTCGGCCAAGGCGGCCCGAAGGCTTGGGGAGAAAGCCCTCGAAGTGGACCGCATGGGTTGGGAACCCCGAAGCGGCGAGGGCCGCGGTGAGTGCCGACGGGCCTGGAATCGGGATCACGCGAATCCCGGCATCGAGGCAGCGATTGATCAGAAAATACCCCGGGTCGGAGATGGTGGGTGTGCCGGCGTCGCAGACGAGCGCGATCGACTGGCCCTCCAGCATCCGGGACACCAAGATCGGCGCCTTCGACTCTTTGTTGAAATCGTGATAGCTGGCTAACGTGGTGTGGAACGCGAAGTGTGCGAGGAGCTTCTGGGTGTGACGGGTATCTTCGGCGGCGATGAGGTCGACTTCTTTGAGGATCCGGAGCGCGCGGAGGGTGATGTCTTCGAGGTTCCCGATCGGGGTGCCTACCACATAAAGGGTGCCGGGTGGCTGGGTCAGGGGATTCATACGCGCTCAGCCTATCAGAACATCCAGCGCCCCGGCAATATTTGCCCATCACCGTCAATACTTTGACAGATTGCCGCGATCTGCTACGTTGAGTGGGGCGCGAAGAACCAAAGAGAGATAGACCAATCATGTATTAGTCGGAGCTAGGGGTGGGAGGGAGCCTATGAAGATCGTCGGTGGCACCACACGCATTGGGCAAATCGGTCTCGTGGTCCTGTGGATGGCTGCTTGCAGCGGTGGTGGCCAACCCGCAAGCGACCTGACGATCAGTCGGCAAACCGCGGAGAAAGGAGGCAACGCTTCCTCCTCTGACCAGACGGCACAGGAGACTCACAACGGCGATCAAGCGGGTAACTCCGATGGACAAGGGTCGGACCACTCATCCAATCAAGGGAACAACGGGTCGGATCAATCCGGCGATGCACCTTCTGGAGCGCAGGGGCATGACGGACAAGATATCCAAGGTTCCGGCTCCGGAGGCGTTCAAGACAATGACGGCGGCAGTGCGGCCGATGCCAGCAATCAGTCCGGAGGCAGCGAGAATCCCAGTCGTGGGGAGGAGTTTCCGATTGTCACGGTGAGCGATCGGCAGCAAGGAGTCCGTACGGTGTATCAGCCAAAGGCCAAGCGGTTTCTGGCTGTCTGGAACAATTTCAGCGAAGAGGTTGGCTGGCAGGTCTACGGCCGGGTGCTCAACACCCAAGGTGGGCCTCACGGATCGTTGAAGACGGTATCGCCATCCGGCGTCGAGCGTCGGACGCTTCCGGGGATCGCCCACGATCCGGACACCGGCCGGTCGCTCGTCGTGTGGGGGACGGCCGACGGAGATGTGCTGGGGCGGTTGATCGATCAAGACGGCGAGCCATCGGGGCCCGTGATTACCGTGGCGAACTCCGCATCCGGTGAGGTGGAACCCGTCGTCGGGTTCGAGGCGACGAGCCGGCATTACCTCGTCGCCTGGATCGAAACCAGCCCCGATTTCGTGCTCTACTCCCGCGTGATCGATCAAGAGGGAGGGGTGGTGGGAGACGCCACGCCAATTTCGGAGGCCGTGTCCGGGAAGCTCGATCTGCGCATGGCGACGGATGACGATGCCGGCCGCTTTCTCGTCGTCTGGCGAGATTACCGGGGACAAGATACCTACAGCATCATCGGCCGCATGGTCGGACCGGAGGGCTTGCCGACATCTGATGAGATCGTGATCGCCGACGCGGTGGGATCTCAAATCAACCCTGAGCTGGCGTATGATGCGAGCGATCGCTCATTTTTCGTGACGTGGTCGGACTCCCGACACTCAGGAGCCTATGAGCTTTTTGGGCAGGTGGTGGCATCGCCCGATGGCCTGCTGGTTGGTCCGAATGTTCTGCTGTCACCGTATGGGGGATATCCCCACGCGATCGCGGTCGATGCGCCGCGGGCCCGTTGTCTGGTGGTGTATTCCAAAGGGGAGAGCCGCCTCTACGGGCAGTACCTATCTTCGGACGGCGTCGCCGAGGGCGCTGAGTTAGCACTCTCGACCACCGAGGAGGGCCTGCAAAGCCTGCCCGATGTGGTCGTGGATCCCAGCGGTGGCGGTCTCCTTGCGGCGTGGACCGATGAGCGCGAAGGCACCCCGCACATCTTTGGGCGGGCTCTTGCCGCACCCTCGCCGTCGGCCGCCCTGCCCGAAGGCTGTTCAGGCTTCAGTGCGCCCGATGGACGTTGTCTCGGCTGCGAGGCCGATGGAGGCGCGGTGGTCGATCAAGCGTGTCCGCTCGATGGGTCTTATCAGAATCACGGGGACTATCTTGCTTGTGTGACTGACGCGGTCAACGCGCTCCGCCACGAAGGCCGCATCGGGGGGGCGTGCAAGGTCAACTTAATCGCCCCCCGCGCGCGCTCGAGCGTCGGCCGGTAACGTCCGGACTCCACCCCGTCTCCCGGCGTCGGCCGTGGAGGGCCTCCGCTCTGCTCCCTGACCTTCTAAAGAGTTCGGCAAGCGATCGCATTGCGCGATAGTTGAGGCTGGGGTGGAGGTCTGCTATAGTACCTGCGCGCGTTGGATGCCTCATTCCGTGGTGTGATAGTCGTGTACGGCCGCTCTCGCGGCCCCTCTTGAGGAGACGAGTTGATGAATATCTGCGTGATCGGGACCGGCTACGTGGGTTTGGTAACGGGGGCGTGCTTCGCGGAATTCGGCGTGAAGGTCATCTGCGTTGATCAAGATGCCTCCAAAGTCGATCGCCTTCGAAAAGGAGAGGTCCCTATTTACGAGCCCGGCTTGACCGAGCTGGTGCAGAAAGGTCTGCGTGAAGGGCGTCTGTCCTTCACGACCGACATCGCGCAGGGAGTGGAGCAGTCGCTGGTGCTCTTCATCGCGGTGGGCACGCCTCCCCGGGGTGACGGGTCGGCCGATCTGTCGGCCGTCGAAGCCGTGGCGGAAACGATCGCGCGCCACATGAACGATTACAAAGTCGTCGTGACCAAGAGCACGGTTCCGGTGGGAACCGGGGAGCGACTGCGAGCCATCATCGGCCGCTCGCAGACCGAGCACCGTAACTTCGACGTGGCGTCGAACCCGGAGTTTCTGCGCGAAGGCGCCGCGATCGAAGACTTCATGCGGCCCAACCGGGTGGTGATCGGCGCGCAGAGCGATCAGGCGATTGCGATTCTGCGGGATCTGTACCGCCCCCTGTACCTGATCGAGACGCCGATCGTCATTACCGACATCGCGACGGCGGAGATGATCAAGTACGCGTCGAACGCGTTTCTCGCCACCAAGGTCTCGTTCATCAACGAGATCGCCAATCTCTGCGAGCGGGTCGGAGCAGACGTCCACCAGGTGGCCCGAGCCATGGGATTGGACGGACGAATCGGCTCGAAATTTCTTCATCCCGGTCCTGGGTACGGCGGTTCTTGTTTTCCCAAGGACGTCGTGGCCTTGCTGTCCATCGGGAAGCGGAACGGATATGAGTTTCAGATCCTCAAGGCGGTCGACGAGGTCAATCATCGCCAGCGGGAGCTGATGGTGGATAAAATCAAGGCGACGGTCGGCGAGTTAAAGGGAACGACATTGGCGTGTTTGGGCCTGGCCTTCAAGCCGAACACCGATGACATTCGGGAGGCCCCCGCGCTGTTTATTCTGCCGGCGTTACAGGCACTCGGCGTCACGATCCGCGCGTACGATCCCGCCGCGATGGGTGAAGCGAAAAAGGTGATGGCCGGCTTGGTCACTTGCGCCGACCCGTACGACGCCATGCAAGGCGCCGACGGCGTGATTCTTATGACCGAGTGGAATCAATTCCGAAATCTGGATTTGGATCGCGTCAAGACGCTCTTACGCCGACCGATCTTTATCGATCTGCGAAACGTGTACGAACCGAAGCGGATGCGTGAACAGGGCTTTACATACGTAGCGGTGGGGAGGAACTAAGGAAGTCGCAGCTCAAAGCCCACAGCTCAGAGAAAATCGAAAGGCGGGTTTCCTGTGAGCTGTAAGATGACGGCTGTGGGCTGAATTAGGTTTTCGGTTTGACGTGACAGCGGGCGCAGTTGGAAATCGGGAACGACACGCGCCCGTGGCACCGCCCGCAGAACTCGCCGTTGACGATCTTCACCATCGAAATCGGATTGGCCCCTTTCTTCATCACGAAGATATTGGGGTGACAATTCCCGCAATCCAACCAAAACGTATGGGGAAAATGAGGGAAGACCACGTTGGGCATCGAGCCCACCGCCGGGATGTCGATATTGAAGTCAAACGGCGGAACCGGCGGCTTCGTGCCGTCCAATGATTCCCGCGGCTTGATTAGGTTGTCCTTGAACGCCTTCACCCAGTCGATGTTCCCACTCTGATCTCTGGGGAAATTTTTGTAGATGACCTCGGGGTTACGGTTCTCTCTGGCGAAGGGAGGACCGGGAGTAGGGATCTGAGTCGGGTCCTCGAAGTCCTCGCTGAGCTGGGTGGGAAGTGGGGGTGAAGCGACGACCGGTGCCGGGGCTGGGACAGGTGCGGCACTGGCCGCCGACTGATCCGCAGGGGCTTTCGTGAACGGCTTGGTGCAGGCAAAGAGCGCCACCGCGGCGGCCAATGCCAACGAAAGCCCTCCGATCGTTGTCCGCGTCATGTTAATTCACCCCGTGGAGTGGGCCGGTGACCATACCGGGCTTGCCCGAATGGCAGCGCCCGCACATGACCGGCTTCCACGCGGTCTCCCCATTGTGGCATTTTCCGCAGAACTGACCCTTGAAGATGATTTTTTCCATGTCGATGTCATTGGCCCCGGACTTCATCTCAAAGATTGCGGGGTGGCAGACCTTGCATTTGAATTCGGTGCGATGAATCCAGTGAGGGAAAATCACCGGAGGCATCCCGCGCTGTTCCGCCTTGCTGTTGAGCACCATGTCGCCGTAGAAGCCCTCCACGGGCCTGTCGACAAACATCCAGATCGCCGCGCTCAGGACCAAACCTACCGTTGCTGCCCAGCCAAATTTTCGCATCGTCCGCCGCCGGTTTCAGACTACTTTCTCTAGAGAGTCGATCGCCGTTCTCCACGCGTGAACACCCGTGCGAAGAAACGATAGTGGACAGTCGTAGCACAAGATTCCAGCACTTGTCAACACCGTTCGGTGTCGCTTCGGTATATAGATGTAAGTAGTTACTGAGCCGACCACTAAATAGTGCGTAGTTTCTCAGGCCGCATAGCGAACGTGTTTCTCGCGGAACAAATTGCTGATGAGCTGCGGTTGTTTCTGGCGCCGATGCAGATGACGG
>JACQCD010000002.1 GCA_016201825.1 Nitrospirota bacterium | reverse complement strand
TGGGGCTTTCCGGGGGGAATTTTTGCCCCTTCCCACGGTCTTAGAGGTAACGTCCGAGGCGTCCCGCCTCTCCCGGACAGTGTGGTGCGAAACGGCGCAGCTCGGTTCCCGGGCCCGCTGGGGCGGTTGCTAATACATGATGATTCGCCCACCCCGAGCACTTATAGTCGTGGTCGTGACCATGGCCGCCGTGGTTCCGCTGGCGATGTCGGCCCTGGGTAACTCGATTAAAGGGTCCCGGCATGACCTCTCGGGGCTGAATATGCGCGGCTATGGTGTGGAGACGGGGCCGATGACCGGAGCCACGTTCAACGATTACAAAGAAATTTGCGTGTACTGCCACACGCCCCATAACGCCGCGGGCGACGCCCCGCTGTGGAATCGCGAGCTGCCCGTCCAAAGCGGGTACCTGATGTACTCGTCCCCCAATTTCGACTCCAAGGCCGATAGTCCAGATGGGATTTCACTGGCGTGCCTGTCCTGCCACGACGGGACCGTCGCGGTCGATTCGGTCCGCAACAAGCCCACGTATCACCCCATCGTGGACGCGGGGACGCACTACAAGATGGATTTGGAAGGGTCGCCCGGCAGCGATAGTTGCGGGAAATGCCACAACCGTCAATCCGGGGCGTACGGCGGCATCGGCCGCGCGCACGATGCGAGCATTCGGTATTTGACGCGCGATCTGCGTGACGATCATCCCTTTTCCATCGCGTTCCCCTCCAAGGCCCTCGATCCCGGCTTTAACCAGCCCACGACCGTGAAGGAAGACGGGGGACGGATGTTCCCGAACGGCGTCCAAACGTTCGCCGGCGACAAAGTGCAGTGCGCCTCGTGCCACGACCCGCACGACCCGGATGAACGAAACGAGGAGGGACGAGATCCGTTTTTGCGAGCATCAAATCGTGAAAGTGCGTTGTGTTTAACGTGCCACGCGAAATAACTGTTCGCCGGGGCGATCGACCGGTTCGCCTGTTGATTTGTAGGGGCGGGCCGGTGGCTCGCCCCAGGGTTGGCATTGGGGCATTTGGTGAAGCCCCCCACGACCAGAGGCGTGGGCGAGCCGGCGGACCGCCCCTACGAGCCATCACAACAGGGATCGCTGCGGTCGTGTTGCTCGCCGCGTGTGCGTCGGCGCCGAAGCCGGAGCCCGATTTGGTCTGGCCGTTGCCGCCTGAAACACCGCGGATCAGGTTCGTCAAAAGCCTTTCGTCCGCGGCGGATGTGCGGCCGACCTCGTTGGCCGCGCGGGTCAAAGCCGCCGTGATCGGCGAGGAAGGGGCCGCGTCGCTCGGGAAACCTTACGCGGTGTACGCCGACCGGAATGGGCGGGTCTTGGTGGCGGACTCGGCGTGGCGCAAGGTCCTCGTCTTCGACGAGCCCGGCAAAGATTTCTTCATCGTCGGCCTCGAGGGGCCCGGTCTCTTGATGAACCCGCGAGGCGTGACGACCGACGCGGACGGCCGGATCTACGTCAGCGACGTCACGCAGAACCGCGTCGTGGTATACACCCCGAAGGGCGAGTTTGTGCTGGCGATGGGGCTCCGGGGGCAGCTCGATAAGCCGGTCGGGATCGCCGTCAACGACGCGCTCAAGCGGGTCTACGTCGTCAGCACTGGCAGCGGGTCCACGCAGACCCACAAGGTGACGGTCTTCGACACCGCGGGCGCGCTGCTCTTCGAGTTCGGCGGCCGTGGCATGGAGGACGGGAAGTTTAATTTTCCGACCAATATTGCGGTGGACGCATCGGGCAAGGTCTACGTGATGGACTCATTTAATTTCCGCGTGCAGATCTTCGACGCCGAAGGGAAGTTCGTCTCGAAATTCGGCGGCGTCGGGAGCGGCTTCGGCCAGTTCTCCAAGCCCAAGGGCATCGGGGTGGACAGCGAAGGCCACATCTACGTGAGCGACGCGGCGTTCAACAACGTCCAGATCTTCGACCAGGAGGGGCGTCTCCTGTTGTTCTTCGGCGGATTCGGCAACCGCCGCGGCCAATTCTGGCTCCCGGCGGGGTTGTCGGTGGATGGGCAGAACCGCATCTACGTCGCCGACCAATACAACAAACGGATTAACATTTATCAGTACCTGCCGGAAGCGGGACGCGCCGAACGCCCGGCTGATATGGTGGTCAATTGAGAAGGGTGGCGGGCTCCGCTGCGAGCGCCCACGGACTTTCGCATCGTACGTCGAAGAAGAGGAGGGAATCATGAAACGGGGTCGAATCGTAGGAGTGGCGCTCTTGGCGCTCGTGCTCGGGCTAGGCGCGTGGGCGGTGACGAAGGCGTGGGCCGCGCATTGCGGCGGAACCACGGGGAAGAGTTGTACCGAAAACATCCGTGAGACCAAACACAACTTGGCCGCGAACACGGATATCCTGGCATCAGGCACGACCGAGGTCTGCGTGTTCTGCCACACGCCGCACGGTGGGAGGACCGATGTCGCGGGAGGTGGGGCTCCGCTCTGGAACCGCGCGCTGCCGCCCAAGGCCGAGTTCACCAATTACTCGTCGCCGAACTTCGACAATAGCCAAGGCGCCGAGACCGCCGGTCCGAAGGGCGTGTCCCTCGCGTGCCTCTCGTGCCACGACGGGACGATTGCGCTGGACGCCCTGATCAACGCGCCCGGTTCGGGCGGATTCATCGCCGCGAACCGGAATCCGTTGACCGGGCCCTCGCCCGGTGTCGGTGTGGACGGGATTACGTTCACCGGCAACGGGGTGGATGCCACCAGTTCGCTGAAGGAAGGCGAGCGACCCAGCTCCACGACCGGAGGTGGATTCCTGGGCGGAGTGAACGATTTCGTCGGCGGTTCGAGCGGCATGGAGCCCTTTCCCAATCTGAGCCGGAACCTCACCGACGACCATCCCATTTCGATGCGGATGCCGGACACCGATCCTCAATTCAACGATGCGTTGAACAACTCGCCCGCGGCGGTGGGGAACATTCGCCCGATCCAGCGTTTGGGAGCCCACCTCCCGACCGACAAGCGGGATCAGATCCGGCTCTACAATAGCGGGAACAGCTCGGGGTCGACCGTCTCGACCGACTGGGTTGAGTGCGCCTCGTGTCACAATCCTCACACGCCCCGCACGACGTTCCTGCGGTTGCCGAGCACGCCGTCCGATCTTGCGGCGCCCGCCGATGGGGAGGGGACCCCGGTGGTTTTAGCGTCTCGGAACCTCAACCATGAACCAAACCAGGGGAGCTTGATCTGCTTGACCTGTCATCAAAAGTAAGGGCGCGTCGGACCGGGGCGGGTTTGCCCCGGCCCGGCCCGGCTCCTCCCCACGATGCCCGCGTCGGAGACCGTGGGGAGGGATCGAGGCGTACGGCTCGAACGATATTCGCCCAGGCTCTGGCCTGGGCGAAGCCTTTTGAAGGCGCTGTATTCCGAGCCGGCGTCTGCGGCCTCCTGTTGTGTGCCGGATCGGTCGAGGGTCGGGCCGCCGACGCGCCGATCGCGGCGGTGGTCAACGGCGTCCCGATCACGATGGCGGCGGTCGATCGCGCGGTGAATGACAAGGTCCCGCGGATCTCGGGGCACGGGACGATCTCGGAGGGACGGCGGACCGTCCTGCGGGCCGAGGTCCTCGAAGAGTTGATCGAGGAAGAGCTGATCGTGCAGGACGCGAAACGGCGGGGGCTTTCGGTGGCCGCCTCGGCGATCGATGAAGAGGTGGCGAAGGTGAAAGCCCGCTTTCCGGACGGAGGGACCTACTTGAAGGCGCTGGCCCGCCAGGGCCTGTCGGAAGCCGAGGTCCGGCGCGGGATCGAGCAGTATCTGTTGGCGAAGAAGGCGGTCGACCGCGAAGTCACGGCCAAAATCGACATCACCGAAGACACGATGCGGAAATATTACGACGCCGATCCCTCGAGGTTCGTGGTCCCGGATCAGGTTCGCCTCCGGCAGATCCTGATCACGGTCGACCCCGGAGGGAGCGCGGTGGAATGGAAGGCCGCCCAAGCCCGGGCGGGGGAACTCGCCGTGCAGGCGCGCAAAGGAGCGGCGTTTGCCGACTTGGCCAAAGCCCATTCGCAGCACGAGCCCAGCCGGGATCAAGGGGGCGATCTGGGCTGGGTGCATCGGGGGCAGCTCGAACACGACCAGGAGGCGGTGGTCTTCGCGTTAGAGGCCGGGGGCATCAGCGAGCCGGTGCGGACCCTCTACGGGTTCGCGGTGTTCCAGGTCGAGGCGAAGAAACCCCGGCGTGCCCTCGCCTACGAAGAGGTCAATAAAACCCGGCTCGCCGACGAACTCCGGCGCGCGGAAACGGATCGTGTGCGCACGGCGTGGCTGGCCGACTTACGACAACGCGCGAAGGTGGAGATCCGGCCGTCCGAGCCATGAGCCATGGGCGATGACCCCGATGTCCTCGTGTCGCAGGCCAGGGGAAGGGCCGGCTCGTCATGGCGCGCGGCACGTCGGGCCACTCGTTGGGGCGCTGCTGGTTCTCGTGTGGTGTGCCGGAATGGCTGAGGCGCGGGTGATCGACCTCCACGGCGTGGCCGATCTCACCTATCGTTGGTCGCGGATCGACCAGCAAGTCGGCGGCGCCGATCTCACCCCCTCGACGACCACCGGTCTCCAGCAACACTACCAACTCGGGAGCACGGGTGACCTTCTCCATCCCAACCTGGGAAGTTATGCAGCCAATGTCTCCCTTATCGACGACACCGCGCGCACGAACGGCGTGGACTCCCAAGACCTTCGGGTCACCGATTATTATCTGAGCCTGAACTTGCTGCCGCGCTCGACGCCCGTGAACTTCTATGCCCAACGCATCAACCAGGACAACAATCTGACGGATCCGGGGTCCAAGTCGACGACCACCACCTACAGCCTCACCTGGGATGTCTCGCTCCATCGGCTCCCACGGCTGCGCATCAATCTCTTTCAATCCGACTTGGAGGTCGACTCCGAGTTGGCGTCGACCCTTCAACGGACCCGCGCCGCGGCGTTCGACGTGGATGGCGAGGCGGGCATCACCCGCTACTTCGCGCGGTACCAGCTCACCCGGCTCGACGGGGAGACGCAGGGCTCGACGAGCCATACCATTAACGCCTCGGCGGAGACCCGGTTCACGCCCGCGCTGTCGACGGCGGCTCGGGTGAACTATTCCTCCAGCGTCACGACGCTGGGCGTCGTGACGCCCGGTTTGGGCACGCTCGAACAGCGGAGCGCCGGCGCGAGCGTGTACTACCGGCCGACCCTGCAGACCACGTTGAGCGCGAGCTACGATTTTTACAAGGACCCCTTCGAGCGCCACTTGTTCGCCACGAACGCGACCCTTCGACCGCTGCAGGAGCTCGATCTGGCCGCGGGCTATCGATTCTTCCGGTTCGACCTCCAAAACGCGTTGACGACGTCGCACTACGCGTTCACGTCGGCCAACTATCGGCCCATGTTGGGATTGTCGACCACCTTGAGCGCATCGGTCGGCACAACCGACGTCAGCGGCGGGACGACCGACGTGACGAGCTACTATCAGAGCTACGGCTACGGCACGAATTACCTCAAGACCTTGACGCTCGTGACGTATCGTCTGGGCTATCAGGGTGGGTATAGCGTCAACCGGATCACGACCGGAACGGGCACGTCACGCGATCTCACCCACGTCTTCTTGGCCGGGGTCAGTAATACCCAGACGAGGCTCGTGGCGCTCTCGGCCGACTATACGCTCGCCCTGGTGACGCATCGCACCTCCGGCGCGGAGGCGTCCGACCAGCTCGACCACACGCTTCAGGTCTCGGCCAACAGCAGCGCCCCTCATGATTTGTTCTTGTCCGGCGATTTTTTGGTGCTGACCGCACTGTCATCGTATACACTGTCCCAGTACCGCGACGCGACGAACCACGTGTTCCTATTCAGTATGACCGACACCTACGAGACGGGACGGGGGGTGGCCGCCACCGCGGGCTATGCGTATGAACAGCAGTCGCAGTTTGCGTACGAGCACAAGACGACGACCTTCGCCCAGATCCGGTGGATGGTGGCCGTGATGCGCAGCGGGATGCTCGACCTCAACGCGAAGCAGTCGTGGGAGCGGTTTGACCGCAGTCAACCGGACGTCGATCGCTCGGAAGGGGGAGGGGTCTTCACCTACCAGATCGGGCGCATCTCGTTGAGCGCGGATTATCGCCTGACGTACGAGGCGCGGACCACCGATCACGTGCTCAGCCAAGCGGCGTTTTTCAAGGCGGCGCGGCCATTCTGACGGTATGGAGAGGTCGTACGTGGTGACGACATGACGATGGATCATAGGCGCGGACTCGCGCTCGTGGGTGGGCTCCTGTTGTCGGCGTGCGCGGCGGTGCGACCGGTTCCCTCGCCCACCGTCGAGCGCGTGTGGCCGTTGCCGCCCGATCCGCCGAGGATCGCCTACGTGAAGAGCCTGACCGGTCCCGAGACGGATGGGAAGCGAAAGGGATTTTTCACCCGCTTGTTCGAACGATTGGTGGGACGTGACGAGGGGGAGGCTCCGCGGATGATCCGTCCGTTCGGGGTGTTCGTCGGCGATGGCGGGGACCTCTTGATCACCGATACGGGTTTGCAGGTGGTGCATCGCTTCGATCTCAACGGCGGGGGCTATCGGCAAGTGTTCAAGATGAGCGGCGGGAGGCGCCTGCTGTCGCCCACGGGGGTGACGGAAGACCGGGACGGGACGCTCTACGTGGCGGATTCCCAGCTCAATCGCGTGGTCGTCTTCGACCGCGCGGGGCGCTTTCAGCGCGAGTTCGTCTCCGACGGCGACGCCGTGCGCATCGCCGGCATCGCCTATCACCCCGGCCGCGACGTGCTGTACGTGAGCGACGCGGGCGGCCACCGGATCCTGATCTACTCGCGTGACGGCCGTAAGGTGGGAACGTTCGGGCAGCGCGGTCCAGACGGCGGGTCGTTCAACTTTCCCACCCACCTGGCGGTCGATGGCGCCGGCCGTCTCTACGTCACCGACGCCATGAACTTCCGCGTGCAGGTCCTAGAGCCCGACGGCGCGTGGGTCCGGTCCATCGGGCAGCTCGGCGAGACCCTCGGAAGCTTCAGCAAGCCCAAGGGGGTGGGGCTGGATCGCCACGGTCACATCTACATTGTCGACGGCCTCTACGACACCGTGCAGATATTTTCCGCCGCCGGCGACCTATTGCTGAACTTCGGCAACGCGGGCACGACCGAGGGCGCGTTCTGGTTGCCCACGGGCGTTGCGGTCGACGATCACGACCGGATCTACGTGGCCGATACCTACAACGCGCGTGTCCAGGTCTTTCGTCTGCTCGACGCCACGATGCCGAAGGAGCCGGCCCCCACCCCCACCGCCGATGCGGCTGCGGCGGTCGGGACGACGCGCGGGGAACCCTGATGCAGGACAACGGGAGTCATGGACACGCTGAGGGAGCACGACGCATGAGAAGACGATCCTGGACACGATACTGGATAGGGATGCTGTTCGCCGCGGCGGTCACGCTGGCCGTGGCCCACGTCGGACAAACGCAGCCCGCTCCTCCCCCGAATCAGCAGGTGTTGGAGGACATCACGAACACCAAACACAATTTGTCCTCGGTCGACCCGAGCCGCCTCCTGTCTTCGGGGACCTTGCCGCGTTCGGGGACCGAACGCGACGCGAAGTCGGTGCCGGGAGGCACGAGCGAAATCTGCGTCTTCTGCCACACGCCCCACGGGGCCAGCGCGACCGGCACCTCACTCAAAGCGCCGATCTGGAATCGGAACCTCGACTATCAAGCCGGACGGACCTATCAACTGTATGATCAGGTGTGGAGTTTTTCGTTCGAGGGCGTGCTCAACGACGCCGCGGGCCAGCGGCCCACCGGCTACTCCCGCCTCTGCCTGTCCTGCCACGACGGGACGGTGGCGCTCGGCAACCTCATCAACGCGCCGGGCTCCGGCGGGTATCAGGGCCGCGTGCCGATGACGGGCAACCTCGGGCCGGGCGGGACGATTCCCCAGGGCAGTGGCGATCTGACCGGCGATACGCGCCGGCTGGGGCTGGATCTGCGGAACGACCACCCGATCTCGTTCACCTTCGATTCGGCGCTCGCCCTGAAGGATACGGAGCTGGTTGATCCCGGCGCGCCCCTCCAGTATCCCGCGAATAAGGTCAGCGACCCGACACCGCTCTCGCCGGTGCGGCGCTATCCGGGGAACGACCCCACCGTCTACGATTCCGTGCAGTGCACCTCGTGCCACAACCCGCACCAAGTGAATTACCCCAAGTTCCTGCGGGCGAACTGGTTCCATCATGAAACCAACAATCCCGACCCGACGAAGAACAACCAGAACCAGCAGATCATTTGCCTCTTCTGCCACGACAAGCCGCGGTGGATCGACAGCACCCACGCGATCGCTCCGGTCATCCGCAACAAGTATCCGTTGGTCAATAACGATCCGGCGAATCCGAATTCGGGCTACGATTACGACGGCAACCACGCCGTGTCGGAGTACGCCTGTCGGAATTGCCACGACCCGCACACCATCCAAGGCGCCAAGCGCCTGCACCGCGAGGGCGTGAACGCGCAGGGCACCGACGGGATCGAGAGCACGTGCTTCCTCTGCCACTCGCCCAACACCGGCCCGACCGCGTTCGGCACGCTGGTGGCCGGCGACCCGACGACCGCGGCCACCCCGCGCTTTGTGCCGGCGACGGGGCGGCCCGCGCCGGACGTCTACAGCGAGTTCTCGAAGGACATCGGCGTCGGTAATTGCCCGACCTTCCCCAAGTGCGGTAGCGCGATGAACCTCCAATTCGCCCAGGGTCACGAGCCGGTCTTCACCGCGCGATCGCAGGAAGGTGTAGAACTATACAGCCCCAGCCCGCCCGCCGGCAACGAATCTCCCCCCGGGACCAATCAACAGGACAGCGCCCACATCGAGTGCGTCGACTGCCACAACCCCCACCAGGTCGTGCGCGACAATCGCTTACGCGGCATGAAGGGAATCACGTTCGACGACAAGGTGATTGAAACGACGCCCACCGACCAAAACCGGCCCTACGTGTACGAGGTCTGTTTCAGGTGCCATGGGAACAGTTATACAAATATTTTCAACGGCGATCGGTACCCAGACGATGCCAAGTTCGTGCTGGGCTCAACGCCATTTGCGTATCGGTCCAACCCTCGGGTCCAGCCTTCAAACCCGAAATTCAGTCTCTCGGGGTTTTCCAACAAGCGATTGGAGTTCGCGACCTATGGCAGCCCTTCGCAGGAGATTGAGGGGAAGACCAATCCCCAAGCGAGTTACGTGAACGGCGAGCCGTGGGGGACTGATGCGGTATCCGGTCGGACGCGATACGTCGGTCCTGGGGTGAACAAGGCCTTCCACCCCGTGGTGGGCCACGGACGGAATGGAACGGCTGCGCTCACCAAACAGCTCGAGCAGTGGTCGGGGGGCCGTCAGGCCCAGGACGTCACGATTCAATGCACCGATTGTCACAACAGCGATTACTACGACGCATACGGTGGTGGCGGGTCCGTGGTGCGGGAGCAGCGGTTCTTAGGCCCGATCACTGAGAGCAACACGGTTCGGGCGGGTGATGTGAAAAATTTCGGCATCAGCCAGGATTACGAAGGGGAGCGCAGCAAGCATCCAATTGGCCCCCACGGTTCGAACAACATCCGGATTCTCCGCGCGCCGTACAACACCGACATCGCGAACCCGAGCCGGAATTTTCAGGCCGACGGGTTCGGGTCGCTCTTCCCGGGTTTCCCAGGGCAGACCAGCCACTGGGACAACTTCCTCCTCTGTTTCCAGTGCCACGACCGCCGCGCCTTTGACCCCAACGCGGCCGGCGCAGCCCACAACGACTCCAGTTGGACGAATTTCTTCGGGGTCCCGGCGGATCCCCTTGATACTCGCACGAGCCAGACCGTAGTGAGTTGGGAGTCGAATCTGCACATGTATCACATGCTGAGGACGGGCGCGCTCTGCCACGAATGTCACTACAATGTCCACAGCAACGCCGAATCGCAGAACACGATTTACGGCGACGGGACGGGGTGTATCGGCGGAACCTCCGGATGCCCCGCGGGGTTACCCCCTGACGAAGAAGACTCCGTGGATGGGGTCACGAAGGACGGGATCAGCGATACGCACCTCATCAACTTCGCGCCAGGGGGACCGACCTCCTACACCGGGGAGAAACCGTGCGACCAGGTGGGTACCGAAATCGGCGCCGACGCGGCGTGCAGCGGCGGTACGGCCAACCCCAACCCGGGATCAGTCAATGCGAGGTCCAACGTCTTCGAGGGAGTGGAGGGGGTGACGGCCACAAAGCCGGTTTGGTATTACAGCACTACGGTGTCCAGCGATAACCCGAGCCAACCACCCTTCCCGGTTTTTCGGTGTAACCTGCGCTGCCACGGGGTGGTGATGTCCACATGTTTCTATATCGGAAATGCAGACAGGGGCGTCAATGCGCACATGAACAGAACGAACGATCTCTCGAGTGACACTTGGTGTGCGGGTGGACGAGCACAGACGGGACCCGTCAGTTTTGGGGCCGCTCCGCCTGCGATCCAAAAGTTCCTGGCTGAGGTGGGACGGGGTCTGCTTCCTCCCGTGGGAGACCTGGATGTCGAAAAGCCGAAACCGGATCTCCTTAAACTGCCGGCCCGACACGTGCGCCGTTAAGAGCCGATGGATAAGGGCTGGGTGGGTGTTGGGATGGCCGTGGTGGCAGTCGGCATTGGAGTGCTGGTCCTCGGTCGGGATGCCGGCACTCCGCCCGACGGGATGGTCCCTATCCCCGGTGGGAGCTTCTTGATGGGTAGCCGGGGAGATGCGGGCAAGATCGGGTTTGAGATTGGGGTGGATGAAATGCCCCAGCACGAAGTCCGCATCCGTCCCTTTTATTTGGATCGGTTGGAGGTGACCAACGAACAATACCGACGTTTCATGCAGGCGACGGGTCGGCCCGCGCCGGCCGATGCCAAGGACCCCGAGTATTACGCGTGGGTCGACGGGCGGCCGCCCGCGGGACAGGAAGATCATCCGGTGTGCTACGTGAGCTGGTACGACGCCGAAGCTTACTGCCGCTGGGCCGGGAAGCGGTTGCCGACCGAAGCCGAATGGGAACGCGCCGCCCGAGGGGACGACGACCGCGCGTGGCCGTGGGGGAGCCGGTTCGACCCGACGCGATGCAACGCGATGGAGTCCGGGTTCCGCTGGTCCACCCCGGTGGGGAGTTTTCCCGAGGGCGCGAGTCCGTACGGCGTGATGGATTTATGCGGCAACGTCGCGGAGTGGACGGCCTCGTGGTATCAACCCTACCCGGGCAGCACGCTCAAGCGGGGAGCGTTTGGCGAGCAGATGCGGGTGGCCCGCGGCGGAGCATGGGTCCTCACGGCCGAACCCTGGTCGCGGGCGACCAACCGGAATCTTGCCCAGCCACCGGATCTCCGCCACCGGTCCCTGGGGTTTCGCTGTGCCAAATAAGGGGTGGCTTCTTACGGGAAGCGCGGTGTTTGCGCTGGTGGCATGCGCCTCTGCGGTGGTGGTCCCTCGCGATCCGCCGCCCGGGATGGTGGTGGTGCCCGCCGGGTGGTTCGCGATGGGGAGTGCACCCAACCCCGCCCTCGCGTGGTTTGAGCAGGGGGTCGATGAGACCCCCCAGCATCGGGTGAAGCTTCCCGCGTTTTGGATCGATCGGCACGAGGTGACCGAGGCGGAGTACGCGAACTTCGTGCAACAGACCGGTCACCGCGCGCCGCGGCTCTGGGCCGGTGACCGGCCGCGCCGCAATGATCATCCGGTCAGCGACCTCTCGTGGGATGATGCGGATGCCTATTGCCGCTGGGCCGGGAAGCGCCTTCCCACCGAGGCCGAATGGGAAAAAGCGGCGCGCGGCGAGGATGGTCGTCTCTGGCCGTGGGGCTCGGAGTATCATGCGGGGACGGCTAATCTTCAGGACCGCGGCCTCGGGGATACCGCGCCGGTCGGAAGCCACCCGGGCGATGTGAGTCCCTACGGGGCTTACGATATGGCCGGCAACGTGATGGAGTGGACGGCGTCGTGGTACGAACAGTACCCAGGCAGCACGCTCGCCCGGCCGGACTTCGGCCAGAAATACCGCGTGCTAAAGGGTGGGGCGTGGACCACGCCGCCCCTGCCGTTCAGCCGGGCGGCCAACCGCCATGCGATCGCGCCGAAATGGGATCATCCCCATTTTGGCGCGCGCTGCGCTAAGGACGTGGGATGAGGAAGGAGAGGGCATGCGGATGAGGCGGGTCTTCACGCTGATGGTGGGCTTGCTCTCGGGCGCCTGCAGTCTGGCGCCGATTGTGCCGTCCGGTGATTCGCAGCCGGGGATGGTTCTGATTCCGGCGGGACCGTTCTGGATGGGGAGCGACGAGCGAGAGGGGGTGGTGGGCATTGAGGTGGGGGTCGATGAATTGCCCCGCCATCAAGTTGTGCTCCCAGCCTACTTCATCGATCGTTACGAGGTCACCAACGCGGAGTATGCCAAGTTCATTAACGCGACGGGGTCGACCTACCTCCCCGCGCCCTGGCGGGAACGCGACGCGCTCCGGCGCGAGCCCACCAACCCCGTATCCGACACCGACTGGTACGACGCCGACGCCTACTGCCGGTGGGCCGGCAAGCGCCTGCCGACCGAAGCCGAGTGGGAAAAGGCCGCTCGCGGTCCCGACGGCGCCGCGTATCCGTGGGGCACGGGGTTTTCGTCCGATCGCGCCAATACGATGGAGTCCGGTCTGGCGTGGAGCCGGCCGGTGGGGAGCTATCCCGGTGGCGCCAGCGTGTACGGGGTCGAAGACATGATCGGGAACGTCTGGGAGTGGACGAGCTCCTGGTACGAGGCCTACCCTGGGAGCACGCTCACCCGCTCCGCGTTCGGTAAAAGCAACCGAGTGCTCCGCGGCGGGTCATGGGGCGTGCCGGCCCAACCCTTCGCCCGCGCCACCCACCGCTACGCGCCTGAATTGTTCGCGATCAACGACCGCGACACCGACTGGCATACCGGCTACGACGTGGGGTTCCGCTGTGCGAAGGATTCCCGTTAACCATGGCAGTGCCTATTGCTTGGTCGGAGTAGACAAAACCGAGTTTCTGTAGGCCGTCGCTTCGCGGCCAATCAGTTGTCGCAGCGATGACCACTTTTCTGGATAGGTTTCTCTTCTGATGACGACGATCGGGAGCCGGTCTCCTCTTGGGGCCATTATCTTGATTGTCCTGGGCGGGTGTTCCGGTTCCCTCGGCGATTGGCACACCACGCCCCCAGGTCAGTCCACGGCTCCCTCGTCGTTTTCATTCACGAATCAGCAAGAGAAGTCTGGCATTACGTTCCGGCATCGGATCGTCCACGATGCGGGTCGGCGCTATAAGGCGGTCCATTACGACCACGGAAATGGGGTCCTCGCCGCCGACGTGGATCACGACGGTCTTGTGGACCTATATTTTATCAACCAAGTCGGTGCCAATGCTCTGTATAAGAATTTGGGTGAGGGCAGATTTCGAGATATTACGGAGGTCTCTCATACCGGGTTGGGTGATCGGGTCGGTGTCGGCGGGGCGTTTGCCGATATTGATAACGATGGAGACCAGGATTTGTTTGTCACAGCGGTCCGGGGGGGCAATGTCCTATTGGAGAATGAAGGAAACGGTGTTTTTCGGGACATGACCGAATCGTCTGGATTAGACTATCACGGGCATTCGTCTGGGGCGGTATTTTTTGACTTTGATCGTGACGGGTTGCTGGACCTCTTGGTGGTGAATGTGGGCCGATACACTACCGACGAGTTCGACTCCCAGGGTTACTACGTGGGGCGCGAGAGGGCCTTTGAATTGCATCTCCAACCGGAATTTGCGGAGCGAAGCATCCTCTATAAAAATTTAGGCGGTGGGCGCTTTAAAGATGTGAGCCGCGAGATGGGGCTTGGTGATCTCGTGGGATGGAATGGGGACGCCTCGATCGCGGATTACAACAACGACGGGTACCCGGATCTTTACGTGACGAACATGCAGGGCGACGATCAGTTCTTTGAGAACGTGGGTGGGACGCGCTTCATCGAAGTGACCCCCACCGTGTTTCCGAAGACAGGGTGGGGAGCCATGGGTATCAAGTTCTTCGATTTCGACAACGACGGGCTCATCGACCTCATGACCACCGACATGCACTCGGACATGTTTGGGGGAATCACAGCGGAGACCATGAAACTGCCCCGCGAGCTGGCCCCGCGGATGATGGGCGATGTCAGTCACAACATCTTGGGGAATACGTTCTATAAGAATATGGGCGATGGCCGTTACGAAGAAATGTCGGATGCCATCGGTGCAGAAACCTACTGGCCCTGGGGAATCAGCGTCGAGGATCTGGACGCGGACCAATATCAAGACGTGTTTGTGGCGTCTGGTATGGGGTATCCATTTCCGTATGCCAAAAATGTGGTGCTGATCAACGAGAAGGGCGAGCGGTTCAGGCATGCGGAAAAGGAGCTCAACATCGAGCCGCGAGCGAACGGCACCCTCATCGGCGACTACTTTGCACTCGACTGCGGCGGTCGTGATCAGGAGCGCGTGGAGTGCTCCCGTGTGTTTAACACTAGTCAAGATTGCGTGGTCGATGGGATCTGTTATCGGAACGGGTTCGTCAGCGGGGCTCGGAGTTCTCGTTCTTCGGTGATCTTCGACCTCGATAATGACGGGGATCTGGACATCGTTACGACTGAATTTAACGATGTTCCGCAGGTCTTGGTGAGCAACCTGGCTCAGCGCCGTAGGATCCATTACCTCAAAATGGAACTGGTGGGAACGGCTTCGAATCGCAACGCGATTGGAGCGTGGGTGAGCATCTCCTACGGCGGTAACCGCCAGGTTCGTTACATCGATGGCAAGTCGGGCTATCTCTCGCAGAGCCAAATCCCGATCTATTTCGGTTTGGGCGAACACCGGACGATAGACAGGGTCGACATTATTTGGCCAACAGGGCGACACCAGGCGATCCAGGGGCCCTTTGAAGCCAACCGGACGATACAGATTATAGAACCGTAACGCGAGGGGTCGGTTTCAGGCATCGGATTCGAAAGCGGTTTTTCGAACGCATGCCAGTCTTGGTCGAGACTTGAGAAGCGGCGACTTCTAAGGATTACTGATTGCCGGTCTTAGTCCCGATGGGATGATCCACAGATCCTGGTTGTGCGATTTGGTGGACGTGTAGACGACCCACGCGCCGTCGGGCGAGAACGCGGGCAGCGACGCGGTGTCGCTGTCGTTCGTGAGCTGGCGCCGATCCTGCCCCTGAGCGTCCATCAGCCACAACTCGTCGTGGCCGCTCTGGTCTGATACGAAGACGACCGTGGAGCCGTCACGGCTCCAGTCACCTACGGTTTCCACGGCGGGGCTCATCGTCAGCGCCCGCGCCCCGCTCCCGTCCGCCCCCGTGATCCACACGTCGGCCGTTCCGAGACGATCGGAGGTAAAGAGCAGTTGTCGCCCGTCCGGGCTGAACCGGACCGGCGAGAACAGGACGCGATCCTCCGTGACCACGCGCGGGATTCCCCCCGGAAGTTCGACGACCACCACACGGTATTGGGGGGCGCGGCTCATTGGAAGATCGAGATAGGCAAGCAGGCGACCGTCCGGCGAGATGACCGGAGCGAACTCTTTGACGCTCGGCGTTTCCGAGAGCAGCCGTCGTTCCGGCGTGCCCTCGCGCGAGAGCAGCCAGAGGTCGAGCCACGCCCGCAACGGAGAGCCGCGGTCGGACGCCACCACGATCGACGCGCCGTCGGGGGTGAACGACGGACTCGAATACTGGAACCGATCGAACGTCAACGCCCGAGGCGCCTGGCCCTGTGGATCCACGGTCCACAGATTCCACGCGCCGGCTTGGTCCGACACGTACACGATGGAACGGCCGTCTGGACTCCACGCCGGAGAAAAATCGTTACCGGGAGAGAAGGTGAGTTGACGGGAGACCGCCGCCTGCGGAGGCGACAGTACGAGCGATCCCGGAGCGACCGGCTGGCAACCGGCGGCGATGCCCACAAGCAGAAGCCCAACGAGGGCGGTTCGCATCGGACGGAAACTAGGAGTGTGTCCGAGTATTGGGATGTTGGAGCCTGTTCAGGGGTGGCCAGATGCAAGGCGGACGGAGGCCTTGCGCAACTTGTAGGGGCGAGGCGCTGCCTCGCCCAGGGCGGGTCATCGACCCGCCTTTACAGGTCGTACGTGGGCACGCAAGGCCGACTGACAACGCAGCAGATGGTCATCCATGGACAGGCTCCTAGCGGGCGAGCGAGAGGATCGCGATCTGTCCCGTCCCATCGCGGTCGACATGGGTATAGGCGAGCGAACGGCCGTCAGGACTCCACGCCACGGTGAAGTACCCGATCGCCGCGTAGAGTTCCCGGTCCACGCTGAACCGCGGTTGCCAGGCTCCCGACAGATTGCGGGTGAGGCGTGTCTGGCGACTCCCGTCGGGATCCATCACCCAGATGTCGCGCCCGCCCTCGCGCTCGGCCACGAACGCAATTTTGGATCCATCCGCATTGAACGTCGGAATCATCTCGCGTTCGTTTTCGGTCTGAGTGAGGCGCCGGTACGGCCCCTTTCCGGCCAGATCGATCGCGTACAGATCGCCATGCCCGGTGCGCGTCGAGGCGAACACGACCGTGTCGCCCGATGGAGCGAACGACGCCCCCCAATCGCCGTTGCCGCCAGTGGTCAACTTACGCTGGTTGGCGCCGTCGGCGTCCATGACGTAGATGCTGTACTCGAAATCCCGATATGAGTCGAAGGCAATCTGCTTGCCGTCCCAGCTCCAGGCGGGAGCCAGATCGTCCATGCGATGGGTGGTGAGTTGAGCGAGCCCCGTGCCGTCGGGGTTGACCGCCCAGATGTCCCAGTTCCCGGAGCGCCGCGACGCAAAGGCGAGACGCTTGCCGTCGGGAGAGAACGCGGGAAACCGGTCTTCACCGGGCCCCGTCGTCAGGGCGCGCGGCGCGGCGCCGTCGAGCGTGACGGCCCAGAGATTCCACCCGCCGTTCCGGTTGGACACGTAGACGACCGTGTTTCCGTCGGGACTCCAGGTTGGGTTCAGGTTGTCGAAGGTGTCGTGGGTGAGGAAGGTGGTGCGCTGGGCGGAGAAATCAAACTGAGGGGGAGGTATCGTCGAGGTACAACCGACGAGCGCAGAACCCAGCACCACGGCCCACACCATGCGTTTGATGCCGACACGAGGAAGGACATTCCGCATGGGCCGTACTCTACTGAAACCTCTCCAGCCTGTCAAGGCGACACGGCCCGGATTGACTTGGTGGTGGGGTCAGCCGTAGGATAAAACCCCTATGCGCCTCAATGGGAACGGCTTGGCGTGGCTTGCGGCGGGGTTATGCTGGGCCGTCCCCGTCCAGGCGAGCGTGTCCGGCGACGAGCCGGGCCGCGCGGTCCCGCTTCAAGGCAACGATCATCTCCAGTCGCCGGGATCTCCGCATACCCCGTATCATTCTCTGCCCCCGACTTCCGGTCCCCACGTTCCGTGGTTGGCGCCGTGGGGGATGCACCGGATCCCGGTGTTGTGGGAGGTGCAGGTCCATAACCTTGAGGACGGCGGGATCATCATCCACTATCGCTGCGATCGCCCGTGTCCCGAGACGATGACGGCCCTTGAGCGCCTTCTCACCGAGTATCCCACCCAGGTTCTTGTGACCCCTGAGCCCAGCCTGTCCAGCGCCTTCGCGCTCACGGCGTGGGGTCGGATCGCGACGATAGAATCCTGGGACGAAGGGCTGGTCCGCCGATTTATCGAGGCCTACCGCGGCCAGGATCACCATCCACCGTCGGAACCGGAGGGGGCGTCCAAAGAGCGTGCACGGCCGTAAGCACGCTGCGCTTGACAGCCTTGAAATATCACCGATATAGTGGCGGCCGATCCTGTTCCGGGCTTTGAGCGCCGCACGCGCAAAATCGGAATAAATCGCGCCCGTCCAGGTCTAAGGCAGAGGGGATTCGTGTCATCCCCGGTCATCACTACTCTTTTTTTTAAGGAGGGGCGGGTGTCGATTTCTCAACGACGAAGTGGGTGGACCCTTGTGGGCGGCGTGGTGTTTGCGGCGGTGTGCGGGGTGTCCGCACCCGCGATGGCGCTTCCACCCACGATCAGCTCGGTCACCCCCGCGTCGGTCACCTACGCGGTCACCGAGAGTTCGTCGGTCACGATCTTTGGCGCGAATTTCCAACTGAACGCGACGATCACGGTCGGCAGCCGATCCGGCGCGGCGGTTGCGGGTTCGACGGCCACGGCGACGACGCCCTTCGTGTACGTGAGCGCGAGCCAGCTCAAGTTCTATTGGCCGAACACAAGCCTGGCTCCCGGGGTGTACGACGTCCAAGTCACAAATCCGACATTAGAATCGGTTACCTTCACGGGCGGATTCACCGTCCGGGCTCCCCAGCCCACGGTCAGCAGCGTGTCGCCGAGCGCCGAGACGTATGCGATCTCGCCCAGCGCGTCGGTATCGATCTTTGGGACGAATTTCGTGGTGGGGGCGACGATCACGGTGGGGGGCCTGTCGGGGACGACGGTGGCGGGCAGCACAGCGACCGCCGCAACACCCTTCGTCTACGTGAGCAGCAGCCAACTCAAGTTCTACTGGCCCAACACGGCGCTGCTGCCGGGCGTGTACACCGTCCAAGTCACCAATCCCTCGGCCGCCGGAGGGTTGGGGGCGAGTCTGGCAAACGGCTTCAGTGTGGCGGCTCCGCAACCCACGGTCAGCAGCGTGAGCCCCACGCTAGTCACCTATGGCATCAGTTCCAGTAATTCGATCTCGATCATCGGGTCGAGTTTCATCGTGGGGGCCACGATCACGGTGGGGAGTTTGTCGGGGACGACGGTGGCAGGCAGCACAGCGACCGCCGCAACCCCGTTCGTCTACGTGAGCAGCAGCCGGCTGAGTTTCTACTGGCCCAACACGTCGCTGGCCATCGGCTCGTACACCGTCCAAGTCACCAATCCCTCGGCCGCCGGAGGGTTGGGGGCGAGCCTGGCAGACGGCTTCAGTGTGGCCGCCCCGCAACCCACGGTCACTAGCACCAGCCCGAACCCCGTTACGTACGGAGTGTCGGCGACCGGGAGTATCAGCATTTTCGGGTCGGGTTTCGTTGTTGGAGCCCGGGTCAGGATCAGCAGCCCCTCGTCGACGAAAACGCTGTCGGGGACCACGGTGGCGGGCACGACGGCGACTGCGACGACGCCCTTTGTCTTCGTGAGCAGCGGCCAACTCAGGTTTTACTGGCCCAACACGTCGCTGGATGCGGCCACCTATACCGTGGAGGTCACGAATCCCGCCGCGGCGGGTGGTCTGGCCGCTACGCTGGTCGACGGCTTCACCGTCGCGGGAGCCCAGTTGACGGTCACCTCGACGTTTCCGAGTTCGGCGACCTACGGGGTCACGCCGAGTACGGCGGTGTCGATCTTCGGGACGAATTTCCTGGTGGGCGCCACGATCACGATCAGCAGCCCAACGACGACGACCACGCTGCCGGGGACGACGGTGGCGGGCGCAACGGCGACCGCGACGACCCCTTTTGTGTTTGTGAGCAGCAGCCGGCTGAGTTTCTACTGGCCCAACACGTCGCTGGCCATCGGCTCGTACACCGTCACGGTGACCAATCCCGCGGCGAGTGGCGGCGCAACGGTGAGTCTGGCCGACGGGTTCAGGGTGGATGCTCCGCAGCCGACCATCACCACCGTCGTCCTGAGCCCGGTGACGTACGACGTGACCGCGAGTCAGTCGATCTCGATCTTCGGGACGAATTTCACCACTGGAGCCACCGTCACGATTGGGACGCTGACCGGAGGGGTGTGCCAGCCGAGGACGTGCCTGTCCGGGGTCACAGTGAGTGGTTCGCAAGCCACGGCCACGGTTCCTTTTGCGTTCGTGAGCGCGACGCGGCTCAGTTTCTACTGGGCCAACACGGGACTGGCGCCGGGTGTCTATCCGGTGCAGGTAACGAACCCTCAGAGCGCCGGCGGCTTATGGTTCTTCCTCGACAAGGCATTTACCGTCGCTCCTCCGCTCCCCATCATCCAGAGCGTGACGCCTTCGACGGTCGACTTTGCGGTGACCCCGAGTCAATCCGTCGCGATCAGGGGCTCAAGATTCTATGCGCCCGTCGGGGCCGATGGGCCAGTGATCACGGTTGGGACGTTCACGTGCACGGCGGTTTCGGGAACGGTGGCGAGTCCGACCGTGCCGTGCGTCTATGTGAGTAATACGCATTTGGAATTCTATTGGGATAATGGAGCAACCTCACCAGGAACCGCGATACAGCCCGGTTCGTACGCGGTGCAGGTGACAAATCCCTCCTACGTCGGGGCGGGGCTAGGGAGCTTGCCCGGTGGATTCACCATCAGAGCTCCGCGGCCTCGCGTCGAGAAACTGGCCCCCGCCGTCGTCACGGCCGGGATTACCACGAGCCGGGCCGTGACGATTGTCGGCTTCAGCGATGCCGATTCCGGATTCCGGCCCGGAGCGGCGGTCGTCGTGGGCGATCTCTCCTGCGTGGCGGTCCAAGGTTCAACGCCGACCTCCTCCACGCCGTGCGTGTACGTCAGCCCGGAGCAGATCAAGTTTTACTGGGACACGGATCGGTCGCTTGACCCGACGGATCCGCTGTTAAGACCCGGCACCTATGATGTTCAGGTGACCAATCCCATCGCCAATTTCCGCGCCAACGCGGACGGCGACGGGGGAACGGTCACGATCAACGTGGTGGAGACCGCCGCCCCGGGTTTTCGCGACGTGACGTTGACGACCCCCAGCGGGTTTACCTCGGGGTGCTCCACGTGTCGCGTGATGATCAATCCGCCGCCGACGGTCGCATCGGTCAGTCCGGCGCTGGGCGTCGGGGCGTCCGGGATGTCGCTCACCGTGAGCGGGGGAAACTTTGATGCGGGCACCCTGGTCGCAGCCACCGTGACGCTCCCCGCCGGTGTCACCGGAACGTGCGCGGCGACGAATGACTCCACGATCGCGTGTGCGAACGTGGCGGTCGCACCAAGTGTTCTGCCGGGGAGTTATCCGGTGGTCGTGACCAATTCCGACGACGGACGGGGATCGGGTCTGATGACGATCAACGCGGGGCCCTCCGTTTCGACGTTGACGCCTGCCTACGGGAATCAGGGTCCCGCGATTGCGCTCACCATCGTGGGCGCGGGCTTCCAACCCGGCGTGGGGATTGCCTTTGACAGCGAGCTCACAGTGAGCGGGCTGACGCGGATCGACACGGCGACCCTGAGCGCCCAATTGACCGTGGCGACCGGTGCCGCGGCGGGATACCATGCCCTAACCGTCACGAATCCTGACGGGGGGCGCATCACCGCGGACAGGGCGTTTTACGTCGGAACCCCGCCGGCCGACCTGATCTCGGCGATCGCGTCATACGGCCAGCAAGGCGTTCCGGCCGTTCAGTACCAGCGATGGATAGGCGGAGCATGGTCGAGCCGGCTGACCGGCCCGTCCCTTTCCGCCTCCCCGGTCTGGCAGGTGATGAAGGCCAATCCGATTCGGGATGAGCGGATCCTGGCCGTCGTGGATGATCAGCGCCGCCTGATGCTCAGTGTGTGGAACGGCCAGGTGTGGACCGGCGCGATCGAGGCCACGTCGTCGGTCGGGCTGGCGCGGCCCACGCAGGCCGTGGACGTGGCGTACGAGCAGCAGACCGGACACGCTGTGGTCGTCTACGCGCGAACTGACTCCACCTCGCTGCGCTATCGCATATGGGACGGCGCAAGCTGGAGCGCCGAAGCGCTGGTCGAGGATCTGGTCAACGGCCAACAGACCACGGGCCGACCGCTGTGGGTTCGCCTTGAGGCACGCCCGGCGACGAACGACATGGTTCTTGTCTACGAAGACCAGAACGACGACGTCGCCGCGGTGGTCTGGCGAGGCAGTCGCCAGGCGTGGGAAGACTCCGTCCTGTTGACCACCAACGCGGCAGGTCACGACGCGCCAATCGTCGATGTTGCGTTCGAACGGGTGACGGGAAGGATGATGGCCGCGTGGGCAGCAGCAGGAGAAAGCACGCCGCACTACCGCGTGTGGAGTCGGGATCTAGCGGACATCGGCGGATGGGGCGTCGAAGGCACGACGCCGTCTGCGGGGAGCGGTCCCCTCACGGCCCTCCGACTGGTGGGCGATCTCTCCGCGACCTCAAATCGCATTGCGCTGGCCGCAAGCAGCGGGACATCGGCGTTGGCGCTCAATGTCCTGATCTGGGACGGGGCGCAATGGTCGGCGACCGCCGACACCTTGACCACGAGTCTGATGAGCGAGGCCGGTGGCCGGAGCTTTGATCTCGCGTGGGAGGGAACGAGCGGGGAGCTGTTGGCCGCGTACACCACTCAGGCCGGCCAGCGCGGCGCCTCGCGGGCGTGGTCGTCCGCCGGGGGCTGGTCGGCTGAGTCCCCCATCCCGTCGCCGCTGCCGACGACGGTGTTGGCGGCGAAGCTCGATTCCGCTGTATTGGCGTCCGGAACAGCGCTGTCCATTTGTAACGACATCGCGTTCCCGTTCTCGGGCCTTGTCGCGGTGGATGTCGAGACCATTCGGTATACCAGCAAGGCCGAAACCACGACCTCGTGCCAGATGCCGAGTGGGATAGGCACGGTGACGATCCTGTCGGGTCTGACTCGTGGTACTCTCGGGACATCTGCCGCTAGCCACGCTGCGGGAGCAGCAGTGAGTTTCACCCCATACCCGGCGTGGATCGAGCTCGCGTCCGCCCGCGGGACCGACGGCTTGGCGCTCAGCGTGTTCGACACGCAGGGTCGTGTCACGCTCACACGGTGGACGGGAACCGCCTGGGACGCCGCGACCGCCCTTGAGGCGCAAGCGAGCGGCTCCGGTCTGGTGTCGGCGTTCGATGCCGTGCTATCCCGAAATACGCTGGTCGCCGGTCGCGCGGTCGCCGTGAGCTTGGCGCAACACTCGAGTGGAGCGGGTCCCGGGATCACCCCGCCGCCGGTGACGGCCGACACCACGCCTCCCGCGACGCCAGCGTTGGTGGCAGGCGCGCCCACGCCGATATCCGTGAGCTTCACGTGGACGGCGGTTGGGGACGATGGGTTAGCCGGGGGGATGGTCGGCCGATACGAGTTGCGCCGCACACTCGGAACAGTTACGAGTGTACAAGCGATCACCCCCACCAAGACTCCCGGTGGAACCGAAACGCTGACGGTCTCCACGCTGCGCGGAGGCAACACCTACGTGTTTGAGCTCCGGGCGTTGGATGAAATTCCGAATGCGTCGGGGTGGTCGGCGCCGGTGACGGTGACAACCCCAGTTGATCAACCCCCGCCGGCGATTGCCGACCTCCGACCTGGCGCCGCGGCGCCCACGGCGAATACCGTGAGTGTTCAATGGACCGTTCCCGTCGACGACTCGGGCCCGCTGGCCGGCTACCTGGTGCGATACTCGACCTCGACCCCCTTCAATTTCGACACGGCGACGCCGTACACGCTCCACACTCCCCAGAGCAGCGGGACGACGGCAAGCCTGGTCATCGACGGCCTCGTTCCGGGGACGACCTACCACGTGGCGGTGAGGGCCATGGACGCGTTCAGTCAGCTTGGTACGGTGTCGAATGTTTTAGACGCCTCAACCGCCCCTCCGTCCGCAGACACAATTGCCCCGGCCGTGATCACGGATCTGGCCGTGTTCTCCGGCGCGGCGAAGGGCGCGTCGCTCTTGCTCACGTGGACGGCAACCGGCGACGACGGCTCGGTCGGAACCGCCGCGGCGTACGACGTACGCTACGCAACATTCCCCCTCACATCGGTTAATTTCAGCCAGGGAACGGTTATGGCGGCGGCTGCTCCCGGTCCTTCCGGCCAGGCGCAGCAAGTACTCGTGGGTGGGCTGACCTCGAATACAAATTATTACTTCGCGATCCAAGCCATCGACGATGGAGGCAATCGATCGGGCTTGTCGAACGTGGCCGTGGGACGGACGGCATTGCGACTCGGCTATACCATGGTGTCGGTTCCCCGGATTCCCGTGGTCGGCAGCGACACGGCCGATGGAGTGTTCGGCGACGATGTCGGGATTCCCGTGTACGCCTACCGTTGGAATCCGTCCGGCCCCCTTCCGACCGACGGGTGCTACGAGGGGACGGTGTCAACGCCCGCGTTTTCCCCGTGCGGGGTTCTTGGTCCGATCCACGCCGGATCAGCGTATTTTCTTCGCTCCCTGGGCACGCAGGCGGTCTTGGACGCGCCAGGTCCGGTGGTCTCTAGTCCGACCTTTGATGTGCCGCTCGAGTTGGGATTCAACATGGTCGGGAACCCGTACGAGCAGGATATTCTGTTGAGCCAGGTTCAGGTCAAACGTGGGGCCGGAGCGCCGGTGCCGTATCAGAATGCGGTGACAAACGGCTGGGTCGGCCCGGCGATCTATCTGTATGACGGGGTGACGACGCAACCGTACGGACTCTCGACCAGTCCACCGGCGACGTTCAAGCCGTGGAACGGAGCATGGGTCCAGAGTTTCGGGTCGGATGCCGTGCTCGTGTTCACCCGTCCCTAAGGAGGCATCGTGAAGTCACGGAGAGCATGGGTGGGCGCGGTGTTGATGGCGGGGTGTGGCATGATGGCGCTCCCGGCGCACGCCTCGGAAATCGATCTGACGGTCTCGGTTCCCTCGCAGGCCGCCGAAGGGGGGATGGCGCAGAACCATTTGCGCCTCGGAGTCGAACCGGGTGGCACGGATAATTTCGATACCTCGTGGGACGCGGTGGCCGCGTTTCCGTCCGACGTGTTGACCGCGGTGATCCGACACCCAAGCTATCCCGCCGGCCGGCAATCGCTGTGGTGGGATGTGCGTGGCGACACCTTTCCTCAGGTGTGGGACATCGAGGTGACGTCGGATCAGGCGGACGCTGCGATCTCGTTGTCGTGGACGCCCCCCTCCACCGTTGCCGCCCAGTGCGCGCAGGTTGCCTGGACGCTCCAGGACGCTCTGACCGGCCAGACGTATGACCTGGCGGCCTCGCCGTCGCCGTACTCTTTTACGAACCACGTGGGGACCCCTCACCGGTTCATTGTCACCGCATCGTCCATGCCGACCGCAACGCCGCCTCCTCCGCCGTTCAACCTGTGGAGCCCCCGCCAAGGGCGGGCCAGTGTGTACCTAGCGTGGTCAGGACCTAGGGATCCGGGGCTCCGGTACCATCTCTATCGCGAAGATGACCGTGGTCGAGTTCGGGTGACCCCCTCCCCCCAAAGCGCGACAAGTTACGTGGACACCGGGCTTGATGCGAAAGGGGCGATGACCTACCGGGTCACGGCGGTGGATGCCCGTGGCTGCGAAAGCCCGTATTCCGCTGAAACGGTCATTGCGCCCCGGCGGTAACGCCGATGGAAAAACAAAAACAGGTTCGGCGTACCAAGCGAATCGAAGTTCGATTTGGCGTTAACCACCCGTCCCAGCTCGGCTTTACGATCGACGTTTCGGAGGCCGGGCTCTTCGTTAAAACCACCGCCATTTATCCCGCCAAGACGCTTCGGGTTCTGGAGATGCGTCTGCCCGATCGGGAGGGATTCTCGTTGCGAGGGTACGTGACCTGGGCGATGCGCATTCCGCCGGCGTTAGCTCGGCACCTCAGAAAAGCCGAGATGGGCATCGAGCTGATTAACCCCCCTCAGGAATATCTGACATTCGTCCGCGGCCTGTTCCCCGCTCTGGTTTGACTTCATTTTCCAGCGCTCGTTATAATCGTTTTACTGAGCGTTGCCGATTCGGGCAGCCGAGTGGGAGGGTGACGGTGCGATCGAGTGGTGTTGCTCACGTAGTGGTCACGGTCAACGGAGAGGCATCCGCGCTGGCGCGAGGCACGACCATCGGCCAACTGCTGGCCAATCTCGGAGTCATTCCGGACCGGGTTGCCGTGGAGGTGAATCTGTCGGTGATCGAGCGCAGCGCGTTTGCCGGGAAAGCCCTTGAGGAGGGAGATCGCGTCGAGATTGTCAGTTTTGTCGGGGGGGGCGGGGGTGAGGATTGCCTACGCATTGGCCCTCTGGATCTCAGATCTCGGCTGATCGTCGGGACGGGGAAATTTAAAGATTTCGCTGAAACCAAACGAGTGATCGACGCCTCAGGGGCCGACATGGTTACCGTCGCCGTGCGGAGGGTCAATATTCTCGATCGGTCCAGCGACAATCTGCTGGATTATCTTGACCCCAAGGTCTATCGAATTCTTCCGAATACCGCAGGATGCTATACCGCCGAAGAGGCTGTTCGGACCGCGCGGCTTGCGCGGTCGGCCGGGGTGTCTGATTTGGTCAAGCTGGAAGTGATCGGTGATCAGCGGACGCTGTTTCCCGACACCGAGGCCTTGCTGCAGGCGGCCAAAATCTTGGTCAAGGAAGGTTTCGTCGTTCTGCCCTACACCACGGACGATCCGATCGTGGCCAAAAAACTTGAAGATGTCGGATGTGCGGCGGTGATGCCGTTGGCCGCACCGATCGGATCGGGCCTGGGGATCCGTAACCCCTATAATCTCCGGATTATCATGGAGACGGTCAAGGTCCCGGTCATCGTGGATGCGGGAGTCGGGACGGCGTCGGACGCTGCCGTTGCCATGGAACTGGGCTGTGGCGGCGTGTTGATGAACACCGCCATCGCGGGCGCCAAAGATCCGCTCATGATGGCGGAAGCCATGCGGGATGCGGTTCGGGCGGGACGACTCGCGTATCGCGCGGGCCGAATTCCCAAGAGGCTCTATGCCAATGCGTCAAGTCCTCTGGAGGATTTGATCGAGTAACGCGACCTACAGGGTACCCTGAATAAACGACGAGCGACCACGGTTGTTCCCTATATATTGATGATCGGCGTGATACACGGGGGACCCGGATGACGCCCGATTGGTTGCTCTATCTGATCACAGATCGCCATCTCGCCGGCCAACGCCAGCTGCCCGAGACGGTGGCCGATGCGTTGCGAGGAGGAGTTCGCGCGATTCAGTTGCGCGAGAAGGACCTCGCCCCTCGGGCGCTCCTCGAACTCGCCGCCGAAGTTCGCGCTCTCACGAACAGTGCGCGCGCCGTCCTACTGATTAACGATCGCATCGATGTTATGCTGGCGGTGGACGCCGACGGCGTCCACCTTCGGGCCGACAGTTTGCCGACGAGGGCGGTACGCCGCATTCTTGGCCCAGGGAAACTGATCGGGGTCTCGACGCATTCGATTGAGGCGGTGTGGCGCGCGGCGGACGAGGGCGCCGATTTCGTGACGTTCGGCCCGGTGTTTGAGACCCCGTCGAAGATACGATACTGCCCGCCCGTCGGGGTGGGCGCGCTTGCTGAGGCGTGTCGACACAGTGGGGTTCCGGTCTTCGCTCTGGGGGGGATCACCCGTGACAGGATTGCAGCCGTGATGGGCGCCGGTGCTCATGGCGTCGCCGTGATCTCCGAGATCATAGCTGCTCGGGATATTCAGTCGGCTGCGCGGGCGTGTGTCGCCACCGTCTCCGCGTCGGAAGGAAGCCGAGCGGTTGACCCGAGTTTCCGGCGGTGTTACAATTGAAGTGCAGGCGGCGCCCCTGTATCATACCTAAAGAGGATCACGTGGAAAGGAGGGGCCATGAGCGAGTCGAAGCGCCAGTCAGGCAAGCTCAATTCCTTAAAAACCACCATTAGAAAATTGCAGGATCAGTTGGCGGGGAATGACTCTGATGAGCCCTTGATATACCGTAGGGAGATCGAGAAGCTCCAGATTCAGATCCGGTCGATGGAGGAAGAGTTCCGCGAGACTGAGCAGTCCCGGGATCGCTTGGAGCAAGTCCATCGACATAATGAAAAACTGATCGCAGCCCTTCAGGAAGCGCGAGAGCAGATCGAAGCGCTCAAGCTCGAGGTCGAAAAGCTGACGGCGCCGCCGTCTTCGTATGCGGTGTTTTCCGACCTCAATGAGGACGGGACTGTCAATATCTATGTCGCGGGCCGGAAGATGAAGGTGAATCTTCATCCGAATCTTAAGGCGACGGACCTCCGAAAGGGCCAGCAGCTTATTCTTAACGAAGCCCTCAACGTCGTAGAGGTGAAGGCGTTTGAGGTCCAGGGAGAAGTCGTCAAGCTGAAAGACCTTTTGGATGACCATCGCGCGATTATTATGTTGCGAGCCGACGAAGAGCGTGTGGCCGAGGTCGCGGCTTCTCTGAGGGACGAGCGGTTGAGCGTGGGGGACCATCTGCTGTTCGACACGCGGTCGGGCTATGTGCTGGAAAAGCTCCCGAAGTCGGAGGTCGAAGAACTCGTTCTGGAGGAAGTGCCCGACGTGACCTATGAGCAGGTCGGTGGGCTCGAGGATCAGATCGAACAGATCCGCGACGCGGTCGAGTTGCCGTTCCTCCATCGGGACCTCTTTGCGGAGTACCACCTTTCTCCTCCCAAGGGCATTCTCTTATACGGTCCGCCTGGATGTGGGAAAACGCTGATCGCGAAAGCGGTGGCCAACTCCATAGCGAAGAAACTCGGCCACCTGACGGGGCGGGAAGTGAAAAGCTTCTTTCTCCACGTCAAGGGGCCCGAGTTGCTCAACAAGTATGTGGGAGAAAGCGAACGTCAGATCCGCGAAGTGTTCAAGAAGGCCAAGGATAAAGCCCAGGAGGGGATGCCGGTCATCGTCTTCTTTGACGAAATGGACTCTCTGTTCCGCACGCGGGGGACCGGGATCTCGTCGGATGTGGAGTCGACTATCGTTCCTCAATTCCTGGCTGAGATCGACGGCGTGGAACGCCTTCGGAATGTCATCGTGATCGGCGCGAGTAATCGCCAAGATCTGATTGACCCAGCCGTCCTCCGCCCGGGCCGTCTCGACGTCAAGATTCGGATCGACCGCCCCGATCGCCGGGCGGCCAAAGAGATCTTCGGCAAGTATTTGTCTCTGGACCTTCCCTACAGTCTGCCCGAGGGCCGGGGGGTGGACGAGGTGGTGCCGAACCTGATTGCTGAGGTCGTCGATCAGATGTATAGCGCGAGCGAGGACAATAAATTCCTGGAAGTCACCTATGCCAACGGTGAGAAAGAGATCTTGTACTTCAAGGACTTTGCGAGCGGTGCGCTGATTGAGGGCGTCGTGGCTCGGGCAAAGAAATACGCGATCAAACGCGCGATAGGGGGAGGCGAACGCGGCATCCGAGCCGAGGATCTGTCCAAGGCCGTGCGCGATGAGTTTCGAGAGCACGAGGATCTTCCGAATACAACGAACCCCGACGATTGGGCCAAGATTGCCGGACGGAAGAGCGAGAAAATTGTGCACGTGCGCACCATCACCAGTCGCGTGACCGAGTCCCGTAAGATCGAAACCGTGACGACCGGGCACTATTTATGACCCCTCGTATTCTCGGAACCGAGACGGAATTCGGGGTGGCGGTCAAGGATGCCGCGGCCCAGGACCCGGTATCCAACGCCATTTTGCTTGTTAACAGCGTGGACGCGGTTCCGTCCAGAAATACTCTCTGGGACTACGAGAATGAAAACCCGTTAGTTGATGCCCGAGGTTTTGAAGTGGAGGGGGAAAAGGAGCGTCCAGCTCCGGATTACAATCGATTGCTGAACAAGTTGCTCGGGAACGGGGGGCGCTTGTACGTGGACGGTGCGCACCCCGAGTATTCCACCCCAGAGTGCGCGAGTGTTCGAGACGTGGTGCGTTATGAAAAGGCCGGCGAACGTATTTTGGAGGCGTGCCGCGTTGGGGCAGAACGTACGGCGGGGGAACATCGGTTCGTGATTTACAAGAACAATACCGATGGGAAGGGGAACAGTTACGGTTATCACGAGAATTATCTCGTGTCGCGATCCGTTCCCTTCATGCGGCTCGTGACGCAGTTGATCCCGTTTTTTGTCACGAGGCAGATTTACGCCGGAGCCGGCAAGGTCGGGGCGGAGAATCGGGCGAATCCTGCTCAGTACCAGATCTCCCAGCGCGCCGACTTTGTTGAGGTCTTGGTGGACCTCAACACCATGGTGAAACGTCCCATCATCAATACGAGAGACGAGCCCCATGCCGACAAGACCAAATATCGGCGGTTCCACGTCATCGTGGGGGACGCCAATATGTCGGAAGTCACGACATACCTCAAGCTGGGGGTAACCGCTCTCGTCGTGTCGATGATCGAGGCGGGGTATCCGGTCAAGGAGCTGAAATTGGCCGATGCGGTGCATGCGATAAAAGATGTGTCGCGCGACCTGTCCTTAAAGCAGCCCATTGCAATGGAAGATGGCCGGCAGTGGACCGCCGTGCAGATTCAGGAATATTATCTGGAAACCGCGCATCGATATTGTGCGGAGCGTGGAGCGGATCCCGAAACCAGGGATATCCTGGCGCGGTGGGAGCGCGTGCTCGATCTGCTCGCTCGCGATCCATCGCAGTTGTCGCGGGAGATCGATTGGGTCATCAAACGAGACCTCCTGCAGTCGTATATCGACCGTAAAGGCTGCAAGTGGACCGATTCCAGAATTGCGATGATGGATCTGCAGTACCACGATTTGCGGCCCGAGAAAGGGTTGTTCTCGGCCCTCGAAAAGGGCGGTTACGTGGATCGACTGCTCGATCCGGAGGCGGTCGATGAGGCGATGGTCGCTCCGCCGTCCGATACCCGTGCATACTTCCGAGGACGGTGTCTGGAGAAATTCCCCGACCAAATCTACGCCGCGAGTTGGGCGTCGATCTTGTTCGACGTAGGACAAGCGGTGGTGAAGCGGATTCCCCTCAACGAGCCAGCCCGCGGCACCAAGGAGTTAGTGGGAGGGTTATTGGACGAATCGGACACCGTGGAGTCGCTGGTGTCCCGCCTGAGTGCCTAATACCGGCTATTGACGCGGGGTTGGAACGCATCTGTTTGTGTCTGGGCGCAGCCAAGGGGGGTGATGACGATGTCACAGGACAAAAAACGAGATCTCAAAAAAGTCGGGCGACGTGACGACGCGGCGGCAACTCCCAACCCCGAAGTTCTCGAAAAAGGGAAGAAGATCAAAGAGAACATCGATAAACTGCTTGACGAAATCGACGAAGTGTTGGAAGAAAATGCCGAAGAGTTCGTGAAAAATTACGTCCAAAAAGGGGGAGAGTGACGGTGATCTCAGACCCTGATCCGCTTGGGTCAAGTTTTTACAATCTCCTGATCACCCACTATCCACACCTCAGTCCCAACCGCCACGTTGCTCAGATGCCCGGTTCGTCAGTCGCCGTTTCGCCCTCTGTCGCCCTGTCGATCCCCCACGGCACGACCATTCTGGCGCTCCGGTACAGCGCAGGGGTGGTGATTGCCGGAGACCGAAGGGCTACCGAGGGGTATCAAATCTCGGGCCGTCGTATCGAGAAAGTCTACAAGGTCGACGAATGGTCTGCAATGGCGATCGCCGGCGCGGCCGGTCCCTGTCTCGATATGGTCCGCTTGTTCCAAACCGAATTAGAGCATTACGAAAAACTCGAGGGCACTCCGCTCTCCGTCGATGGCAAGGCGAATAAACTGGCCCAAATGGTTAAGGGGAATCTGCCGGCGGCGTTTCAGGGATTGGTGGTGATCCCGATCTTCGCGGGATATGATTCTCGCCAGGGGGAGGGGCGGATCTTCAAATACGACGTGGCAGGCGGACGGTACGAAGAAGCCGACTACCACGCCACCGGGTCCGGGGGAAAAGACGCTAAGACGGCCATCAAACAGTACTATAAACCGGGATTACCTGAGCACGATGCGATCGGGCTTGCTCTCGAGGCGTTGTTCAACGCGGCGGAAGAGGACGTGGCCACCGGGGGGCCAGACCCCACACGCGGGATCTATCCGACGGTGAAAACCGTGACCGCAGGAGGAATCGTCGACGTCACGACCGAGCGGATTGAGCCGTTTTATGCGGCCTTCTTAGAGAAGCGGCGGGAGCGATAATGGCGTTACCCTACTACGTGTCGCCCGAGCTCATCATGCAGGACAAGGCCGAGTACGCCAAAAAGGGCATTGCCCGAGGGCGCTCGACCGTGGCGATGGAGTACGAGCACGGATTGGTTCTGATGGCGGACAACCCCAGCGTGTCGCTCAACAAGATCTCGGAAATTTATGATCACATTGCATTTGCCGGAGCGGGAAAGTACAGCGAGTTTGAAAATCTTCGGAAGGCCGGCATTCGGCACGCCGACATGAAGGGGTACCTCTACAGCCGGGAGGACGTGACGACCAAATCGTTGGCGAACGCCTATTCCCAGAGTCTGGGTACCATCTTCAGTCAGGAGATCAAACCGCTGGAGGTGGAGATTCTCGTCGTCGGGCTCGGTGAACACGACACGAACGAAATGTACCGCATCTCTTTTGACGGCAGTATCTTTGACGAACGGCTGGTCGCGGTGATCGGAGGCCGGTCAGAAGCCATTATGACGCATCTTAAACAACACGTTGATGGCCGTCGGCCGCTCCCGGCCGCTCTCAAAGAGGGTTTGGAGGCCTTGGAAAGTGTGGGCCATCAAGGGCTTCTACTGCAGAACATGGAAATCGCGGTGCTCGATCGGCGTCGGCCGGGCCGAAAGTTTAAACGCCTATCGCAAGCAGAATTGATCGAGCTCAGCGGGTGACGTGATGATGCCTCCTCGGATCTTCGGCCTCGAAAACGAATATGGGCTGATTTTCTCTCCGAACGGCCGAGTGTATCTCCCGATGGAGAAGATCCTCGGCTATATTTTCGAAGGCCTCATCCCAAACAGTTGGCCCTCGAATGCCTTTCTGTCTAACGGCGCGCGATTCTATCAGGACACCGGATGTCATCCGGAATACTCCACTCCGGAATGTGACCGGCTTCGCGATCTGGTGATTCATGACAAGGCGGGTGAACGGTTGTTGGAGACCTGCCTGCCGATGGCTGAAAAGCGTTTGCGTGAAGAAGGCCTTGTGGGCGATATTTATATCTTTAAGAACAACACGGACTCCATGGGCAACACCTACGGATGCCACGAAAATTATTTGATGCGGCGCGACCTCGATTTTTGGAAAATCACGGAGCAGCTCATCCCATTTTTCGTGACCCGTCAGGTATTTACGGGGGCCGGCAAGGTGTTGAAAGTCTCCGGCCGCACACACTTTTTCCTCTCCCAGCGGGCCCAACATATCCACGAGAAGACGTCGTCATCGACCACGTCGTCGCGGAGCATTATCAATACGCGAGATGAACCGCATGCTGATGCGGAAAAATATCGGAGGCTGCACATCATCGTCGGGGATTCGAATATGTCCGAGCTCACGACATATTTGAAAGTTGGCACGACGGCGGTGGTGCTGTCGATGATCGAAGAAGGGTTTACGGTCAAGGGCATGGAACTCGAAGATCCCGTGAAGGCTATCCGGGACATCTCGAGAGACCCGACGTTAAAAAAGCGCGTTCGACTGGAGGACGGTCGAGAATTGACGGCCCTCGAAATTCAGATGACCTATTACGAACGGGCGGAGGCGTATCTGTCCGCCCTCGGAACGAGCGCTGACGAGACGACTCGCGACCTCATCGAATACTGGGGACATGTGCTCCAGACCCTGGCGACCAATCCCATGAAGCTCGCTCAGGAGCTCGATTGGGTCATCAAGAAGAACATGATGGACTCGTTCACCGCCAGGAAGAATTGCGGGTGGGATGATCCCCGCATCGCGTTAATGGATCTTCAGTATCATGATGTGAAGCGGAATCGGGGACTGTACTATCTCTTGGAGCGCCAGGATTTGGTGGAACGATTGGCGACCGAAGACGAGATCCAGCGGGCGATGACGATCCCCCCCCAGTCCACGCGGGCCAAAGTCCGCGGCGATTTCATCAAGTTCGCCAAAGAAAAAAATCGATCGTATACAGTCGACTGGACATACTTGAAACTCAATGGGTATTGGGAAGAGACGATCCTCTGCATGGACCCCTTCGCCAGTTCGAACAAACGCGTCGAGGAATTGATTGCAGGTGTTGCCGTTTCCCATCGTTGACGTGAACAAGGGGTGTTCACTGTTGGTGCTCCTTGTTCTCACGGGCCTTGCTGCTCCCGGGTGGGGGAATGACACCGATGTCGCTGTGGGACCTCGAAGGGTCAAGCAGGGCGATGTTCTTGCCTTGACCTTCCCGCTCCGAGCCGCCGAAGGGGTGGCGGCCGTTGGCGAGTTTGTGGGGCGGTTTCATGATCGGGAAACCCCGGTGTTCCCGGTTGCTGGTGGAGTGGGGGTCTTGCTCGGGGTCGATATGGAGGACGTAGCAGGAACCAGTGATTTTGTGTTGGAGCGTCGGAAGGCCGACGCTCCAGTCACGGTGGCGCGAGTGGCCGTCACGATTCTGCCCGGCGATTTTGGGGTCCAAAAGCTGTCTCTCCCCCAAACACAGGTCGATCTGGACGCGGAGACGGTCGAACGAGTGGAAGACGAGCAACGGACGATGTTAGCCACCATGCGGCCTGTTACGCCCCGGGTATGGAAGGGGGAGTTCGTTTTACCTTCCGAGGGGAGTGTGCAAAGGACGTTCGGGTTGAGGCGGGTGATCAACGGACAACCTCGACGACCGCACACCGGCGAGGATATCACCGCACCCTCGGGGGCTCCGGTGCTGGCCATTAATGAGGGAACCGTTCAACTTGTTGCCGACCATTTTTTTAGCGGCAAAAGCATTGTTGTGGACCACGGACTCGGCCTCTATTCGATGTACTTTCATCTCTCTGCGGTGACGGTCCACCCCGGCGATCGGGTGGCCAAATCCCAAGTGATCGGGGCCGTGGGCGCATCGGGGAGAGCGTCCGGACCTCACCTGCACTGGGGAGTGCGTCTCAACGGCGCGCGGGTCAACCCCCTCTCGCTGGCAACGGCGGTGGCGTCCGTCGCAGACAATCTTCAGTAAGATCCTTCCCGATCGGTCTTCTGGTTTCTTGTCGAAACCGAAACCCACAATTATAATCAGGGTATCAGGCCGTGTGGAGTCGGTACGATGCAGCCACTTTCCCGCGTTAGAGGCCAACATCCGCTAAGGGTATTTTTTGCCGTGTTGACGGAGAAGAATTTTTATGAGCAGCTTGGGTGGCCGGACCCCCGCGTCATTCGCTATGTGGCGGACCTGCTCGCTGACTTCTCTGACGTCGACCGTGCCTATCCGTTTCGCGATCAGCACGGGCGAGCCCGGACCCTCGTATCGGAGATGCTGTTGGAGGCTGAGTCAGGGACCTCGGGTGTTGCGGACCGTGATGCACATCGGCAGATCGGCGATTTCACGCTGTTTATGATGGGGTTGTTTCCCGAGCACCTGACCCGTCTTAAAACCAGGATCATCAGCGCGAGCGGCGATTTCCTGCTCGACTACGTCAAGGTGGGTAAGCGATCCTACCGGATCGTCGCTGAGCTGCCCGAGGAAGGTTCAGAGGAAAGTGTGGGAGGTGCCACGCTGTTTCGAAGGCTTTCGGAACACTTTGAACTCTGTGTGGCGGGCTTAGGATACATCCGCGAGGATCTCCGGCGTCAACGCCGCGCCCCCTTGGATCAATTTCGGGAACGATTCCTGAATTAGCAGAGGTGAGGCATGCTAGAGCATCTTTTCTTGAATGTCGATAGTGGCGGCGTGGCGGAGGTGGTCCATATAGGCCCGAAGGGCGCGTTCCTGTTTTTGAGGAAGGGGGGAGGGAAGAGTGGCGTCGGAAGTGGGGCCGGGGTTCTGGGCCGCTTGGCGAGCCCGGACTTCTTCCCACTCGGGCCCTGAGACGGCGGTCGAGTCGCCGATCACGGCTTTGACCTTAGCGATGAGTAAGTCGTCTCGCTGTGAGGATTCGAAGGTTTCCGGCGTGACGTGGTTGACCGCCAATACCTGACGATAGAGCGCGGAATCGAACCGGCCACTTTTTTCTTGCTGAAAGGCCTTCATGGTGGCGATGGAGTCAGCCAATTCGCTGGAGGTGATGGTGAGGTTCATGCGACGGGCCGTTTTGAGCCACAATTCCCGTTCCACTAAGCTGTTGACCGCCATGTGTTTGAGATCGAGCTGCTTGATCAGATCGGCATTGAATTGTTCTTTAAACATATCGCGGTAAAACCGCTCGTAATTACGGTAAGTGCGCTCGTATTCAGCGGACGTGATCGATCGGTCATCGACCCGGGCGATGACCGGGGATTCTTTACCGCTGAAGCCCCACCACCCCATCGTGATGACAAACGTGATGGCGATGACCAACATAATCGCACGAAAGACCCAGGGATTTTCAATAGTACCTTGCCGCAGGAACTTAATCATCCGACCCTCCGATTAACGCATCATTAATGATAGGGCATGGAGCGGCGCAAAAGCAACTGCCGATTGTTCGGTTTCAAGCCCTTGCGCCGTCTCTCGATGTTTCCTATAATGCAACGGACTCCGAGCGTGCAGGTGTTGATCGGCGGGAAGGTGGAGGGTGCCGATCGCTTCATCCCTATGGATGCCGACCCCCGAACACAGGCCGAACCGACGGCCGCCGACCCCCTTTCCCGCTGGGTGTCCAAATTCATCGATCTCTTGGTCGTCGCTGCAGCGAGTCATCTCGTGCCGCCGGTCGGGTTCTTTGGGGGGGTGACCTATCTGCTGATTGCCGATGGGATGCAGCCCGGCCAGAGTGTGGGGAAGCGCCTGCTCGGGTTAGGGGTCCTCGGTCCCCATGGACGGTCGTGTGGCGTTCGAGAATCGATTCTGCGCAATGGGGTCTTGGCCATTGCCTATGCGGTGTGGTACCTCTTCACGGGAGGGGGGTGGCTGATGGCTGGCCTGGGTTGGCTCGTATTGGTTTTGGTATTTGGTGTGGAGGGTGTGCTGCTTGTCGGAAATCCGCAGGGATTGCGGTTGGGCGATGAGGTGGGGGAGACGAGGGTGGTAGGGATGGCCGCGGCGGATCGCGCATAGGCGGAGACCGGAGGAGGAACCGTGGGGATTACAAATACCGTGTTGGGGTGGTTTTCCAATGATTTGGCGATCGATTTGGGAACCGCCAATACGCTGGTTTACGTGAAAGGCAAGGGGATCGTCATCAACGAGCCCTCTGTCGTGGCCATCGAGAAAAAGAGCGGCCAAGTCCTCGCGGTTGGCGGCGACGCGAAAAAAATGTTGGGACGCACTCCCGGGAACATCGTGGCCATTCGACCGATGAAGGATGGCGTCATCGCCGACTTCGAGATCGCTGAAAAAATGCTGCGCCACTTCATCACCCGCGCCCACAATCGCAACACGTTCGTCCGGCCGCGGATCATCATTTGCGTGCCATCCAAGATCACTCAGGTTGAACAACGAGCGGTGAAGGATTCCGCGGAGCTTGCCGGGGCCCGGGAGGTCTATCTGATCGAGGAACCGATCGCCGCGGCCATCGGAGCGGGGTTACCGATCGCTGAACCGTCTGGCAACATGGTCGTCGACATTGGCGGTGGGACCACTGATGTCGCGGTGATCTCGCTGGCCGGTATCGTGTACAGCGAATCGGTCAAAGTTGCGGGCGATAAGATGGACGATTTCATCATGAGTTATATTAAGCGAAAATATAATCTCCTGATCGGCGATCACATGGCCGAGCAGATCAAGTTCGAGATCGGATCGGCGTACCCGCAAGACGAGCGCAAGACGTTCATGATCAAGGGGCGCGACCTGATCTCGGGTATTCCGCGCACGCTGGTCATCGATGACGCCGAGATCCGGGAGGCGTTGGCGGAACCAATCGGGGCGATCGTGAACGCGATCAAAATCGCCTTGGAAAATACACCCCCGGAACTGGCTGGAGATATTATCGACCGCGGCATCGTCTTAACCGGTGGAGGGTCACTGCTGCGAGGAATGGATGTGCGGCTCCGCGAAGAGACCAACCTTCCGATCATCACGGTCGACAATCCGCTCACGACGGTCGTGCTGGGCACCGGGAAAGCGCTGGACCAGATTGACCTCCTCCAACGCGTGTCGATTTTGGCCCAGTAGCGCGTGATCGGAGGCCAAGGTGGCCCAGTCCGTTTCTGGATATCGGCGTGTGTGGCTGTTGGCGGCTGGTCTCGCCGTCGTCATCGGGGTCCTGATCTTCCCGGACTGGCCGCGGCGTCCAGCGGGGTTCTTCGATCGACCCGTCACGGCGGTATTTTCCGTTCTGCAGGGGGCGCTCTCCTCGGCGGTGTCGCAGGTTCGCGGCGTTTGGTCGGGATATGTTTTTTTCGTCGGTCTTCGTGAAGAGTCCCGCCGCTTGCAGGCAGACCTCGACCGCGTGACCCTTGAACGGGATACGCTCCGTGAAGTGGTCGAGGAGAATCGCCGCTTGACGGCGCTGCTGGAATTCCAGCCATCGGCGACGGTCCCGCTTCGGGGGGCCAGGGTGGTTGGTCGGGATCCATCACGCTGGTTTCAAGCGATCACCATTGATCGCGGAAGCCGAACCGGAACAGTGGTCGATCTGGGCGTCGAAGTACCCACGGGAATTGTCGGGACCGTCGTGAAGGTGTTTCCCGCCACCGCCGTGGTGTTGTTGATCAGTGATCGACTGAGTGCCGTGCCGGCCCTGGTTCAGCGGACGCGCGAGCAAGGCATTGTCGAAGGGACCTTCGGAGGACGAGCGCAGTTGAAATATCTCCCGCCGTCGTCCGACATCCGAGAGGGAGACGTCATCTTAACCTCGGGGTTGACCGACGCGTTCCCCAAAGGTCTGATCGTGGGTACCGTGAGCCGGGTTCAGCGCGCCGAAGGCGAATTGTACCCCGATGTGGAGGTCATCCCGTCAGCGGATCTCTCGCGGTTGGAGGAGGTGCTGGTCATCGAGCGCCCCCCGCCTTCCTAGGATGTCGCTCGCGTGGTCCAGAGGGGGGACGCGTCAAGCAGACGTGGTACGCCGGCTGCTGTGGGGCGCGGCGTTTATGGTCGTTCTGCCGTTGCAGACTTCGGTCATGGATGTTATGGCGATCGGCGGGATGATCCCCAATCTTCCGCTGATCGGTCTTCTTTTGTTTGCGGTCATTGAAGGGCCGCCCGCGGGTTTTGCGGGGGGGGTGGCGTTGGGTCTGGCCCTCGATTTCTTTTCGGCGAGCGGGACGGTTTTTTATACCGTGCTCTACCCCGGTCTTGGCCTGGGGGCCGCCCTCATCGGCCAGCTGACGGCCAATCTCCGAGCGCCCATGCTCCTGACCGTTGTGGCATCGGCCTCCGTGATGCTTAGCGGGGCCCATGCGATCTGGTTTCAGCCGTTCGACCGAGCAGAGGACATGATGAGATGGCTGGCGGCCTCTCTTGGACCGCAGGCCCTGTACGACACCGCGTTCGCAGGAGTGCTCTACGCGGTGGGGATCTGGTGGCATCCGCCCGCTCGCCAATCGCTAAAGGATCACGATGACTTCTTCACCGCAGGACGATTTCCAGGATCTGTACGATAGAATCACGTGGGGAGTGGTTCTGATCCTCCTCCTGATGGGCCTTTTAGTCGTTCGCGCCTGGTCCTTGCAGGTGGTCGCGGGGCAAACATACCGCGAGCTTGCCGACAATAACCGGGTGCGGATGGTAAGCGTGCTCCCCCAGCGAGGGTTGATGTATGACCGGCGGGGGCGCCTGCTGGTCAATAACACGCCGGGCTTTACCCTCTACCTCGTGTTGGAGGACGCTCCCAAGCCCCTCGATCCCCTCATCGAGCGTCTTGCGCCGTACCTCGAGATGAGCGAGGAGGACATTCGCGACCGCGTAAAGAACCATCGAGTCGGCGGGCCGTTCACGCCCATTCCGATCAAAAGCCATTTGAAACTGAAGGAAGTGGCATTGATCGAGTCACACCGTCCTGATTTTCCAGGGGTTAAAATCGAAGTGGAGGCTCAGCGAAACTATCCGTACGGGGCGTGGGCCTCGCATCTTCTCGGCTACGTCAGCGACGTCTCGGCCGCCCAACACGGGAGCGAAGAATTTTCAACCCTCCCTCCGGGCATGCAGGTGGGCCAATATGGTGCGGAGCTGGCGTACGACGCCGTGCTACGGGGACAGCCGGGTGAAAAGGGGGTCGAGGTCGACGCCCTGGGGCACGAGCGGCGCGTGGTCCGTCAGACCCCGCCGGTCCGCGGGGATGATGTCGTCCTCACGATCGACGCGGATGTACAGCGTGAGGCCGAAGAAGCGCTTCGGGACAAGGCCGGAGTTGTCGTGGCATTGGACCCGACGACCGGTGAGGTGATTGCGTTGGTCAGCCATCCTGATTTTGATCCGAATGTCCTGTCGGTCGGACTGACCGTGTCACGATGGGCCGAACTGCTCGCCGACCCCGGTCGTCCCCTCAATAATCGCGCCATTCAGGGACAGTATCCGCCTGGCTCGACGTTTAAGATCGTGGTTGCGACTGCGGCGTTGGAACGGAAGGCGATCACCCCCGACTGGCGCACGACCTGTTTGGGCGGGAAGTTCTTCGGCAACCGACGGTTTCGGGACTGGAAAGCCGGGGGACACGGGATCATCGACCTCCACCGAGCGATCGTGGAATCCTGTGACGTGTATTTTTACGAGGTGGGTAATCAGATCGGGGTCGATGCGATTGCGGAGTTCGCCAAAGCGTACGGGTTGGGCGAGCCCACGGGCATCCAGCTGTCGTCGGAAAAGAAAGGCGTCGTCCCGTCCACGGCCTGGAAGTTGGCGGCGCGACACGAGCCGTGGTATCCGGGTGAGACCTTGTCGGTCTCGATCGGTCAGGGGTACGTCAACGTCACGCCGCTTCAGATGGCGATGATGATCGGGACCGTCGCGATGGGTGGCGAGCGGCACCGCCCCCGGTACGTCCGGTCCATCCGCCAACGTGACGGCTCCATGGTCGACCCGGAACCGGAGTCGCCGCTCGATCCGATGCACGTTAGCGCGCAGACCTTCGCGCTCTTGCGGCAAGCTCTGCGAGGCGTGGTGGTCGAACCGGGGGGGACGGCCAGCGCGGCGCGCTCGACGATGACCGAAGTGGCGGGCAAGACCGGAACGGCTCAGGTGGTCGGTATGCCCCAGGCCGGTCGAGGCATCCCGGTGAAGAACCTCCAGGATCACGCGTGGTTTGTGGCATTTGCACCCGTGGAATCCCCTCGGATCGCCGTGGCCGTCTTGGTCGAGCACGGCGGGCACGGCGGCAGTGCCGCCGCGCCGATTGCGAAACGCGTCATCGAAAAATATCTCGCGGCCGACAGCGGCGCCGCGTCTCCCGCGGGCACGTCCTCCGCGGCGCTCTAGAGGAGGACGTTAACGGGTGGTCAGGCTCGATAAGAATCGGCTCAGCAGTCTGGACTGGAAGGGGTTGGTCGCGATCGGGCTGATTGTGACCGCCGGGGTGGCGACGATCTACAGTGCAACGACGCATCAGACCGGCAGTCCGTCCACGCTCTACCTCAAGCAGCTGGCGTGGGTTGGGATGGGAATGGCGGTCTTCGTGGCCGCGGCGCTGGTCGATTACCACACGTTGACCCGCTATGCCTATGCCGGATACGCCGCGGTCATCGTGCTCCTGGTCGGCGTACTGCTCGTTGGCCGCGTCGGGATGGGCGCGCGCCGGTGGATTTCGCTCGGGGTCTTCGATGTACAACCCTCTGAGTTGGCCAAATTAGTGTTGATCCTCGTCTTGGCGCGGTATTGCTCGGAGCGGCACGTCCGTGGTGGACTTGGCCCGACCCAGCTTCTGGCCCCGCTGACCCTGGCGCTCATCCCGATCGGGCTCATTTTGAAGCAACCGGATCTCGGCACCGGTCTCACGTTGCTGGCGATCACGCTGAGCATGATCTTGCTCGTGGGAATTCGATATCAGTCGATCGTCTTTTTGGCGTTGTCGGCGCTGATGCTGTTCCCCTTTTTCTGGACCTTGTTTTGGAATTCGTTGAAGGGGTACCAGCGAAACCGGTTGTTGACCTTTGTGAACCCGTCATCCGACCCCCTCGGCATGGGGTACCACGTCATCCAGTCGAAGATCGCGATCGGTTCGGGAGGGTTTTGGGGAAAGGGGTTTCTGGGGAGTACTCAGAGCCAACTCAAATTTTTGCCCGAAGGCCATACCGACTTTATCTTCGCGGTGTTTGCCGAGGAGTGGGGGTTCGTGGGGGTCCTGGGGCTGTTGGCCCTCTACGGTTTCGTCCTGTTCTGGATCATGGAAACGGCGTATAAAGCCAAGGATCGAGAGGGCGCGTTTCTCGTGATCGGGGTGGCGGGGATGGTGGTGTTTTCCCTCGTCGTCAATATCGGGATGACCCTGGGGATGATGCCGGTGGTCGGCGTTCCGCTTCTGCTGATGAGTTATGGCGGTTCCTCGATGTTGACGGTGTTCGCGGCGCTGGGGCTGGTCATGAATGTACGTCTGCGGCGGTTTATGTTATTTTACTGAGCCGCTAACGAGGAGTTCACAATGCGCCTCGCAGCCGGACGGTGGGACTGCGGGGGGGCTGAACGCGGGCGGTAGGGAGCGAGGCATGGGTGTGGAAATTGTGATCAATCCGGCCCCCGAGGAAACTCGGGTTGCGGTGCTTGAGAACCAGATACTCACGGAGTTGTACATCGATCGAAGGCGGGATCGCGGCATCGTGGGGAATGTGTACAAAGGCCGGGTCGTCAAAGTGTTGCCCGGGATGCAGGCGGCGTTCGTGGACGTGGGTGTTGAACGCGCGGCCTTTCTCTATGTCGCGGATGTCACGACGTCCTCTGACGAGGACCAGCCGGTCTTGGATGGCGAGGCGCCCGACGTGCCCGACGGGGAGCCGAAGGACACCGATGAACCTGAGGAAGACGCGGCCAAAACCGCGCCTCGCCCGCGCCGCGTTCACCGTCCGATCGAAGAACTCCTGCAGGAGGGGCAGGAAGTGGTGGTTCAAGTGACCAAGGACCCCATTGGCACCAAAGGCTGCCGCGTGACCACGTATCTGTCTCTCCCGGGTCGGTATCTCGTGTACATGCCGACGGTGAACCACATCGGGATCTCCAGGCGGATCGGCGACGAGGCTGAACGAGCCCGCTTGCGCGAGATGATGCAGCGCTTGCGGAAACCTGGAACGGGATACATCATCCGCACGGTCAGCGAGGGGACGAGCGAGGAGGAATTCCGCCTCGACATCGAGTTCTTGGAGCGATTGTGGCAGACCATTCGGGATGAGGGCCAGCGAACCTCGGCGCCGGCCTTGCTGCACGCCGACTTAGATCTTTCGCTGCGGACGGTTCGAGATCTCTTGACGCACAAGGTGGATCGGCTCACGATCGGATCGCGGCCGGAATACGACCGCGTTCGGCAGTTTGTGGGGACGTACCTGCCGAATCTTATTTCGAAGGTGCACTTGTACGCGCAGGACGAGCCGATCTTCGATCGGTATGGGATCGAAATCGAGATCTCGAAAGCCCTCGGGCGTCGGGTCTGGCTGAAGTCGGGCGGGTACATCGTCATCGAGCCCACCGAGGCGCTCACCGTCGTCGACGTCAACACCGGGCGGTACGTCGGGAAGAGGGATCTCGAAGAAACCATCTTTAAGACCAATCTGGAGGCTGCCAAAGAGATCGCCTACCAGCTTCGGCTGCGCAACATCGGCGGGATCATCATTATCGATTTCATCGACATGGAGAAAGAGAAAAACCGCGAACGGGTCTTCGCGGCCCTGCGCGAGGCGTTGACGCACGACCGTGCGCGCAGCAATATTCTCAAAATCTCCGAGCTGGGCCTCGTGGAAATGTCGCGGGAGCGCGTGCGTGAAGATCTCCTCCGGGTGCTGTGCGACGGCTGTCTGTACTGCGAGAAGCGAGGCTATATTAAGTCGGCGACAACGGTGTGCTATGAAATTTTTCGGGAAATCAAACGGGCCGGCGCCTCGCGCGAGGAGAGCAAGGTTCTCATCGCGGTTCATCCCACCGTGGCGAACTTGCTGTTTGACGAAGAGCGGGGCGGCGTCGAGGCGCTCGAGCGCGAGTACAACAAGCGCATCATCATCAAGGCCGATCCGCACCTCCACCAGGAACAGTACGACATCGTGATGGTCTAGGCGAATGGCGTCGCACGCACCCCTCGATCGCGACGAGTGGCGAGCGTGGCTCGGCTTGTTGCGCGTGTCCGGGGTGGGGCCCGTGACCTACCGAGCCCTCGTCGAAACCCTCGGTTCACCCCGTGAGGTCTTCCGGGCGTCCGAGCCGGTCCTCAATCGAGTGCCGGGGTGTTCAGCCCGCGTCGCGTCGGCGGTACGAGGCTTCTCCTCCTGGGGGGAGGTGGACGCCGATCTGGATCGGCTCAACGCCGTGGGCGCGAGCGTCGTGACGTGGGCCGATCCACGGTACCCCGTTCACCTTCGGACGATCCACGATCCCCCGCCCCTGTTGTACATGCTGGGAGACCTGCCGCCGGGCGAGCGTCGAGTCGTCGCCGTAGTGGGCTCTCGCCGAGCGACGCCCTATGGAGTGGCCGTCGGGTCCCGTATCGCCGGGGAGTTGGCGCGGGCGGGATTTGTGGTGGTGAGCGGATTGGCGCGCGGGATCGATACCGCCGCCCATCAGGGTGCGCTTGCTGTTGGGGGACAGACGGTCGGGGTTTTGGGATGCGGCGTGGATGTGGCCTATCCACCGGAAAGTCGCTCGCTCAAATCCGCGGTGCGCGCGCAAGGTGCGGTGTTGTCGGAGCTATCGCCGGGCGCTCCTCCGGATGCCCACCACTTTCCTGCGCGGAACCGGATTATTAGTGGAATGTCTCTGGCGGTCCTCGTCATCGAAGCCACTGCGGAGAGTGGATCCCTGATCACAGCCCGCCTGGCCTTGGAGCAAGGCCGCGAGGTGTTCGCGGTGCCCGGCAATGTGGGGTCCGCGACGAGCGTGGGAACGAATCGCTTGATCAAGGCGGGCGCGACGCTGGTGGAAACGGCCGAGGACGTGATTGAGGCGCTCGCCGCACAAGTGGGCGAGTCGTCCGCGGTGCGCTTGGCCGAGCCTCCCGTGCCCGGGCCGGACCTGACCGACGACGAGGTTCAGGTCGTTGAGCTTCTCTCATGGGAACCCGCTCATGTTGACGAGCTCACGACCAGAGCCCGGATGCCGCCCGAGCGGCTTGCCGGCATTCTCCTGAGCCTGGAACTCAAAGGAGCCGCGCGGCATCTTGCCGGGCACCTCTATGTCCGACACGGCGGGGGGTGACTCGGAACCAGAATCGGGTATAATCCAACCAGTGATACCGCCGGGGGGAATGGGATTCTTGTATGGGTAAGTCGCTCGTCATCGTCGAATCGCCGTCGAAAGCCAAGACGCTCAATAAGTATCTGGGGAAGAAATATATCGTGTTGGCTTCGGTCGGCCACGTGAAAGACCTGCCGAAGAGCAAGTTCGGGGTGGATGTGGAGCACGATTTCGCGCCCAACTACCAGGTCATCCGCGGGAAAAAGAAAGTCCTGGACGAGATCAAGCGGGCCGGCAAGACAGCCGACCACATCTATCTGGCCCCCGACCCCGACCGTGAGGGCGAAGCGATCGCCTGGCACATCGCGGAAGAGCTCAACGGGAAGAAGGGGAAGGTCCAGCGCGTCCTCTTCCATGAAATCACCGAGCGAGCGGTCAAGCGTGCATTGGAACACCCCGTACCGCTGGACCTGCACAAGGTCGACGCGCAACAAGCCCGCCGGATCCTCGACCGCATCGTGGGGTATTCGATCAGTCCGTTACTGTGGGAGAAGGTTCGGCGCGGGCTCTCGGCCGGCCGAGTCCAGTCGGTGGCTGTCCGTATGGTCTGCGAGCGAGAGCGCGAGATTGCCGCCTTCCAAAGCGAAGAATATTGGTCGATTACCGCGCTATTGGAAGGAGCGTCGCCCCCGCCTTTTGAGGCCAAGTTGGTGAAGTGGCGGGGCGAGGACGTCGCGCTTTCCACCGGCGAGGCGACCGGGCGCGTCACAGAGGCGCTGCGCGGCAGAAACTTTACCGTCACGCAGATCGAGAAAAAAGAGCGCCGCAAGAATCCCGCCCCGCCGTTTACGACCAGCAAGCTCCAGCAGGAAGCGTCCCGCAAACTGCGGTTCACGCCGAAGCGGACCATGGCGCTTGCCCAGCGTCTCTACGAGGGCGTCGAAGTGGGCAGCGAGGGGCCGGTGGGCTTGATCACCTACATGCGCACCGATTCCACCAGGGTTTCGCAGGAAGCGCAGGACGAAGCGACCGCGTTCGTGCGCGAGCGGTTCGGTCCTGACTATGTGCCGACGAGCCCGAACGTCTATAAGAATAAGAAAGGGGCACAAGACGCCCACGAGGCGATTCGCCCGACCGCGGTTTCGCGGGACCCCGAGCAGCTCAAAACCTTGCTCGACCGCGACCTTTACCAGCTCTATGCCATGATCTGGAAACGGTTTGTGGCCAGCCAGATGACTCCTGCGGTGGTCGAGCAGACCCGTGTGGATATCGCAGCGGGAGAGGGGGTGTTCAGGGCGACCGGCGGGGTGGTTCTCTTTCCCGGTTTTACCACGCTGTACACCGAGTCGTCGGAACAGGCCGCGCCGTCCCCGAAGGGTGAGGACGAGCACGATGAAGACCGTCGCCTGCCGATGCTCCGCGAAGGAGACCGGCTGCGGTTCCACGAGCTCCTGCCCAAACAGCACTTTACTCAGCCGCCTCCGCGGTTCAACGAGTCGCTGCTGATTAAAGAACTTGAGGAGCAGGGGATCGGGCGTCCGAGCACGTACGCCGCGATCATCTCGACGATCCAGGATCGAAAGTACGTCACGAAGCTCGAGGGCCGCCTCAGGCCGACGGAACTGGGGGTCGTGGTCAACGACTTATTGGTCCAGCATTTTCCAGAGATTCTCAACGCGCAATTTACCGCCCACATGGAGGAGGAACTCGACCAGATTGAGGAAGGCGAAAAAGCCTGGGTGGACACGGTGCGGGAGTTTTATGGTCCCTTCACCACCCATCTCTCCAAGGCCACGACCGAGATGCGCGATGTGAAGCGCGAGGAACACCCGACCGAGATCGAATGTGAACGCTGCCAGCGCAAGATGGTGATCAAGTGGGGCCGGAATGGCCGCTTTCTGGCCTGTCCCGGATATCCCGAGTGCAAGAACACCAAGGAGTTTCGGGAAGAGCCGGACGGGACCATCGTGGTGGTGGCCAAGGAGACCGAGACCTCGGAAGTGTGCGAGAAGTGCGGGGGGGCCATGGTGATCAAGAACGGCCGGTTCGGTCGGTTCATCGCCTGTTCCAACTACCCCACGTGCAAGACCACCCGCTCGATTGGAACCGGGGTGACGTGCCCGAGACCCGACTGCGGCGGCCAACTGTTGGAGAAACGGACCAAGAAGGGACGGGTCTTCTACTCCTGCGGCCACTACCCGAAGTGCGATTACGCCCTCTGGGAGCGCCCCCTTCCCAAGCCGTGCCCGCAGTGCCACGCCCCCTTTGTGGTGGAAAAGGTCACGCGGGGAGCCGAGCCCCGCGCCCGGTGCATTGTCGAGGGCTGTGGGTACGAAGAGGAAGAGCCCGCTGCGTAGTAGCCTACTGATGAGCCGTTAATCTCCCTCCGAGGGGCGAGCAACCCGCCGCGCAGCCTTCCGCCGCCGGCCTGCAGTCCTGTCCGGGTATCGCCAAGCCCAAGAGCCGTCTAGGGTCACCTGGTGTCTGCGAAGTAAGTCCGCTTGATGCTCTCGTAATCGCCGTGATATGATGACGATCATGTCGGGCCAGCGCTTTGCCACTTGGTGCGCGTGTTTGGTGACCGCCGGTGCACCTCCCTCCCCAGTGTTTTCAGAGTCTTGGGTCACGGCTATCCCCCCTCAGGGAGGATGGATCAGCCGTTGAACCTGCTACCCGATCAGAACATCGGACCTCCAGTGGCGGGTGGGACCGTTCCGGTCGCGTGTCGAGACGCGTCGTCGGATGGGTGCCGGCTGCTCGCACGGTTTCGGTCCGATGGGCTGCACAGCCGCACGGGAGCCGATGGGCTGCCTCGCTGGCGAGTGAGCCCTGAGCCGTATTGGTTGGCCCCGGCGGAGGTCGAGTTCCTGGAACGCCTAGGCGTGTCGCTGCTCGCCTTCTATCGTTCGCTCAATCGTCTCTATTATGCGAGCGTCAAGACTCCGAAGCTGGCATGGGTTCACCGTTACCTTGACCAGGGTAAACCGCAGGCGGTGATCGACTATGGATTGATGCGTCGGGTGCGCGATCAAACTCCAGGGATCCTGCGGCCCGATCTCTTCGCTACGGCGAGCGGGTTCGTCGCATCGGAGCTCGATGCGGTCCCGGGAGGGTTCGGCCTCACTGCGGCCTTCCATGACGCGTACGGCGAACAGGGTTTCTCCCTCGTCGGCGGTCGGAGCGGCATGGTCCAGGGTTTTGCACGTATGGTCGCAACCGAGAGTAGCGTGTCCCGCGTCGCTATTGTCGTTTCCGATGAATCGGCGGATTATCGCCCTGAAATGGCGTGGATGGCGAGAGCGCTGACCGCGTCGGGCACTCCGACGGTGGCGGTCACCCCTCACGAGGTGACCTTCACTGAAGACGGATTGACCATCGGGATGCCGGATGGCCCATGTCGAATGGATGTCCTCTATCGATTCTTCGAGCTGTTCGACCTCAAAAATATCCCGAAATCGGACCTCTTCCTCTATGCCGCGAAAAAGGGAACCGTCCGGATGACTACTCCGGCAAAAGCCTTCTTAGAGGAGAAGGCGGCCATGGCGCTCTGGCACCACCCGGCGCTGGAGGCGTGGTGGCGAGACGACCTGGGGCGTGACACCATCGAACGGTTGTCGGGGCTCTTTCCCCGGACATGGATTCTCGATCCGTCGGAGGTGCCGCCCCACGCCGTCATCGCCGGATTTACACTGGGAGGTCACCCGGTCCGCGATTGGAAGGATCTTATGGGGGCGAGCCAGCGCGAGCGTCGCCTGGTCATCAAACCGTCGGGATTTTCAGAGCGGGCCTGGGGAAGTCGCGGCGTGGTGGTTGGGCACGACCAGTCCGGGGACGCGTGGTCGGCGGCGGTGGCCGACGCTCTGGAAGCCTTTCGCGTCACGCCCCATGTTCTGCAAGAATTTCACACGCCACGGCGCGATCGCGTGGCGTATTATGACGAAGCGAGCGCCGCCGTTCACGCGATGACCGGGCGAACCCGGCTCTCTCCCTATTACTTTGTCTCGGGCGACGACGTGGTGTTGGGCGGAGTCCTCGCAACGGTCTGTGCGCTGGACAAGAAAATGATCCACGGGATGACAGACGCTGTCTTGGCTCCATGCGCCGTCGCCGGGACCGCGGGCGCAACGAAGCCGCGATTGCCTGGCGAGGAACCGCGAGCGGGAGCGAACGGCGACTCTCATTATTAAGGGGAGGACGCGTGAACGACCAATGGAAATATGACCTCCGGGACAGCCTGGAGGCCGTCGAGGACCTCGTCAGACGTGTGGGACTTTCTCCGGATGAAGCCGAGCGCGTGCGCGACGTGATTGCGCGGTATCCGATGCGGATCACGCCCCATGTACTCAAGACGATCCGATACAAGGACGATCCTATCTGGCTTCAGGTTGTTCCCACCACCGAGGAAATGGATATCTCGGATGACATGCAGGACGATCCATTGAACGAGGAGGGCGATATGGTGGTGCCCCACCTCGTCCACCGGTATCCCGACCGGGTCCTGCTCTTTGTGACCAACCAGTGTCCGATCTACTGCCGATTTTGCACGCGGAAGCGGTTCGTCGGTTCGCCGGGGGGCACCATTACGCCCGAGGCGATCGACGCGGTGGCGGAGTATATCCGCTCCCACGCCGAGATCCGTGACATCATCTTCTCAGGGGGAGACCCGCTCCTGCTCGTGGACCCCCTGCTCGAACGGATCCTCTCGACCCTGCGGTCGATTCCCCACCTCGAGATCATCCGGATCGGATCGCGCGTGCCGGGTACCCTCCCGTCCCGAATAACGCCCGAACTGTGCGCGATGCTCAAGAAATATCACCCCCTGTACATGAACCTGCATTTTAATCACCCGAACGAGATCACGGTGGAGGTGGCCGAAGCCTGTGGCCGTTTAGCGGACGTCGGCATCCCCTTGGGGAGCCAGACGGTGCTGCTCAAGGGGGTGAACGATGACCCCGACACCATGAAACAACTGATGCAGAAATTACTCCGAATTCGGGTAAAACCGTACTACCTCTACCAGGCCGATTTGGTGACGGGGACTCAGCAGTTTCGGACCCCGGTCGAGACCGGCTTGAATATTCTGCGCGCGCTGCACGGGCACACCTCCGGGATGGCCATTCCCCGCTACGTGATCGATGCCCCGGGAGGAGGAGGCAAGATCACGGTGGTGCCTCCCGAGTTTGTCCTGGAGATGAATTCCCGCGAGGTGATCCTGAAGAACTACGAGGATCAGGTCTACCGCTACCCCCAGGTCCAGCAAGCGCCGAGCGGACAAGGTAGCTATGCTCCTTGCGGGGGGGCGGCACCGACGGAAGATTCTGGGCGGCCGATCCCGGTGCAGCGGTTACCGCGATAAAGGGGCATCGGCCGCATTGCTTCGCGATGCACAAACCGCATTCCCCGCAGCGTACTGCGGGGAGTTTCAATCATCGAATGGGTTCAAAGAGAGGGCAGGTCACTTTGTCGCGTGGTTGGTTCCATCAACTTTGTTGAGGGGAGACAGGTATGGTCAAGAACGATCGCTGGATCAGAAAGATGGCCAAGGAAACCGGGATGATCACCCCCTTTGAAGAAAAGCAAGTGCGGGAGGGGACGATTTCCTATGGGTTGTCGTCGTACGGGTATGACCTGAGGATTTCGAACGACTTCAAGATTTTCACGAACATCAACCATACCACGGTCGATCCGAAGGACTTTGACGTCAAGTCATTCGTCGATTTTAAGGGGGATGTCTGTATCATTCCGCCGAACTCGTTCGCGCTGGGCCGCAGCGTCGAGTATTTTAAGATCCCGCGAAACGTGATTACGGTGTGCGTCGGGAAATCGACGTACGCGCGCTGTGGCATTATCACCAACGTCACCCCCTTTGAGCCGGAGTGGGAAGGCCACGTGACCCTGGAAATTTCCAACACCACCCCGCTACCAGCGAAGATCTATGCGTTCGAGGGCATCGCTCAGGTTCTCTTTTTTGAAAGCGACGAAGCGTGTGAAACGTCGTATGCTGATCGTCGCGGGAAATACCAGGCTCAGACAGGCATCACGCTCCCTCGGTTGTAGGGCGCTCGATTTGCCATTCGGTTGTGGTAAGTTCTTGCCCATTTTTGCGGACCGCTGGCCTCAAAGACCATGGAAGACCGGGGTTCTTGAGGACTTTTTGTCCTAAAGATGGATGAAGCCGACCCGCTGGGAGCGAGACAAGGAACATCAACCATTTGGTGCTCATCAAAATTCCCCAAAAAGTGAAAAGTGCTTGACAGCCTTATAGCCATTTGCTATAAGCAACAATGCCTCTCTTGAGGTCATCAGTTGATTGTCAGAGGGTTACTTTCAGTACGGAGTTTGTTCCGAAAGGAGGGTACGCGCAGTGGCACGAGGAAAGGTGAAATGGTTCAACGCGAGCAAGGGTTATGGGTTTATCTCCCAGGACGATGGCAGTGACGTGTTTGTTCACTTCTCGGCAATTCAGGGCGACGGGTTTAAGACCCTCGACGAAGGCCAGGAAGTCGAGTTCGACGTCATCAAGGGAGCGAAAGGGCCTCAAGCGGCAAACGTGGTGAAGGCCTAACGCGTCCGACTCTCCGTCTATAAAACATCAGGCGCCCCGCTGAGTTCTTCTGTCCTCCGCGGGGCGCCGGCTTTTTAAGAGTCCAGATCCTCGAAGAACGCTGCCCCCACCGTGTCCGCAAGGGCAAGCCCCTGTGTCGTCAGGCGAAGAACCGGTCGCCGCGCCTCGATCAGTCCCATCGCGATCAACCGTTCGATGGTTGGGCCGTACCGTTCCCAGAGATCGAGCCCGAGCCGAGCGTGCCATTTCTCACCGTCGACTCCCTCGATCATGCGGACGCCGAAAGCCAATGCCTCTGCCAGTCGGCGCGGCGGATCAAGGGAGTCCTGGCCAGCGGCCCAGGCTTCCGACTGGCCCGCCTTGAGATAGTCGAGTGGGTCGAAGTGATTCCACCAGCGGTGGCCGTCCAGGTGCGAATGGGCGCTGGCCCCCACGCCGAGCCAATCATCGCACGACCAATACAGGACGTTATGCCGACACGCGAAATCGGGACGAACCGGCGGAACGAAACGAGCATCGTCAGGTTCCGGCATCCGGTGGGCTGCGCCGAGCCGAGCGTAGTTCGAAATTTCATACCGGCCAAACCCACCGGCCCGAAGCGCGTCATGCAGGATCTTCTCTAGAATTTCGATGTCTTCATCCTGCGGAAGCGAGGTGCGACCATCCTCGATGGCGGTTCCAAACGGCGTCCCGGTTTCGGGAGTCAACGCGTATGCGGAGAGATGGTTAGGGTTGAGAGCCAGGGCTGCGGCGACGGTGTCGTTCCAGGTTTCGGCGGATTGGCCCGGTATGCCGTAGATGAGGTCCACGTTGAGGTTGGCGCATCCGGCCCGTCTGGCCTGTTCAAAGACACGCACCGCCCGGTCGGCCGTGTGCGCCCGGTGCAGGCTGACCAACTCGTGAGGGTCGAGCGATTGGACGCCCAGGCTGATCCGGGTGATGCCGCCGTCGATGAAGGCCCGCAACCGATCGTAGGACACCGTTTCGGGATTTGCCTCCAGCGTGATCTCCGCATCGGAGGTGAGCGAAAATACCCGGCGGCAGTGTGCGATCAAGGCGCTGATCGCACCAGGAGGGGCCAGCGAGGGAGTACCCCCTCCGAAGAAAAGGGTCGATGCCGTCCGACCGGCGAACAACTCCCTCCGGGCGTAGGCGTCGATCTCGCGGTGGACGCCGTCCAGGTAACTTGGCATAAGATGGTGCGCGCCACTCAGGGAGCTAAACGCACAATACGAACATTTGCTGACGCAGAAGGGGATGTGGATGTACACGCCGAACGGTTGTTCGGACAACGCGGGTTGCGCAGGGGCATGTGGAGATGGGAACATCGGCGCTTGGGCCTCGGAATTCATGGTATGATCGCATCCGTATGAATCATACGTCAAGACAACCACGATTTTCGTGTTGGGTGATGCAGCGTGGGCAGGCGGTCGGCCGGCTGGGGCGATGATGCCTGGATGAGGAGTCTGGCGGGTTCGCGCAAGCCGCGCAGGCGCCGCCGCGTTCGCAGGATCTGGTGGGGTGCCGCCGCGCTCGCTCTGGTGGCGGGGTACCTGGGCTCCCTGTACGTGACGGTCACGTCGCGCTTTGAGGGGCCCCACTGGAAAGTCCCATCCACCGTGTACGCCGAACCCGTAACGATCTATCCCGGTATGGATGTGTCGGCCCATCACATCCACGATCGGCTCCTTCGCCTGGGGTATGGCCCCGTGACGGCCGCACCCAGGCGGCCCGGCGAGTTTCGATGGAACGACGACCGCTTGGAACTCTACCTTCAGGACTTTGTCTACCCGGACCACGCCGTCGAAGGTTTTCCCGTGGCAGCAGACCTTCGGGACCGGCGTGTGGTGCGGTTGATTCGCCTGCCCGATAACGCCCCGCTGACCAGCGTTGATCTCGAACCGGAAGTGATCGCGGGCCTCTTCGACGAGAGTTGGGAGGGGCGTCGATTGGTCCGCTTGGGCGACGTGCCGCCCGTGCTGACCGACGCCATTCTCGCCGTCGAAGACGCGCGGTTTTACGAGCACTGGGGGATCGATCCACGCTCGATCGCCCGAGCGATCTGGACCGACCTGAAGGAGGGCGAGTTCACCCAGGGCGGGAGCACGTTGACGCAGCAGCTCGTGAAGAATTTCTACTTGACCCAGGAGCGGACCCTCTATCGCAAGATCACCGAAGCGATCATGGCCGTTATCTTAGAAGCGCGATACGACAAGCGTGCGATCTTGGAGGCCTACCTCAACGAGATCTACCTCGGTCAGCGCGGCGAGATGGGCGTGTACGGCGTCGGAGAGGCCTCGCGGCTGTACTTCGGCAAGGATGTCGAGCGCCTCACCTTGCCCGAAGCGGCCCTGCTCGCCGGCATGATACGATCCCCCCGCGCGTACAACCCGCAGATCAACCCCGACCGAGCGCGCACCGCGCGAGATCGCGTGATCCACCGGATGCTCGCGTTAAAGAAAATCGATGCCGATGAGGCGCGCGAGGCCTTGGCGGAGCCGGTGCCGACCCGCCCGAAAGCGCGAGCCGCCGTCCGGGCGCCTTATTTTGTGGACGTCGTCCGCGAGCAACTGGAGCGCCTCTATTCCCGCGACGTCCTGACCTCGGAGGGGCTGAGGGTCTTCACCAGTCTTGATGTCGAGGCGCAACGCAACACCGAGGAGGCGTTGCGCGCCGGGATTGCGGCGATCGAACGGCGTATCCCGAAAGGTGATGACCCGCTCGAGGGTGGCGTGATCGTCATACAGCCGCAGACCGGCTACATCAGGGCGTTGATCGGTGGTCGGGATTACGCGGAAACCCAGTTCAATCGGATGACCCAGGCGCACCGGCAACCCGGCTCGCTGTTCAAGCCCCTCGCGTATCTTGCGGCGTTGCGAAGGGATGGGGAAACAGGGTCGCCGCGCTACACGCCGGTGAGTGTGGTGCAAGATGCTCCATTGACGGTCGTGACCAACGGGCGGTCGTGGACGCCGCAAAATTACGACAAACTGTACCACGGTCCGGTCACGCTGCGGACCGCCTTGGAATACTCATTCAACGCGGCCGCCGTCGGAGTCGCCCAAGACATCGGCGTCGAGCGGGTGATCGCAACCGCAAGGGCGCTGGGCATCACGACGCCGCTGCAAGCGGTTCCGTCGTTAGTCTTGGGCACCTCGGAAGTCATCCCGTTGGAATTGGCCGGGGCGTACGCCGCGGTGGCCAATTTCGGCACCAAGACCGAACCCTTGGTGATCAAGGCCGTGATGGATCAGGATGGCCGGGTCCTCAGCCGTAAGGAGATTGCGGTCGAACAGGTCGTCTCTCCGGAAGAGGCGTACCTGATCACCTCGCTGTTGCAGGGCGTCGTGGAGCGGGGGACCGGGCGGGGGGTGAGGGCGCTGGGGTTCGACCGGCCGGTGGCCGGCAAGACGGGGACCACCAGTGACTTCCGGGACGCCTGGTTCGTCGGCTATACGCCGGACACCCTGGCTCTGGTGTGGGTCGGCTTCGATCACAACCGGCCGCTCCAGTTGACGGGTGCCCAAGCGGCGCTGCCGATCTGGACGGATGTCATGCGACGCGTGACCGAGGGAGAGCCCCCGACCGATTTCACGCCGCCGCCCGGGATCGTCCTCCGCCAAGTGGACCCCGCGAGCGGTCTGCTGAGCAACCGCCAGTGCCCCGATGCCATCACCGAGGCGTTTCTAGCGGGGACCGAACCAACGGGGTGGTGCGGCGACCACGGCGGACCGCGGTTCTTGTGGTGGTTGCGCCGGGTGCTGGGATGACCGCCGGCTCGCGGCGTATCGCGGTCCGCTCCATCACGGCGGCCGTTGTGTGGGTCGCGCTCTGGGGGTGTGCCGTCAAGCCTCTCTCGACCGCGGACCAACCGATTCCGCTCGCGGCAGCCGCGAGCCCGCAGGTGGTTGCCGCGTACCATCTCGTGGAGGACGGAAAACAGCAGCTCGCGCTCGGCCAAACCGGCGCGGCGATCGCCACGTTCCAGAAGGCCCTTGCGCTGGCGCCGTCGAGTCCCCACGCGAACCTCGCGCTCGGCGAGGCGAAGCTCCGCCAGGCCGACTATCGCGGAGCGTTGGTGTATGGGGACCGAGTGGCCCGGTTGGTTGGGGACGACCCCGAATGGCTCTGGCGGATCGCGCTCTTGCGGGGGCAGGCCTACGAAGGCGTGGGGGATCGCACCCGCGCGCGCGCCGCGTACCGCGACGTCCTCGGAGTCGATCCCAACAACGTCGAAGCCCGGGCGGGGCTGGACCGTGTCGCCCCCGAGTGACCGAGTGGTTTCCCACCCAACACCACCGCCTCCCATAGCTTCCGGGATCAGGTGAGCCGCCGGCCGCGAGCCCGGTGGTCGAGGGTGCGCCTGCTGGGAGGGGCTGCGATCGTCGTGGTCGTCCTGGTGAGTGTTCTCGCCGTGGTCCCGTTTTTCGTCGATCTGAATCGATACCGCGACCGGTGGCTACCCGTCGTCGAATCGGCCATAGGCCGCCGGGTCGAGGTCGAGAAGATCGAGTTGACGCTGCTGACCGGATTGGGCGCCCGCATCGAAGGGCTCGTGATCCACGACGAGCCTGCGGTCGGCCGGGAGCCCCTGCTTCGCGTCGAGTCGGTTCGCATCCGCGTCCGACTCTTTCCGCTGTTCCGGGGACGCTTGGAGGTCCGACAGGTCGCGCTGATCCGTCCCCAACTCCGACTGGTGCGTAATCCCGCAGAAGTCGTCAACGTTTCGGCGGAGGCAAGCGGAACCGTGGAACCAGTGGCTCCAGCCCCCGGCACCGCGTTGGCCGCGCTCTCGCTGGCCGATCTCGTGATCGACGAGGGATCGGTCATCTACGAGGATCGCTCGGGTGCGGGCCCCCCCACTCGGTATGGATTCGACCATCTCGACGCCTTGTTGGAGAATCTGGCGGTCGGCAAGACGCTTGCGGTGGACGTCAAGACGCGCTTCGAAGGGGGCGATCTCCCGCTGTCGTTGAAGGGGACGGCCGGTCCGTTGAGTGACACGCTGTGGCCGGAAGCGCTCGATCTCCAGATCGGGATGGGCGACAGCCGGCTTGCGGTCACCGGGAAGAGGGAAGGGGGGAGCCTTGCCGTCTCCGTCCGGTCTGAACGGCTCGACCTCGCCCAGATTCTCGCCATCGCAAAGCGGTTCGTTCCCACGATCCCGCCGGATCTCGCGTTAACCGGTCCGGGGGCGCTGGCGTTGGCGATCCGCCCCGATGGGGGCCGGTTCGCGGTCGACGGGCGGATCGAGTTGGATGCCGGACGCGTGACGTATGGGACCTGGTTTCTCAAACCCGAACACACCCCGTTCTCGGCTGCCGTGACCGGCACGCTGAGCCGCCGCCCGGGGGAACCGTTGCGGGTGGCGCTTTCCGCGGTGACGCTGCGCCTCCACACCGTCGAAGCCCGTGGGACCGCGAACGTTGAAGTGGGTGACCACGTCAGCGCGGAGGGGACGCTGGCAACCGGCGATGCGGACGTGGGTGGGTGGGAACGGCTCGTGCCGGCGTTGACGAAGGGCGGCGTTGCAGGACGTGCGAATCTCGAAGCTTCGTGGAAGCTCGATCCGCCTCGGTCACCGACATATACCGCCATGGTGAGGCTGACCGATGTCCGCGTCGCGCTCCAGAAATGGGCGCGTCCGGTCGAACACGTGACCGGCGCACTCACCCTCTCCCAGGATCGGGTGACGATTCCTCGGCTCGCGATGCGCGTCGGGGAGTCGGATCTCACCGTCCAGGGAGGGCTCGCCGGTCTCGCGTCGCCCACCGGAGCGCTCACCCTGTCTTCGTCCCGACTTGATCTGGCCGAGATGGCGCCGCCGTTGACCGCGGCCGCTCCACCGGCCGCTCCCGCCGCCGGTTCGTTGCCAAGCGCGGCCCCAGTCCATCCGGTCGCACCGACTGCGGAGACCGAATCGGCCGGCGCCTCGGCGTTCGGTCTTCCTCCCGTGCTGCGCGCCGCCTCGATCCGCTTCAACCTGAACGCCAAACGGGTCATGGGCCCCTCGTGGCCTGAGCTACACGACGTGAGCGGCAGCGTGCTTCTTGAACGGGGCGCGCTGGTGCTGAACGAGATCACGGCGGGGGTGCACGGCGGGACCGCCCTCCTGGCCGGTCGCCTCGATCCGTTCTCCGCGGCCCCGACGTTCGATCTGGACGCCCGAGTGGACAAGCTGGATGCGGCCGACGTCCTTGCGCGGTGGACGTCCCTGAAGGCATTCATGACCGGGCGGCTCAAGGGCCGACTGGCCCTCGCGGGCTCCGGGTCGACGTGGGCAGAGCTTGCGCCGACGCTTGCGGGGAAGGGGGAGGTGGCGATCACCGACGGAGCGTTCCGGACCTTTAATATCGTGCAGGACGTGCTGAAGGCGGCGGACGCGCCGGGACTGAGCCCGGTCGCCGAGCGGCCCGACACGCCGTTCCAGCGTCTGGCGGCCGCGATCGAGATCCGCGACGGCTCGCTTCACCTGGAGGACGTGGGCCTGTCGGCCGGCGCCTACGGCGCGACCGCGAGCGGCGTGATCGGGTTCGATACGTCGGTCAACGTGCGGGCGCGGGTGCGCGTGCCCCAGCGATCGGCCGGCGGATGGGCCAAGACCGCCATCGGTTCGGTGTTGGTCGGCAGCGACGGTCAACTCTCGATCCCGATCCTGCTGTCGGGACGACTGCCCAAGCCAGAGGTGGCGTTGGATCGGTCCGCGCTTGCGGGTGAAACGGGCCAGCGGTTGCGAGAGCGCGCGAAGGACGCGCTGCGTGAGTTCTTAGATCAGCCCCAGCAAAACGGGAAGACGCCGCGAGACATGCTCAAAGGGCTCTTGAAGCGGTAAGCGGGGGACGAGCCGGAGTCGGCGGAACGCTTACGCGCGGCGCGATCGGCCGCGGGATTTTGCGGCTTTGACGACCGCGACTTTGTATTTCTTGATCAGTTTCTGGAGCGTATTGCGGTTCATTCCCAGCAGTTCGGCCGCGCGGCGCTGGTTGCCCCCGGTGGCTTCGAGGGCGAAGGCGATCAGTGGCCGCTCCACTTCCGTGATCAAAAATCCGTAAAGGTCTCGGCCGCCGCTCTCGCTGAACGAGCGGACGAACGAGCGGAGCTTTTTCTGAACGAAGCCGTCCAGGAACTCTCCGTCCGGGCCCTCGGAGGCTGTTAAAGCCGGTTGGGGATGAGGCGCGGTCCGCGGCCGAGGAGAGGACGAGAGGGAGCGGCCGACGGCTTGGATCTCGGCGGCCGTCTGCTGCAAGAGCGCGGCCGGTGCGATAATCACGTAGCTTTTGGGCTTGGCCTCGATCAACCGCCGTAGACGTGCCCCGTCTTTGTCCCATTCCGACGGGGTCTCGGCGACGATCATCCCATAGCGGATTTCATCCGCCGGAGGAACCTGCGCCAATCGCTTACGGGTGACGGCCACGCCGGTTTCGGATTCGTCGGCGAACGCGAGCGGCAACTGGGTGCTCGTGTTGACTACGAGCATCCGCAGCCGTTTGGAATCAGCCTGCCGAGGATGAGCGGCGGCGGGTTTCGATCGGGGGAGCATGTGTGAGTGGGGAGTGTGTTTGAGACCGTCCCGATAAGGAGCAAACTTTTATCACAGGCCGGATAGGGCTGTCAACCCGGGAGCAGCGGTCATTGCCGGAGGCGAGATCCCCGACCTCAGGACGGGGATCGGAGGGTGACGATGCGGTCGAGAAAATAGCGATGCACCCGTTCGTCGTTGGTCAGCTCGGGATGGAACGCGCTGCCCAGGATGGATCCCTCGCGCACCAGAACCGCGTGATCGCGCCAGCGGGCGAGGGTCTCGACGTTCGGCCCCGTTCCCACAATGAGCGGCGCGCGGATGAACATCGCCCGGAGCGGTTCCGGGCCGAAGAGGGGCACGGGGACGACGGTTTCACAACTGTCGCGTTGTCGCCCGAAGGCGTTGCGGCGGACGGTGACGTCGAGCAAGCCAAGGTGGGGCTGGTCGGGAGTCTCTTCGATCGTTTTCGCGAGGAGGATCAACCCCGCGCACGTCCCGAAGAGCGGCAGGGCGCGCCGACGGTAATGTTCTCGAATAGCCGCGCCAATCCCGCTCTTCGCGAGCAACAGGCCGATCGTCGTGCTTTCACCCCCCGGGAGAATGAGGCCGTCGATGCGATCGAGGTCGCCCACCGACTTGATCGTGCTCGGAAGGGCGCCGAGACGGTCGAGCACCGCGCAATGGGGATCGACGTCTCCTTGTAGGGCCAGGACCCCGATGCGGAGCCTCGCCGACGCTACCATCCGCGACTTTGGAGCAGCTCCTTCTCGTCCAGTTTGCGGATATCGAGGCCGTCCATGGCGCCCGGCAGATTTTCTGACACGCGGGCCACGACGTCGGGCTGGTCGTAATACGTGGCGGCTTCGACGATGGCTTTGGCCCGAGCTTTGGGATCGAGCGACTTAAAGATTCCGGACCCCACGAAGACCGCCTCCGCGCCCAACTGTCGCAGCAGCGCGGCGTCCGCGGGTGTCGCGATCCCGCCCGCGGCGAAGTTTGGGACCGGCAGCTTGCCCGTCTTCGCCACCTCGGTGACCAGCTCGTATGGTGCGCCGAGCGCCTTGGCCTCGGCCATCAACGTTTCGGGCGGCGCGACCGTAAGGCGCCGCATTTGTTCGACGATTTGCCGCAGGTGCCGGACGGCCTCGACCACGTTACCCGAGCCCGCCTCGCCCTTGGTGCGGATCATGGCTGCGCCCTCGCCGATTCGTCGGAGCGCCTCGCCCAAATCCCGGGCGCCGCACACGAACGGCACGGTGAAGACGCGCTTGTCGACGTGGTAGTGGTCATCGGCCGGGGTCAGCACCTCGCTTTCGTCGATGAAATCCACGCCGAGGTGCTGGAGGACCTGGGCCTCCGCGAGATGGCCGATGCGGCACTTCGCCATGACCGGAATCGTGACCGCGGCCATGATCGCCTTGACGATCTGGGGATCGGCCATGCGCGCCACCCCGCCCTGGGCCCGGATGTCCGCCGGAACGCGCTCGAGCGCCATCACGGCGACGGCTCCCGCCTCCTCGGCGATCCGGGCCTGATCCGGCGTGGTCACGTCCATGATCACGCCGCCCTTGAGCATCTCGGCGAGCCCGACCTTCAGCTTCCAGGTGCCTTGTTCCATCGCAGTCCCCCGGGACGAAATTCGAGAGATCCATTATAGTGAATTCGCGGCGTGAAATCCACGTCGCCTTGAATTCGACCCGATGCCTTGTTATCCTTCGGGTCGCCTGCGGGGTGTCTTCGATGATCCGGCAACCGACCGTCGCCTTTCTCTGGCACATGCACCAGCCCTATTACGTGGACCGCGCCACGATGACCACGCCCCTCCCCTGGGTGCGGCTCCACGGCGTCAAAGCGTACTATGACATGGCCGTCCTCGCCGAAGAGTTCTCCGAAGTCCGGCAGACCTTCAATTTCACGCCGTCGCTCACGGCGCAGTTGCTCGAGCTGGTCGAGGGACGCGTGACCGACCGCTACCGCGACGTCACCCTGACTCCCGCCGCCGATCTCACCCCCCACAATCGCGTGTTTGTGCTCCAACATTTCTTCATGGCGCATTGGGATTCAATGATCAAGCCTGCCGCCCGGTATTGGAGCCTGCTGCTCAAGCGCGGGATGACGGTCGATCCGATGGAGTGGGCCGCGGTGACGCGCCGATTCTCCACCCAGGACTATCTCGACCTGCAGGTGTGGTTCAATCTCGCCTGGTTTGGCCACGCCGCGCGCGCCAGGTTTCCGGCCATCGACGAGTTGCGGACCAAGGGCGAACGGTTTACCGAGGACGATAAGCGGGTGGTGCTCGATACCCAAGCGGCGGTGCTGGGGGAAGTCCTGCCGCGTTACCGCGCGCTGCAGGAGGGCGGGGTGATCGAACTGATCACCAGCCCGTACTATCATCCGATCCTGCCCCTGCTCGTCGATTCCGATTCGGCGTTGAGAGCCCAGCCCGACGCCCGGCTGCCCCAACGCCTGGAGGTGCCGGAGGACGCCCGTGAGCAGTTAGTGCGCGGCCTCGCGCTGCACGAACGGGTCTTCGGCCGGCGGCCGACGGGGCTCTGGCCTTCCGAAGGGTCGGTGTCCCCCGAGATCATCCCGCTGGTGTACGAGCAGGGCATCCGCTGGATCGCGACCGACGAAGGCGTTCTGGCCCGATCGCTGTCCGGCGGCGAAGCGGTGACGACTCCCTACGTGCCCTATCGCGTTGCGGTCAACGGCGCCGAAGTCGCCGTCGTCTTCCGGGACCGAACCTTATCGGATCTCATCGGGTTCACCTACGCGAGAAATGTGCCTGAGACGGCGGCCCGGGATTTCGTGGATCGCGCGCAGGCCATCGGCGCGCGGGAGCCCGGCGCCGCGCTGGTCGCCGTGATCCTGGACGGAGAGAATCCCTGGGAAGCGTATCCCGACGGTGGAAAAGGGTTTCTTTCTCAGGTCTACCAACGGCTCGCCGCTCGGCAGGGGGCGGTCGCCGCCACGCTCAGCGAGGCGGTCCGCGACGCCCCGCTCAGCCAGTCGCTGAGCCGTCTGCACAGCGGGTCGTGGATCAATCAGAATTTCAGGATCTGGATCGGGCACTCCGAAGACAACCAGGCGTGGACCTCGCTGCGCCGGACGCGCCAGTTTTTGGTCGGGCGGGCGGCCGACGCCGGACAATCCCCCGAGGCGATTGAGCAGGCCTGGGACGCGTTGTACGCCGCGGAGGGCAGCGACTGGTTCTGGTGGTACGGGGACGAGTTTTCGAGCGTGCTGGCTCCGGAGTTCGATCGAATCTTTCGCGGTCACCTGTCCCGGGTGTACCAAGTGCTTGGGGAGACGGTCCCACCGTTCCTGCGGCAACCGATCAAGCTCGATCGCGGAGAGCCGCCGATCCGCGAACCGGTCCGCTTCATCACGCCGATCATCGACGGGGTCGCCACCTCGTTCTACGAGTGGTGGCTCGCCAGCCATTACACGGTCCGGAACGACGCCGCCCAGATGTATTGTCCCGTCTCGTACCTGACCGGCATCTGGTACGGGTTCGATCGGGACCACTTCTACCTCCGCCTCGATCCCTCTCCCGCGCTGACGAATGGGGCCGGGGCGTATCTCGGCTGCTGCCGGATCCTGGCTCCCCACCCGTTCAAACTCACGTTCCCCCTCGCGGCCGCGGACGAGGTGCCCTGTACGCTGAGCCGCGCGGAAGGGGGCGCCGGCGACGGTGGAGACTCGTGGGAAGTCGTGCCGACCCGGGCGCGCGCCGCGAACCGCAAGATCGTCGAGCTGGCCGTGCCGTTCGCCGATCTCGATCTTAAGGAGGGCGAGCGGGTCGAGTTCATGGTGGAAGTGCTCGAGGGCGGGATCGAGCTGGATCACTACCCGCCCAAGCGGCCCTGCGCATTTACGGTGCCGGGCGCGAATTTCGAAGCGATGATGTGGAGCGTGTGACGGAAGTCAACGATTGTCCGTCACGCTAGACGGGAAGCAACAATTGTCCGTCACGCTAGAGAGGAAAAGGGAGAGGCTATGCCGGAATTGCGGAAAGACCCCATCGTCGACCGGTGGGTCATCATTGCGACGGAGCGGTGGAAGCGGCCCTCCGATTTTCAGGTCAGCCGGGAACTGCCCGGGCGCGGATCGCTCTGTCCCTTCTGCCCCGGCAACGAAGCGTTGACGCCGCAGGAAGTCCTCGCCTACCGTCCCGAAGCGGGGCGGGCCAACGGTCCCGGCTGGACGCTCCGGGTCGTGCCGAACAAGTTCCCGGCCTTGCAGATCGAGGGCGTCCTCAACCGCGAGGGCGTCGGGATGTTCGACAAGATGAACGGCGTCGGCGCGCACGAGGTGATCATCGAGTCGCCGGACCACAAGATGACGCTTTCCGCGATGTCCGAGAAAGTCTTTGAAAATACCTTCTGGGCCTACCGCGATCGGATCCTGGATCTCAAGAAGGACGGACGGTTTCGGTACATCCTCATCTTCAAGAACCACGGCGTCGAGGCCGGCGCTTCGCTGGAACACACCCATTCGCAATTGATCGCGCTCCCGATCATCCCCAGCCAGGTCTTGGATGAGTTGAACGGCTCCCGCGAGCACTTCGCGGAGAAGGAGCGCTGCATCTACTGCGACATCCTCAAACAGGAGATCAGCGATGGAGCGCGAGTCGTCTGCGAGAACGGGGACTTCGCGTGCATCGCCCCCTTCGCCCCGCGCTTTCCCTTCGAGGTCTGGGTCCTCCCCAAGGCCCACGCCTCGAACTTCGAGGAAACCCAGAAGTCCCACTTCGAGTCGCTGGCCAGGATTTTTTCGGAAGTCCTGCGCCGCCTCGACCGTGCCCTCAACACCCCACCCTACAATTTCATCCTCCACACCGCGCCGCTGCGCGACAAGGCCGACGAGTACCACCACTGGCACTTCGAGATCATGCCCAAGCTGACGGAAGTGGCGGGGTTCGAGCGCGGCTCGGGCTTCTACATCAACCCGACGCCGCCGGAGGAAGCCGCAAAATTTTTGCGCGAGGTGGACCTATAGGCCTGGTCAGTTCCCCCTTGCCCCTTCTGCACAAGGAGGCGCCCATGAGTGAACTCACCCCCGAAGCTGGAGGGAAATCTTTTGAACAGCTCAAACAGCGCAACGAACACGGCGCGGAATATTGGAGCGCGAGAGATTTGCAGCCGTTGCTGGGCTATAGCCAGTGGAGGCGTTTCGAGAACGCCATTCAAAAAGCAAAGACATCGTGCCAGCAATCCGGGAACGAGCCGGATGATCACTTTGCCGGCGCCGGCAAACCGATCAAAGGGGGCAAGGGGGCGATTCAGGAAGTGCAAGATTATCACCTTTCCCGATTTGCCTGTTATCTGATCGCACAAAATGGCGATCCGCGAAAACCTGAAATCGCCCACGCGCAGAAATATTTTGCGATTCAGACCCGCCGCCAGGAACTGTCCGACGTGTCAGCCGCGGACCGGGAGCGCCTGGAGATCCGCAAACAGGCGACCGAGGAGTTTAAGGCATTGTCGGGAGCAGCGCGCCAAGCAGGAGTCCAAGATCGCATGTTCGGCATTTTTCACGATGCGGGATATAAGGGGATGTATGGCGGGTTGGGCAGGGACGCGATCAAGACCCGAAAAGGAATCCCCGTCAAAGAGAATCTGATGGACCGTATGGAGACCACGGAATTGGCGGCGAATCAGTTCCGGATGACGCAAGCCCGCGACAAGCTGGCGAGGGAGCGGGTCAACGATCAGCAGCAGGCGATTCGCACCCACGAAGAGGTGGGTAAGGAAGTTCGCAAGGCGATTGAGCGCATCGGAGGGACGCGGCCGGAAGACATCCCGGCGGCCGAACATATCAAACATGTCGAGAAGCGGATCAAAGGGGCGGCGCCTCATTTGGAACTGGCGGAGGAAGATGCGAAGGGGCTGAAAGGAACGTAGAGCGAGGGATCTGTCAATCCCGACTGTGTCTATTGGGTAACTTGGCCGATGCCACTCAGTCCACGTACGGCTCGAAGTTTCCCCAGCGGGCGATTTTTCTTTGGGTGCGGGCGTCGTAGATGTCGAAGGCGATGAAGCCCTCCTGGCCGTCGAGGAAGAGCGTATTGGCGTGTTGGAGGAAGGTCTTCTTGGCCTTGGGCTCCGCGTTGTTCCAGGCGGGTCCGACGAAGAGGATGGGGACGTCGTTCTCGATTTTCCACGAATCGAGCAGGCCGAGCACTTTGGCCTCGTCCAATTTGATTCGGGCCTCTTCCTTGTAGCGAACGGCGTCTTCGGCGGTGCGATCCGATTTGACGAGCTTCTTGGCGGGCTCCTTGAGCGTCAACCGGGTCGCGCCGAATGCCGTCGCGGCGGTGGTATCGCCCGGCGCGTTTCCAAGGTTTCTAAACCAGTCTCTCATCCGTTTGAACAAGGGGATTCTCCTTCTCGACAGCATCCGTCGCGCGTGACCCTTACGAGGCGCCACGAATGACATCCACGCCACCCAGGTACGGCCGGAGCGCCTTCGGAATCACCACCGTGCCGTCCGCTTCCTGGTAGTTTTCTAGAATCGCCACGACCGTCCGTCCCACCGCCAACCCCGATCCATTCAAGGTATGGACGAACTCGGTCTTCTTGCCGCCGGCCGGTCGGTACCGGATTCCGATCCGGCGGGCTTGAAACGCCTCGAAGTTGCTGCAAGACGAGATCTCCCGGTACGCGTCCTCGCCGGGCAGCCAGACCTCGAGGTCGTAGGTCTTGGCCGCCCCGAAGCCGAGATCGCCGGTGCAAAGGGCCATCACGCGATACGGCAGTTCGAGCGCGGTCAGGATGGCTTCCGCGTGGCGGACCAACCGCTCCAGCGCGTCGTACGACGCCTCGGACGTGGTCAACGTGACGAGCTCGACCTTGTTGAACTGATGTTGCCGAATCAATCCGCGCACGTCCCGGCCGTAGGAACCGGCTTCCCGGCGGAAGCACGGGGTGGAGGCGGCGTACGCGATCGGCAGGTCGCTCTCCGCGAGGATCTCGTCACGGTGCAAGTTCGTGAGCGGCACCTCGCCGGTGGGGATCAAGAAGTAATCGTCGGCCTCGAGCCGGAAGAGGTCGTCTTCGAACTTCGGGAGCTGGCCGGTTCCGGTCATGCTCGCGCGGTTCACGAGGAACGGCGGCAGAACCTCGGTGTAGCCGTGGTCGGTGGTATGGCGATCGAGCATGAAATTCATCAGAGCCCGTTCCAGACGGGCGCCCACGCCGCGGGAGACCGTAAACCGCGACCCCGTGATGCGCGCGCCGCGCTCGAAATCCAAAATGCCCAGCCGCTCGCCCAGCTCCCAGTGGGGCTGGGGGGCAAATCCGAACCGGCGCGGCTCGCCGACGCGCCGGACCTCCACGTTGGACGACGCGTCACGACCGACCGGCACCGAGTCGTGGGGGAGGTTCGGCAGAGTCAGCAGCGCCGCCTCGACCTCCGCGTCCACGGTCTGCCACTGGGTTTCGAGCGCCTTGAGGGTGTCGCCGACGCGCTGCGTCTCGGTCCGAAGCCGCTCGACCTCGTCATCCGAGGTCCCGCTCCGCTTGAGCTTGGCGATCGCCTCGGAGGCCTGATTGCGCTGCTGCTTGAGGGCGTCGATCTCGCGCTGGAGCCGGCGGCGCTCCCCGTCGCGCTGGAGGAGAGATTCCAAATCGGTCTGGTATCCCCGCGCGCGGTACGCGCCCTCGACCCGGTCACGCTGCTCGCGCAGGATGCGAATGTCTAACATGGCGGGATGCTACCATATTTCCTGGCCGCCGATAAAGCGGCGCCTGCTGCGTTGTCGCTTCGGCTTCGCGTCCTCACGTACGCCCCAGTACGCTCCGGTGCGAAGCCTCTCTCCGCCTTGCATTCGGCACTTTCTCGCCAGCCAGGCCGGCCGGGTCAGGGCTCAGCGGGTTTATCGGCTGTTGCCAGAATCGCGAGATTGGGGAGATTGATCGCGTCGCCGTGGCGATAGGTGGCGATGTCGGCGAGGGCGCGGGCTTTGAAGGCGACTAGCGCGTGGCATGAGAACTTGGGTAAGAGGTCCTTGAACAGCCCCGATTCGGTGGCTAGAGTCCAGAACGTGGTGGGACTTTCGAAGCGGTACGTGACCGTCATCGGTTCAAGCGTGACCCCGGTCCACCCCGCGTCGGTCAGCACGCGGTCGAGCGCGCCCGGCGCGCCCAGCATCGTCATCCTGGGTTCGGGCGGGCGATCGGCGGGCGGGAGGAAGTCAGGGAGCAGCTTCCAGAGGGGGTAGACCGAGGCGAGTTGATCGATGGGGCCCCAGACCGCGATTGCGACCCGGCCACCCGGCTTGAGCACCCGCCAGATCTCGCGCGCGCCCGCGACCGGATCGTCGAAGAGCATGACGCCGAATCGGCACACGATCCGGTCGAAGCGATCCGCGGGGAACTCGAGCCGCTCCCCGGGCATGACGCGATACGACACGTGGCGGAGGCCTTCCGCCGCCGCCTTCTGCGCGGCCTTCTCCACCATCGCGGGGGCGGCGTCGACGCCCAGGACGGTCACGCCGCCGAAGCGGCGGGCGATCGAGAGCGAGGGCTCGCCGGTTCCCGAGGCGACGTCCAACATGACATGGCCCGGACGCACGTCGATCAGATCGATCAGGCGATCGCCCACCGGCTGGATGTAAGGCAGCCAGCGGTCGAACGTCTCGGCGGCGGCGTTCCAGTCAGGCGCCGGCGCTTGCGGTGGAGAGGGTGCAGTCATGGCGGCATTCTAGCGGGGTTTGCGGTCCGCTGCAATGGGCGTTCGCCTTGACTCCGCCTCATCCCTCCCGCTATGCTCGCCGACGTGATTCGACGCGTGTCGGCGATCGTCGTGTTCTGCGCGGCGATGGGGAGTGGCGGCTGGGTGTCTGCGGCGGGAGATCCGCACGCGGGCATGAGCGACCTGTGGGATCAGGAGGCCTGTCGCGCCTGCCATCTTCCGACTCATCCCGCCGACCAGGCGTCGTTCGATGCCGCGACCTGCGGCAGTTGCCACGAGTTGCGGCGGACGAGCGAGGACACGCGCGTGTTGCCCCCGATCGACGAGCATCCCCGCAAGCCCAAGGCGGCCGACAAGCCCTTGGCCGTCACCGTCGACATGGTTCAGATCCCGGCGGGGCCGTTCCTCATGGGCTACGACAAACGCCACCCGGACGAGGGGCCGATGCACACTGAAACGATCGACCATCCTTACTGGATGGATAAGTATGAGGTGACGAACGAGGCGTATCGCAAGTTCGTCGAAGCGACCGGGCATCCCCCGCCGGATCACTGGCGCGGCGGATCGTTCGCCCCGGGCGACGAGAAGCTCCCGGTGGTCTACGTCACCTGGCACGACGCGCACGAGTACTGCGCGTGGGCGGGCAAGCGCCTGCCCACCGAGGCCGAATGGGAGAAGGCCGCGCGCGGCACCGATGGCCGGCTCTTCCCGTGGGGCGACACGTTCGACGCGAAAAAATCCAATTCGCCCCAGAGCGGGATCGGGCACCTGACGCCGGTGGGGAGTTTCCCGCAAGGGAAGAGCCCCTACGGTCTGTTCGACGCCTCGGGCAACGTCTGGGAGTGGACCGAGAGCTGGTACCTGCCGTACCCCGGGAACACCCATCCGACGGTCAATTACGGCGAGCAGTACAAAGTCGTCCGCGGCGGTTCGTACGTCGACTGCTCGTTCTACCGCTGCGGTCTCTCGGCGCCGGTCTTCAATCGCGGCTTCTTCAAGCGCGAGACCAAGAACAGCGGATTCGGCTTCCGGTGCGCCAAGTGAGGCGCCGGATCCGATGCCTCGGCGCCGTGATCGCGGCGGCCCTCATCGCGACGGCGGCGGGATGCGACAAAGGGGCCGTTTCCCTCGGCATGGTCAAGATCCCGGCCGGACCGTTCACGATGGGCAGCGACAAGGTCGACACCGAGGGTAAGGGCAACGAGTTCGGGATGGCCAAGCCGCTATACATGGACGAGCACCCGCAGCGGACGGTCGAACTGCCGGCGTATGAGATCGACCTCTACGAGGTGACCAACGCGGAGTACCGCCAGTACGTCGTGGCGACCAAGGCGCGTCCGCCCAAGAGCTGGCCCGACGGCAACGTGCCGAACGGCCGCGAGCGGTATCCGGTCACGAACGTGAACTGGTACGATGCGGATCTGTATTGCCGGTGGGCCGGCAAGCGGTTGCCGACCGAGGCGGAATGGGAGAAGGCCGCCCGGGGGACCGACGGCCGCGAGTACCCGTGGGGCAACGAGTTCGACGAAAAGAAAGCGAACACGGGCGGCTCGGGGGTGAACGATCTTGCGGCGGTGGGCAGCTTTCCCCAGGGCAAGAGCCCCTACGGCGTCGACGACATGGCGGGCAACGTCTGGGAATGGACCGCCGATTGGTACCAACCCTACCCCGGCAGCACGTACGAGAGCAAGGATTTCGGCCGGAAGTTCAAGGTGCTCCGCGGTTCGAGCTGGGGCGGGACCGGCCATTACGCGCTTCCGTATTTTTACCGCAGCGCCCACCGTTTCTACATCGGGCCGGAGTTCGGCTTTGCGGATACCGGTATGCGCTGCGCCAAGTCGTAGGGGCGGTTCGCTTGATTCGCGGGTTCAAAACGTGATAGAAGGTGCCGGCCTTCCGAGTCGATCCTTCCGGTTGTTCCGTTGGCGGCGTAGCTCAGAGGTAGAGCAGGTGAATCATAATCACTCGGCCGGGGGTTCGAATCCCTCCGCCGCCACCACCATCGTCCCTCCGACAGCGGTCGGTCCCCGAAGGCAAGGCCCCCACCGGACCTGCGCTCTTGACACGGCGCAGCGACGCCCTCGCCCCGATTAGCCCAGCCCGAGGAAATCGTCCGTTGGCCTGCGATCAGCCCGCGGCCACGAACCGCAGGGCGATGCCGTTGTTGCAGTAGCGCAGCTTGGTCGGCCGGGGGCCGTCGTGAAAGAGATGACCGTGGTGCCCCCCGCAGCGCGCGCAGTGGTATTCGGTGCGGGGGAAGAGCAGCGCAAAGTCTCGTCTGGTCTCCACCCGCCCGGGGATGACGGTGAAGAAGCTCGGCCAGCCGGTCTTGCTGTCGTACTTCATCTCCGACGTAAACAACGTCAAATCACACCCCGCGCAGCGATACTCGCCCGCTTCGGTCTTCTGGGTCAACGGGCTGGAAAAGCGAGCCTCGGTCCCTTCGTGTCGCATCACCCGGAACTGCTCGGGCGTGAGCAAGGCCCGCCACTCGGCCTCGGAGCGGTGGATCTTCTCGATGGCCGGCGCCGGCTCCTGCTGCCCGAATGCGATTCGGCCGATGAGCAGGGCCGAGAGGCCGGTGAGGTATGTGAGGAATTGACGGCGATTCATAGGCGTCCAGGGCCATTGTAATACGAAGAGGCCGGTTGGGGAAGGTGAGTCTGATGTAGCCCTCTTTCTTGACCTCCCACCCCTGAAAGGTCTATGCTGGCGCTACCATTTCCCCCGAGGGCTCGCCGATGAAGCTGATGATCGAACTTGAGAAAGAAGAAGACGGGCGCTGGATTGCCGAGGTGCCTGATCTCGCCGGCGTCATGGCCTACGGTCGAACGCGGGAAGACGCACTGGCTCGGGTGCAGGCCCTGGCCCTGCGCGTACTCGCCGAGCGATTGGAGCACGGCGAAGCCGCTCCCGAACTGCTGAGTGTCTCCTTCCGCGCGGCGTGAGCCAATGGGCTGCCGTCAAGGCGCGACGTCTGTTGGCGGCGCTTGTGCGGATCGGCTGGAGCATCAAGCGGGAGTCGGGATCTCACCGCACCTTGTCGCGACCCGACTGGCCGGATGTCGTGTTCGCGTTTCACGACAATGAAGAGATCGGCCCACGGATGCTCGCGCGTATCGCCAAGCGGACCGGGCTAACGCCCGAGGATTTGTAAATTGGTCATTCTTCTCTCAAGAAATCAAAGTCAAGAAGTCAAGCCAGACCCCGCAGCGGTCCCTGACGTTTTTGATTAAGCATCCCGAGGTGGTGAAGAAGATTGGCCTCGAAGGACGCCGGACGGCAATGCGGGAGTTCAGCATCAATCGGTATCTCTGTCAATGGCAGCGATTAATTGATGAAGTCACGGGCGACTGAGTCTTAAGAAGGGGAGGACCGTGGTGTCCCTGGATGACCTTTTGCGTCTCTCAAGATGCCAATGGTGCGGATCGGAAAGCTTCTCATTCGTGGTCGAGAAGGAGCAATGGCGGCTGGAGGCCTGTAAGAATTGTCAGTTGATCGTCCTGAACCCCAGGCCGACGCCGGAGTACTTCCAGCGACTATACGACCCCGTTCAACAGTATGACTACCAGGTGAACGGCGAAAGGTATATCACGCTTGCCGACCAGTTCATCGGAGCGTACCTCTCGTTGATTAAGGGATTCGAACGGTATGTCTCACCGGGGAAACTCCTGGAGATCGGATCGGCGGTAGGGTTCTTCCTTGAGGCGGCGAGGCGACGTGGATGGCAGCCGCAAGGGGTCGAGCTCAGTCGCGGGGGCGCGGACTACTGCCGCGAGCACTTCGGAATTGACGTGTTCTGCGGCAAGCTCGTTGACGCCCCGTTCGAGGCGAATAGCTTCGACTGTGTTGTGGCGATCCATACCCTCGAACACATTGATGAGCCGGTCGTGTTTTTGAAGCGGGCGATCCAGGTGCTCCGGCCGGGCGGATTGATGTTTATAGAGATTCCGTATCTAAGGGAAGACGACGTTCTGAATGGGTTGGCGTCTCGAGACGGCCTCGAGCTTCCGAATCATCTCACACACTTCACGGCCGCTAGCCTCACGATGGTTTTGACCGGGCTGGGGATCGAGATCCTCAGGTCAGAGGCGAGTGAGAATCTTCAGGTGTGGGCGCGAAAGCGCGTTACGGAAGGGCCGACTGTTGGGGCGTCGAGACCCGGTTTCTTCCAGAGAATGTTCTCGTCGCGGTCGCGATAAGTCCCCAAAGGTAAGCCCGGGCATGTGTGGAATAGCAGGAATCATCTATAAAGGCGAGAACCGGGTCGTCGAGCGTTGCGACCTCGACGTTATGGCCAAGGCGATCCGGCATCGCGAACCGGACGGGGATCCATCTCGATGGCCACCGAGGATTCCTGAACGTGCGTCTCGCGATCGTGGACCGAACCGACGGCGCCCAGCCGATCTATAACGAAGATGGACGGGTTGGAATCGTCTATAACGGGGAAGCATATAACTATCGAACATTGGGCGACCGTGTTGTTGAGCGCGGGCACCGCCTCAAGACTCAGACGGACACGGAGGTCATCGTCCATCTGTTTGGGAAAGAAAAGGGGCCAGGCTGGTTTTCACCATGGCTCAGGTGCGATTTTACTCGATGCCATTGGCGGGAGATTCCGGGCGGCTGCTTCATAATAAATCCTGATGCGTGTCTCAACCCCCAAGACGACGGCCGAGCGATGATGAACGCGATCCCCGAATTCACGAAAGCCCATGCGGCCCTCCTGCGCCGCTTCCTGGCGGCGACCCAGCGCCCGAAGGGCACGATGACCTACCCGCACCTCGCGGGATTTCTCTTCAGCATCGCGTGCGCGCCGGAGTTGGTGCCGCCCTCGGAGTGGTTGCCGATGGTGTTCGACGACCAGGACGCCAACTACGGGACGCGGGACGAAGCGATGGAGGTCCTTGAGGCGATGATGGCACTCTTCAACGTGTGCAACCGCCTAGGGGTGGAGGGAAGTGCGGCTTTGCCGCCGGAGTGCGAGATCCGAACGACTCCGCTGGATAACCTCGATGCCGATGCGCCCCTCAGCCAGTGGGCGCGAGGGTTCGCCGCTGGGCACGGTTATGTCGAAGAACTCTGGGACGAATGCACGCCCGCCGAGCTCGACCAGGAGCTGGGCGCGATCCTGATGGTCCTCACCTTTTTTGCGTCCCCCAAGCTCGCCCAGGCCTATCTTAAGGAGGCCAAGAAGGAGACGAGCCTGGAGCGTCTCGCCGAAACGGTCGTGATGCTCTTCCCCGACTCGATGGACAGATATGCCCACTTGGGACGCGCCATCTTTCAGGTGCTTCTCGAACAGGATACTCCGGAGCCCGAGTCGGCGGTACGTCCCAGGGTCGGCCGAAATGACCTGTGTCCGTGCGGGAGCGGGAAGAAGTTCAAGAAGTGCTGCGGTGGGCCGTGGCCGGTCACCAGCGCACGCGGGTCGGCCTAAGCACCGCATTCGGTTCGTCGGCTGCTTGACAAGTCAGAGCCCAACATGATACAAAACCCGGTCTTTTACGAAACGGAGTGTCCAATATGTACGCGGTGATCGAAACGGGTGGGAAGCAGTACCGGGTGGTCCCGGGGGAAGTGGTGCAGGTCGAGCGGCTGGTTGGGCCGGTGGGCGCGACGATCGAGTTCGACCGCGTGCTCGCGGTTCAGGGTGACGGCGGGCTGGTGGTCGGCACGCCGTTCGTGGAGCGCGCGAAAGTCGCGGCGGAAGTGGTCGCGCAGACTCGGGCCAAGAAGATCATTGTGTTCAAGAAGAAACGGCGGAAGAACTACCGGCGGACGAACGGACACCGGCAGTATCTGACCACGATCAAAATCACCAACATCGCCGCTGCCTGACGGCGGTCGACGGTTAAGGATCAACCATGGCGCATAAAAAAGGACAGGGTTCGACGTCGAATGGGCGGGACAGCAACGCGCAGCGGTTGGGCGTGAAGCGGTTCGGCGGTCAGGTAGTGACGGCCGGTTCCATCTTGGTGCGTCAGCGCGGGACTAAATTCCACCCGGGGCTCAACGTCGGCCGTGGCAGCGACGACACGCTGTTCGCCAAGATCGCCGGCGTGGTGAAATTTGAAGGGCAAGGGGCCGACCGCAAGCGCATCAGCGTCTATCCCGCCTCCGCCTAGTTTCCTCATCGGGGTCGGCGGACCCCGCCACGGGGTCCCGTTTCAGTCGGCCCCTCATTCTATGTTCATCGATTACATCACGATCCACGCCAAGGCCGGCGACGGCGGGGACGGCTGCATCAGCTTTCGTCGCGAGGCCTTTGTGCCGCGCGGCGGGCCCAACGGCGGCGACGGGGGACACGGCGGAGATGTGATCGTGCAAGCCGATTCCCGCCTCCGGACGCTGCACGACCTGCGCTATCGCAAGCAGTATCTCGCGCAACGCGGCGAGCCCGGGCGTGGCAAGGATCAGTCGGGGAAGTCGGGGGAGGACCTCATCATCTCCGTGCCGGTGGGGACCATCGTTCGGGATGAAGCGCAGGGCGACGTGCTGGCGGACTTGACGGCCGATGGCCAGGCGGTGACGGTCGCGCGCGGCGGCCGCGGCGGTCGGGGGAACCAACACTTCGCGACGCCGACCCGCCAGGCGCCGCTCATTGCCGAGCCCGGCACCCCCGGGGCCGAGCGCACGCTGATCTTGGAATTAAAGCTCTTGGCCGATGTGGGGCTCGTGGGGTTGCCGAACGCCGGCAAATCCACGCTGCTGGCGGCGATCTCCGCGGCGCGCCCCAAGATCGGAGCCTATCCCTTCACGACCTTGACGCCTTCGCTGGGGGTCGTGACGTGGGCCGAGGGGCGCAGCTTCGTCGCGGCGGACATCCCGGGTTTGATCGAGGGGGCCCACGAGGGCAAGGGGTTGGGCTTTCAGTTCTTGCGTCACATCGAACGCACGTCGTACCTCCTGCACTTGGTGGACGTGTCCGACATGGGCGGCGGTCACCCGGTCGACGACCTGCAAGCCGTCCGCCGAGAATTGGCCCTGACCAACCCGGACCTGATCGCCAAACCCTTCGCCGTCGTGGCGACGAAGATCGACGCCGCGGGCGAGGGGAGAGAGGTGCTTCGCGCGTTCTGCGCCGAGCAGAGATGGCCGTACTTCGAAATCTCCGCCGTCACCCACGAAGGCGTCCCGGAGCTGTTGCGCGCGGTCGGAACTCGGATCGAGGCGCAGGCGTCCTCACCCCAGGCCGCCACGTGACCACGCCCCTCGATCGCCGTGCGGTCCTGAGCGGGGTTCGCCGCGTCGTTGTCAAGATCGGGAGCGGGGTGCTTGCGTCCCACGCGCGGGGCTTGAACACGCGCCGGATCGGCCTCTTGGCCCGCGAGTGCGCGGCGCTCGCCGCCGACGGGTATCAAGTGGTGATCGTCTCGTCCGGTGCGATCGCGTCGGGCCTGGCGCCGCTGGGCCTGAAGGAGCGCCCCAAGAGTCTTCCGCTCAAGCAGGCGGCGGCCGCAGTGGGGCAGAGCCGTTTGATGTGGGCGTATGAACGAGCGTTCGGGCGGCACGGCCGGCTCGTGGCGCAGGTCCTCCTGACCGGCGACGATCTCGCACAACGCGCGCGCTTCCTCAACGCCCGCCACACGCTGCTGACCCTCCTCGACCTCAACGTCATCCCGATCATCAACGAGAACGACACGGTGGCGGTGGACGAGATCAAGTTCGGCGACAACGACACGCTGGCCAGCCTGGTGCTCGGCCTGATCGACGCGCGCGCGCTGGCGATCCTCTCGGACGTGGACGGTTTGTACACTCAGGACCCGCGGCGCGATCCGAACGCGACGCGGCTGGCCGAGGTGGCGCGCGTGACACCCGAGATCGAGCGGATCGCGGGCGGGGCGAGCGCGGCGGAGGGGACCGGCGGTATGGCGTCGAAGGTCGGCGCGGCCAAACGCGTGGCGGCCTACGGAGCCGCAACCCTCATCCTCGACGGGCGCCGCGCTGGCGCGCTCACCCGCGCGCTGCGCGGCGAGCCGGTGGGGACGCTGTTCTTTCCGCGGCCCGAACGCTTGAATAGCCGTCAGCACTGGATCGCTCACGCGGTGAGGGTCTCGGGGACGCTGTGGCTCGATCCGGGCGCGGTCCACGCCGTGGTCAACGGCAAGAAGAGCCTGCTACCCTCCGGCATCACCAAGGTCTCCGGCAAGTTCGAGGCGGGCGACGCGGTGGCGTGCGTGGACGCGCGCGGGCACACCGTGGCGCGCGGCCTGGTCAATTACGGCGCGGCCGAGGTGGCGCGGATTCAGGGGCTGAAAACCTCCGAGATTGAAAAACGCCTGGGATACAAATATTATGACGAAGTGATCCACCGCGATAATCTGGCGGTCGTGTCGGACGCGTCTGACCGGTCAGACCAATGACTGACCTCATCGCACACATCACGGAGAAAGCCCGGGCGGCGAAGACCGCGGCGGCGATGCTCGCCGTGCTGTCGACCGCGGTGAAGAACCGCGCGCTGCGCGCGATGGCCGACGCGGTGTCGGCGCACGCCGCCGACTTGGTCGCGGCGAACGCCCGCGACGTGGAGGCGGCCCGGCGCGACGGGCGCAACGCCGCGTTCGTGGATCGCCTCACGCTGACCCCGAAGCGCGTCGACGAGATGGCCAAGGGCTTGCGCGAAGTCGCCGACAATTACGCCAATCTCCTGATCCCGCCCGAACAAGAACGAACAGAAGGCGCGGCATGAATTCTCCGCACAGCGCCAATTTCGTCAGCTTCTTGAAGGAACCTCTCCGCGACTACATGGATTTCAAGGCCAAACTCGGCTGCACCAGCTTCTTGCGCACTGGCTCAACCTGGACCCAAGCCCGCG